>NZ_NKHQ01000018.1:0-43591 GCF_014467265.1 Xenorhabdus sp. TS4 | reverse complement strand
ACTGAGTAACCAATCGGTTTGCCCCATTCACCGGATTTCAATGTCGTACGCGGTGTGTGAGTTTTGCCTAAATTAGTCCGTTCCACCCGTTCTACGGTTCCCGCCAAACCGAGGTTTTTCACAAACTCCTGTTTGTTGGGGATATCGGCGCCGTTTCGGGATTTTTCCAGGCGTGTGTTCATAGCATCGGTTACTGATTTTTGGCTCATTACCTGTGATATACCACTGCCTACAGATTGAACCACATCCGATTTATCGAATTTTTTATTCAATTCATCCAAAATTTGATTTGTATTAACCAATTTCCACGCTGAGTTAATTTTATCTGCTGACTCAGTATTAAAATTGATTTTATTATTATCAATTAAACTCTGAAACTCTTTCGTTTCATCATCGGACTGTAATATTGCTCCCTTTGGATATCCGTTAATAGAATTAGCGTATTCCTGAGAGAATTTATATTTACCCCCCTTGGATAAATGAACGATATTATCGGATATCTGATTTAGGATACCATTAAAATCTCTGCCGCTGGGAGGTAATCCACCTGCCGCTACAGGCATCATTGTGATTTGTGGAAAACCAGTGTCCCACGTGGCCTTCTGGTTGGGTAGGTCTGATTTATAGCTTGCAGGTATCTCGTCCTTTTGCCCGTTCTGAGCGAAAGGTTTCGGTATTAAATTTGGGTTTTTCATTATTCACCTATTATGCAAACGATGCTTGATCGAATGGTTGAAATCCAGTTCCATAAAATCCAAAATATTCACCTAATGGTAACTCTATGATACTGACTTTTACTCCAGATGGACGAGGTAATATCTGTCGATTATAAATTAAATTCTTTTCCAACTCAGATAATCGATATTCAAATACATATCGAGCAGTCATATGTCCGGTTATTAAATAATACGAACGACCATTCAAAAAACAGCATTTTAGAAATTTATTAATGTTAGGCGCGGTCACATATAAAATATTCGAATACGCCTTCATTAGTATAACATTTCTGAATGTATAATCATCCATCATATATGATGCATCCACCCCTCCAGAATAAAATGGCGACTGATCGAACGGGGTGAATTTTTGAGTCTCTTTAAATCCAAAATAGTCAATATTTGGGTCTGGTATGGACAGATCCCTGCCAATGCCAACAATCCTGCTCCAGATATCCAACCCAAACCCTCTCGCCGTGAGAACATTGACCGCCAGATGATAAAATTCGTCTGCATTAGCTCTGGGGTCGATAGTTTCATTAACTGAGTTGAGGATGGTACAAATGGTAGGACTATTGGCGTACTGGCTGAGTAGTGTCTCTTTTATATCAATCATTACTCAATCCTTATATCATCTATGGATAATGTCGGGAATTCATCAATACCGAAATCCAAATAGTTAACTGACGTATTGTGTTGCCGTGCTATTTGAATCGATATTATCCGCTCTCGCGTTGATTGAGCAGTTGCGCAAATATAGTCACTGGCAATCAGTCGCTTAGCTATCCGGCCTTTACCCCTGCCCGTCTCGAACTCACTCAGGATCGCATTGCGAACAGCTATTTTATCCTGATGCGTTAATTTCAATTTATCCTCGAACGTAACAATAAACTCAATAGGGATGTGATGCGGCCTGATAAATTTAATGTCATAACTAGGCGGGAGGTAGGGGAAATTATCCGTGTCCTCATATTTGACCATTGTATTCCCTGCAAATGAACATCCAGAGCCGGCCTTTGCCAAAATCTGCCGCGCTATCTCATTGTCATCGCCACCCACCACAGAAACAGCGATAGAATTTCTGATCAACGGATAGCTTGTTACCCCAACTGTAATAGTTTCATTATTTGGATTATCGACAACATAACAATCAACGACATTGTTGATATTGGAGACTGCGCCATAGGTGGCGGCATTGGTATTTTTGGCATTGACCGCGACAGACTCCTGTCGTCTTAATTCAAATTCCTGCCGTGATTCCTCATCTTTGCCAACAATGGCCGCCGTTTTATTGATGGCCGAGTCAACACCATTGATGTTTTTGACAATGCGGTTAATAGCCCCTGCCGAGGCTATAACTCTGCCAGCAACATCACAGTAAACATTAACCGCCACCAATCCATCGTCACCAACTCTGGACTCTGTCTGCGTGCTCCATGTTTTCCCTGAGTCATCAGTAATCTGAAATCCAACCGGAATAACCGTGTTTGCCAGTCCGTTAATCGTGATTTCGGCCACTGATTTTGTTGCCCGTTTGCGTTGCAGGAAATAGATATAGGCCAGTGCATCCTGCATCATGCCGTCAGCGTAACGTGGGTCAAAGCTGTTCAGGAGGTTAACAAAGAAATTGCGTTCGTCGGTGATAATGGCTGTCAGGGTAGTAACCAATTGTCCCTGTGGAGTGTTCATGTCGGTATTGAGATTGTCACCAAAGCACCCTTTAAGTACCTGCCACCAGCCATCTATCACCTCCTGAGTTGGCGGGGCTAATATCCCATCAGGTGTGATTTGTAGTTTAGGTATCATAGTTCTATTACCCCCTCCCGCCCGTCAATATCGGTAAAATTAATTCGACCTCTCACTATCCGGTCATTTGCTGTGCTCAGTTCTGCCGTGGCTGAAACTACGCCATTAACAGACATTGCAGCGTCCTCCAAATACTTCCGGTACATCGCCAGTGAGTATCTGTTTTTCCCCAGAATCTCTTCCAGATACGGAATTCCCGCCTCTTGTGAGTAGTACATATCTTTCACAAACACCCGACAGGCATTGGCTACTGATTGCGCTCTGGCGTACTGGTCTGAGGCAATAGCGAGGTTTCCCGCCGCATCGAGAGTTAGATCCCATGTGGCAGGCATTAGAAATAATGTCCGCATGATTACGCCTTCTGGTTAGGCGGGCTGGTATTTGAACCTTGCCCGTTATCGTGGTGATTATGACTGTTGTAGACTGTCCGCATTCCCGCCATTGATAGGGAATTAGTGGTTGTGTTATCGGTGATATCGCTCTTGGCATGAATGGTACTGGTTGTCTCTACTGGTGCATCTAAAATGATCTTTGTACCCTTGACATTCACTACCCCTGTGGAAACAACATTGATTCCGTTTTCGAGGAAATGAACATACTGGCTAGGTACACCGTTGAGTAATCCACCGATATAGAGACTATCAGCCCAATCAAATCGCCGCTTACTCTCAGGTGGAACTGACCTCTTGGCTCGCTTCACCTTTGAAATATCACGGGTGCAGACGAGGCAAATTCCCAAATCACCTACTTTCGGGTCGAGAATCACCGCATTTGCGCCGCCCTGATACCGGAAATACGGCACATTGTAGACGGTGGCATTCTGGTAGATATTGCCTGCACCATCGACCTGTTGCACCAGGGGTAAAATATCAACATACCCCACAGGAGCGACGCCACCGCCCTTAACTTTTTCCACCCTGCATATTGCCACCGTTCCTATTTTCCCGATGAGCGACCAGATAATGGCCTCTTGACTACGAGCGCCGCCCGCCGTAGTTTGTGGGTCGTATAACGACACCCGTTCATTTTTTGATTGCGACATTTTTATCACCTCTCCGGTTAGCTGAAACTTCCATGAACCATTGCGCAGAATCCTGTTCAGTTTCTAAAATCGTCCTGATTCCGTAGATTAGCCAGTCTCCATTACAGATACCTATCTGGCTGCCAGTAATTCGCACGATGCCACCGAACCTCACCAGCGGGTCATAGAAACATTTGAATTGGACGCCGATCATGGTTGGAACCGGATAACCAATTAATCCTGTTTCAGGTGAGATAGCCGGGATTTTTAATGTTCGTCGGGGGGAATCTTTGTAGGTAACAGCAATATTTTTATTTTCAATATACAAATCCAGATTGGCGGCATGAGCCAGTTGCCGGATTTTTTCGATTTCAGTACCATGCAGATACGGATCGGATACGCTGACGCTGACATCATTAGGCTCAAAAGTGTACCTGATGCGTTTACAGATGTTGCCCATGATATTCACCACATCGTGCTCGCCCTCGTAGCTTTCTGCATCAACGCCCATCATTTTATCCAGTACAGCAGTCTGGGACTCAATCACCAGCGCCACATTAGGCACATCGCCAAAATCGGGATAGGCAAAGGTAATGCCACCTTTAAAAACTTGTGATAACTCTTCACCTTCCTCGCCTGCTTCAATCGTCATGTTATTACGCAGTGCCTTGATATCGTTCCACTTAATACGCAATAGTTTCTCCATTGTCTCCATTGGCAGGCCATAGGCTTTAATTCTGGCATGAGGCGTAATAGCACCATTGCCATAGTTAATCTCAGCACTGACCCGAAGTCCGGTTGAAGAAAGTTTATTTTGATTGCTGGAGGTAAATGATTCGTCTTTGCCTGAAAGCGTAAGCGTGATTTTGATTACTTTTCGGTTAAATTTCATCGTTCCATACCAATTTATAACGGGAGCCGAGGCCGGAATATTCAGGGTCAGAGTTACCCTCGATATCAATAAATACCAGCCACCTACATATATATGTGAGATTTCGACAAATACGGTTACAGACCAGATATTCACCATTCTGTTTTACTGTGGCGAATATATTTTCTAATCGGGTTTCAAGCGTTAATTCAATTAAATCTGTCCCAATAGAGAATGAGGTCGTTTGGTTTGGGATGGGGGATATTGCTATTTCAACAATCACAATTGGAATCCTCCAGATAACCATTTATTAAGTTCTTTTAGTTTCCCTCCGGTTAATTGATCCGCAAATTCATAGGATTCCTTCATTGCATCATTAAATGCTGATTCAGGATTACTTATTACATATTTCCACCACGACTTATCCCCCTTTTCCACTCGCTGCTTCTGAGATTCCACTTTTTGCGTCTGGTCGCCCGTATCCTTTTTCTTAGCATCATCAGGATTTTTGACCTCTTCCTTGCCATATTCAACCTTCACCTCCCTGACCTCCTCTAGATGCACATTAACCTTGAGCAATGTCGCCCCGTCTTTGGATTCTCGCGCCAAATCGTAGCCAACGATAGCCGCATTGGTGTAGACAAATTCAGGCGTGACAACATGAAATTTGAGTGTGCTTTTTGCCAGAATTTCCAGTTGAGCCAAGAAAGCGCCGCGCTCCAGAGTTCCGCCTGAGCCCTTGGTGAGTTGTACAGTGACTTTGTACGGGTCACTCACTTTGTTATAAGTCGCAAATGAGCCGTTCTCTATCGGGGCACTCACAACCCGATACTGGTTCTGGTATTGCAGGGATATCACGCTATCAGCCAATAACAGAGGGATTCCGTATTGATTGAAAATCCCCCAATAATTACCAAACAGCTTATTTATCAATGCAGCACCGCCTAGGCTAATACCTGCATCCAGTGCGGCGTCAGGAATTCCCTTCCAGTTGGGTATATCGGGCATTTTGGGTAGGTCTGGCATTCCAAACATAGGCACCTCATTTTTGGACGCAAAAAAACCGCACGAGGCGGCTTTAGATGTGAAAAACCCGCGAGTGCGGGTTAGTTATGAATTTATGGCTTATCGTGCAATTCGTTCGCTGGCTATCTTATAGGCTTTCGAGTCTTCTCTTTTGCCTACCGCTATCACCCAGATCACAATCTCTTCATCTATCACCTGATAGACAAGACGAAATCCAGAAGAGCGAAGTTTTATTTTAAAACAGCCAGCTAAATCACCATATAATCTGGCTGACTCGATATAAGGATTATCTTGTAGCTTCCGTAGTTTCTTTTTAAACTGCTCACGGATGGTATCATCCAGCTTATGCCATTCCTTTAAAGCACGCTCGTCAAACTCAATGTTAAATTTCATCGATATTTACCCGGATGCGTTTAGCGGGATTTTTTAAGCGCTCCCTCACGACATCAAGAATATCCTCATCTTCGTCTTGCTCCGAGACCATCACGGATACTTCTGTGAACGGCAGTTTCTCATTTTCTGCTACATAGCGTAGAAAGAGCCGCATGGCATCGGAAGGAGATAGATTCAGTTTTTCAAATGCCTGATATGCATTCTTTTTAAGTTCTTCATCCACTCTGATCTGAATTGTGCTCATAGCATCACCATATGTAATTACGTTTGTATTACATTGTACATTATTGCATCTATTCCGCAATGAATTTTACGAAAGTTTCGTAAAACCAGCCGTCCGTGGCTTGGGGTTAGTTCAGTAGCTAGCCTTTCGCTCAAGGCCATTTTTAAGGGCTAAGACAGGACCGCTCACATTACTAAATGCCCCATTAAACGCATGCGCTATATCAGGTGTTAAAACAGATAAATGTGGATTGAGGGTATCCCAAGTATCTTTGAGGTGCATTAGGTTTTTATATAAGGCATTGGCGTTTCTGAGTTCAGATGATAAGTCGATGCTTGGTAATTCTTCCCGACCAAGGAACTCACCCTCAATTGCTTTAGTCGCCAGATACTCTATCGCAGAGGGAAGCTGGTCGTTGGTTAACTCATTTATATGACCTACCCCGAACTCATGATGAATCATCTGGAACAGCTTTTTATTACTGACTCCATATTTACCCATCAGAGTATTAACCAGTCCACGAAGAGGGGTACGGTCTTGGGTTGTGGTTTTCAGTGCAACTGGTTCCGCTTCTTTCTGGTTGAAGTAAAAGTCTTCCAGCTTCTCGAAAACATCCCATGCCTTGTCAGTATCTAACATCTTAGCGTGACGAGCAGCGCCGCGTTCTGTCCAGAGGACGAGGCTTCGTGCTTTTGGTGAAATTTGTAACTGACTAACTGTCAGTCGCAAATTTTGTGACTTACTTAAAGTAAGCCGCAAATCTTTAAGTCCTTGCCCAGCAACCTTGAAGAAGTGTTTACCTTCTACAAAACGGCCTTTATTTCTGGAATGATTAACCTGAATGTTAATAACATCTGTTTCATAAACGTTAGCCAACAACTCAGTAGTAATAACTGGAATGCTGTTGTGCATAATGGCGGTCATACTTTGTACAGAATTAGAGGTTTTACAAACTTCATTAACTGGTATACTTAACATGTCTATATTCCTCGGTAGGTATTAGATGTTGTATAAGAAGCCCCTAACTGTCCCCACGACGGTTGGGGGCTTCGCCGTTTTAGCGCGTTCTATTTATCTCGTGATTGTAACGTTTTGTAAAGATAATCCATTACAAAGTGCGAAGCGCTTCGAATATTCAACCATTTACACACGTAATACGCGTAAATATGTATTGTTAATACTGATTATCACTGTTAGATTGATCAATTAATCTAAATAGATCAGTATTTGATCGCCGTCCATGGCTCTAATCCTTAAGCTACTTCAACGCCGTGAATCAAATGCCTGAGCGCCTTGATACCGTTCTCATTGTAACGAAATGCCTCAACCTGCTTATCTGAGTGAGCAGACTTATCCAAAAAGAACTTACCATGTTGTTCATTTTTGAGTTTGTGCTCATTGGCAACTCGTCCGATTTTGTTTGCTGATACATCCAGCATTTTTCCAACTTCACCAGCCGTGTAGTATTTCTCTTCTAGTGCAGGGAGAGGGATTGCAGCAAAACCAACAATAGGATTAATCACTGAGGCGGCAAATGACTGCTTAGCCAGATGATCCAGATTAGGCAGAAGAGTAGTTAGCCTCTCAATTGACGCAATATTCTTTTCTAGAGCAACAGACTTCAATTGCTCTGCTTTGGCGAATCGGTATTCAGGAAGACCAGATTGACTCTTGGTGATCTTTCTTACGTTAGATTCCAGAGCAAACCAACGGTCAATGACTGCCGCTCGTCTTTTAACGTCATAACCAGTAACTAAGATTTCTGTGTGGCGGCGGTCTAGTAGGAATTCGTAAACATACCCTCTGTCATCAAAATTTACTTTAACACCTTGAATTTTATAATGAAGCAAAAAGGCCATCATCTTATCCTTGTCGGTATCCCACTTATATGATTTAACATTTTCTCCATTATCAACCGCGTACAGCGCAGGAACCATAGCTCGAATATCACGATGAATATCGCTAATTCGTTTACCTGTCAGTTCCGCGATCTCACGGCTTGACATAGTGACAGCTTGTGTTGCAGGTGCTAAAATTTTCATAGCGTTATTTTCCTCGTAAGATTTGACGTTTTAGAAGCCTCGTTGGTGCCAGCCTTCGAGGTTTCGACTTTATTGAGTCTGCTGTTCATTTCCTTCACCAGTATTCTTATTTGCGTTATTCATGTTATCTTCAATACATGAAGCGAGAATAGTTACGCAGTCACTGATGCATGACGAGCATATATACCCATACAGGCCAGCGATAAATAAATGACTTTTTTTGCTGTCTTTGCTGTTTCTGCCACAAATACTGCATCCAATATTCGTGTTCACTTTCTTTATTTCCAATGACATTTCATTCTCCTGTTTTTCGTAATACTTCGTTTTAATTGCATCTAGGATAAATAACTTGCTGTTCCCCTCAAAGGAAAAAAGGGGACGTTTTGCGGTCTTTTATTAGATTTATTGTGTGACTATTCCATTTGTTGGAAAAATTTATTCTCACAGGTTAATTAAAGCCATCCTTGGCTTACTGTTTATTTTGTTAATGATTCCCGTCTGAGATTATTTAGAATTCGGGTGTTATCAAAAATGTTTGGCGTGAGATGAGTAGTTAATCTCTGGAGTATTGATTGCATCATTCCAGCATTAAATGCACTTTCTCTTGGCATGGTGTGAAAATCCTTAGCCCGTTTATGTTCTGCTACATCTAAAAGCGGGTAGATATCATCCATAGCAGCACGACACATCATTAAGTAGTGCCATGACCAGCACAGGGTGATTAATTCATCATCAGATAATTGCGACTGCACTTTTGGTGCGGGTAATTCTTCTTTAGCAATATATTCACCCTCCAATGGTACTCGTGCAGCTAAAGAAAGGGCTTCTGTGAACTGTTCACTCTCTATTTCTTTGTAAGTACATCCAAAATGAGTTTTCAGGGCTGACCACATAGTTATCATTGCTTTAGCTTGGCTCTCTTTTGGTAACGCCTTGCCACGATTGAGAACCAGTTGTTTGATAGCCTCTTGCTGATCTGGTGTGATACGTCCGGCTATCTGTTTGGGCTGTTTACGGGGTTTGGCTTCTACATCTATTTGCCCCGTAACAAGCGCATCGTAGGCGCGAATAACTTTCAGGGCGAACGCAGCGCTGATCCACATGGCATAAGAATAGACCAACTCTTTACAAACATAAGTTCCACCATGGCGGCCCTTACGTGAATCTACAGGTTTAAATGCTCGAATCTGAGCATTTAGGATTTCATCAATTAATTCAACGGTTTTATCTGAGCGTAACCAGTTTGCCGGTTTGTTCTTCTCTTCGCCACCAGATGCTTTATGTAGATCGTTCAGTGAGTAACGACCCTGAGTATCTTGATGGATAGAGACATCAGAGATAATAATTTGATTAGTGTTATGTGACTCACGAATTGCTATACTATTCATGTCAGTTTTCCTCAAGATTTCTGGCAATTTCGAAGCCCTGATTGTCGCAAGCAATTAGGGCTTCACTGTTTTTAAGCATTTATATGCCCATCATCTTTTAAAGTTTTCATCACTCGCTGAACAATTTCTGCATTGAATGAACGCCCTTCTTGTTTAGCTACCTTTTGAAGCAATTTTTTTAAGTCTATTGACATCCTTAATGTATATGCTGCCTTATCCTCTTTCATGGTTCATCTTCCTTTTTGTGATTCTTTTTGATATCACAAAGATATAACTATGAATATATCATGTCAAGGGTAAAGTGAATACAATTTGATATCAATATGATTATCGGCTGAGTTCAATGAAAAAAGTTAGAGATATAAGTCCATACAGCATACGAATGCCTGACGAGTTAAAGGAGGCGCTGACCGGAAGAGCTAAGAAGAACGGGCGTTCTCTTAACTCAGAGATGGTAATGATTCTACAATCCGCCATAGACGATGAATCACAACCTAAAAAGATTGATGAGCTAGCTCAACTTGAGGCGGATAAATTCAAGGCTGCTTTGTTAGAAACATTGAAGAAAATGTCACATGAGTAAGCCCCTACGGGGCTATTTTGTTATCACTGCAAGTAGTCATAATTTTGAGTCTCCATTAAAGCCGAATCGTTTTTCAAATTCAGTCTTGTATTTCTCTACGAAATTTTTCATTTTATCAGTCCGTTCACTTATTGATTTTTCCGTTATTTCATACCGCTCTACTAATTGAATAATTTCCTTTTTTTCATCCTCAGTGAAGTTTTTTTCAGTATATTCATCTCCGTTTCTGTTAACCAACAGCGCGATTATTGATATAAACTCATTGCAAGATGCAGTTGTATGACACTCTTTACCTAAAATATCTTCATTTGGGATGTAGTAAAGATAAGTTAATCCGTCCATGACTTTAGAAAAATTAATATTTTTTTTAATCTGGGTTTCTATGTAACTATCTGTTGATACACAGTTATTAAGAATAGGACTATCCATAACAAACCCTGCACCTACACATACCATATCTACTTTTGAACCCGGCACTAAATTCAAAACATAAGGATCTTCTTTATCAACATTGTACATGGTGCTACCAAGAAAAAAATCAGGGCTTTCAGTTTTTACTACAGCTTGACCAATAAAATTTTCAGTCACACTCTCAGTAGTGCCATGCACTCTAATTTTTTTACCCTTATATTTTTTATTAGCAACAAGCTCATTTTGCTTATATTCTCTATACAACTGAACAGAAGAATACGAACCATTCACATCTTGAAAAAATTCTGTTTTTTTCCCACTTTTAGCAGAATTGATTCCACGTTTAATAAAAAATCCAGACAAAATCGTCTTGAAATTATTAAAAGCAGCTTTATTTTGAGGCTCAGGAATACCAGCAGCATTAGCAATGCTAGACACTAAAAATAAGACAGCAACACATATCCTTAACATTCATCACCCCGTGTAATGATTAATTTGCTCCAAGTATAACCATTGCGCTCAAATAAAACACAGGCTAAACAAATTAGTGTTATGCTGTCCACATAGATCAACTACTTTGAGGTGCAATGTAATGAGACTAATAAAAGCCGCACTCCTTATAATTGCTACTGTAATAGCATTACCTTCTCTGGCAGCAGAAAATAAAAAATATGAGTCGATGACTTATGTAGGTAATGATTACTATATGGATATTCGCGATGGTGAAATATATGGTATTTATGATGCACCCAAGAATAATTCAAGTGATGTTTCAGGCTATTGGTTTAATTGCTCTGACCCCGTTACAAAACGTGTTACGGTTATCTCTGTTTCACCAGATGAAAGAACTGTAGAAACTTTTAAAGTAAAAGATAGTGATGGTAACTATGAAACCTATGATATATCCCCAATCTACAAAGATATCCCTCAATATGCTTATAACTATATCCGCTATCTGATAAAGCAGGATGCCAAGATAAAATTAACATCCCGCGGTTGCGGTAGCGGTCTTTACCCCACCTTTGTATCTGCCGAATCTATCAAACAGTCTTGATCTAAGCGGGGATTCCCGCTTAGCCCATCGATGTCATAATCTGAGAAAGGCTTAATCTTGCGGCTTCGCCTGCATCCGTTACGGTTCCAGTTACCGTATTTGCGGATGTGACTACATTAATGTCTCCGTTAAGGTCTACTTTGACATTATTAGTTGCACCAGCCATAGGCATATTCCGTATTCTTTCAGTCTGAGCGAGGAACTCATGAGGTGCGTTCATATCCATATTTGGAATAAGTGGCTGGGTCATTCTTGCTTGGAAGTCAGAAAGTGACTGTACAATTCCTTGTGCTTTTCTGTCTTTTTGTTCCTTTGCCATGTTCTTTTTGACTTCACGGATATAATCACGAGTTTGTTTTGGCATTTTTTCCATGCCATTTCGCTTCATTTTGCCTTCTCCCCAATTATATCCAGCCAATTCCTTATCCAGATCACCTTTAAATTTTCTGGATAAATTACCAAGCATCTTGGCTGCGGCATCTGATGATTTATACCAATCGAAAACATCATCACCTTTTAACCCATATGCAGCGGCAGTTTGAGGTATAAATTGAAATGGGCCTTTAGCCTTTCCATATTCCGTCTGAGGCCCTATAGCGAATCGATTACCCGATGATTCAGCCATTGCTACACCATACAGTAAACCCGGATCTAGCCCCTCCCTCTTCTCAAGCTCCATAAAATACCCTCTCATGGAATCAAGGGCAGCCTGACCTTGAAGCTCATTTGCATTGCCTTTCTTGGCGTTAGGTAAAGCTTTAGGTTTATTCTTTGCACCATCAGCAGCGATTTTTGCAGCCTTATTAAATGAATCAACGGTACTTCCCACCACACCAGACCAGTTAACTCTGCCTTGCTCATCTGTGTTGCTCTTTACTATATTTGTGCCCACCTGTATTGAATCGGTGATGAGCTTCGCTTCGGGTAATGATTTTGCTGTATCAAACAGCACTTGGCCTTGCTCTGATACTGTTTCGGCGTTTGTTAGCTTTTTGACTGTTTTTACGGCTTTAGCTGCTTTAACACCTACTTTCGCCATATCTTTAGCTGCTGAATCCCAGTCAAAGTTATCAATCTTGGATTTTAGTTCGCTGAATGCCCAGATAGCACCGGCAAGCAGTGCGCCCGGCAACCCAAAGAACCTGAGTAAGCCTAATCCCGCCAGTGTCAGCGAGGTTAAAACTCCAGCCAACCATGGCCCACCAAGAAATAATGCTAGGCCGCCCAAAGTTAATTTGAATCCGTCCAGATCACCCTTGGAATCAGTGAACCATTTCCCGATAGTGGTATCTTTGAACCATTTTCCAAACTCACCCAGTTTCTTAAGTATCCACGTGATTGATTCATCCCACTCTTTCCAGTTAAGTACAGAATCCCCGCCTTTTTTCCATGTCTGGTAATCGTCATACAATACCCAGAGTGCAGCAGCAAGGGCAAGAATGATTCCTGTAGTACCAAGCAATGGAGCAAAAGCCAGTAGTAACATACGGCCTACACGGAATAATACTGGGATAAGCGTCAGTGTTAAAAAGACTGATAGCAGTCTAAATACATTAAGAGCCGTCTCTCGGTTTTTATTCAGATACTCAAGAAAGCCTGTCATCATTGTAGACAGCTTGAGTAACCTTGGAATGAGATAATTAGCAACAATGGTTTTCAGCCCCTCCCATTGCTGGCCGAGTACTGAATTTTGCTCCCTGAGTTTACGGTTAAGCTCCAGTTCCTCTTTGGTGGATATGACTACGTTTTTCTGCGCGTCCAGACGTTTCTGAATGGCGTCTCGCCCCTCTAACAGAGTGTTGATAGTGCCCTCATCCAGCCCCATATTCTTAGCGATATTATAAGCTTGTGGGCGCTCCATCTGGGACATACTGTCTGCCATATCCAGTAGTATATCGTCCAGATTTCTGATTTTCCCGTAGGAATCTACCACCCCAACACCTAGCGCATTGAAAAATGGCAATATAGACGCATCGCCGACTGTAACCAAATCCCACAGTGATTTATTGAGACTGGACATGGTGGCCGCCATACCGTCCGCGCTACCACCAGACATTTCCGCGACGTTCTGCCACTTTTTGATGGTGTCCGCGTTCATGCCTAAATTTTTGCTTAGAAAGTGAAGCTGATCGTTAGACTGTGATACCTCGCTAACCAATTTTGCCAGCCCGCTAGAGACGAAAATCGTCGTGAACAGGCCTGCAAGTGCTTTAACAGCGCCGTCAACGGACTTACTCATTTTCTGAGTTTTATCGGAAGCGTCACTGAGTTTGTCGGAAAAACTCAATACAACATTAGATGTATTTTTAGTGGTTTTACCGACAATTTCAGTCGATTTAGTCAAGGATTGATTAGACTGGTTCAAATCTTTTGAACTGTCCGCAGCCTTATCGGTTCCATCTGACAATTTCACTACCGTAGTAGATGCGCCATCAGCCTTCTTATCCAGATCATCAAGTGCTTTGATTGCTTTGTTCGCATCACTGGCAAAACCGGACATGTCCAATTTTAACGCGACAAGCAGCGTGTCAACTAAGGTCGCCATTGGGACTCCTTTTTTAGAAACAAAAAAGGCCGCACTTGCGACCCCGTACAGATAACTCAAGACGCTTTAATCAAGTCTTGAGTCTGTAAAGCTCATCATGAGCAATTGCTTTATTGCAGAACATACTTCAATGAAAGAATCATCTTCTGATGGAGAAGATATAATGAGTTCTTTCTGTCCATTGCCTACATCAACATGAAGATTTTCATTTATTATCCACATTGAAATACTAACAGCATGAAGATCCCCCCCTGTCAAAGGTGAATCATCCACGGTAGTAGCTATCTTGAATTTTAACTCGTAGTTTTCACTTAGACTGAGTGATTCTAAAGGTTTTTTATGGAACTTGCCTTTTTCATCCACAGATCCAATTGAAACATAGCTATATTCATCACCTTCACTATCCCGCCAAACACTATTTGTTAGTGATAATGAAGCCCAATACTCATGGACTAACTTATGTCCATACTTCTGTAACTCAGCCTTGCGAAGTCGATACTTGCTTTCAAGATTAGTTCTTTGTTTCTTAATGTCTTCATAAGTAATTGACATGCCTTTCTCCATGAGTTCGTTATTACGAATAAGCATGGTTACCACCTTTAGAAAAATTTAACTGTGACTTAATCGGAAAAGATCATTAATTGGCAGATGCATTAATCATGGTTGCCACTCAGTTCCTCTATCAAACGTTTGTTGTATTCACTGACCTGATGCACCTCGATTAGGTTCAGCGCATCTTCGAGACTGTATATCGTGGCGAGTTCGGAATAGGTTGCGTACCCTGATGTAATAACCTGATACGCAACACTGGAGACATTCAACGTTTCAGCTATGACCCCATCTTTCAGCGGCAGGCCAGCTTTTAATTTTTCAAGCTGAACCCACCGCCTTGAGTTAAAAAATCGATGTGGATGACGAAGGCTTCTTTTCTCAGCAGGAACATTGTTTTGACATCACTGATATCAGAATTGAATTCGATGCTACGGGCATTGCCGCCAGACGGAACGATTTGGACACACTCCAGTAACTCATCCAATAGCGGAATGCCGACATCAGGATCGATACGGGACAAAGCCTTAACAGCCACCTGAGCCATGCCCATCATACCCATTTCAGGACGAATATCGCCGATATCAATGCCGCCATTAGCGACGGCAAATATGGCTCTCATTGCCCAGTTATCGGCTTTAATAACGGGCATCTCAGTGACAACAAATGTTTTACCTGCATCACGACCGGATTCGATAGTGATGGTTTTTGATTTCAGAGCCATTATGCAATTTCCTCAGCGCCGTTAGTGATCATGTTGAATTTATAACTGGTTCCGTCTAGCAACTTCTTACCGCTGGCACCACCCGTCATACTGATTAGCCCACCAGTGCCGGAGTAGCGTTTTCCAATGGAAGGCATCTCAACAATGATGTCGATATATCGCGCTTCCATGTTGCTATTGAAGTCTTTGCGGATGTTTTCCAATATCTGTGTAGATGGGCTATTGGCCTCCAGATACAATGTCCATGGTGTTTCATGGGGGATGTAGCCCATAGACTGTTTACCATCCACCCCGATACGGGTTTCTCCCAGCGTGACCTCGCCGAACTCCCATGCATTGTCAGCCTGAAAGCCGTTAATAGTGACGTAATCATCATAAATCCCTTTGCATCTCAGCATCAGTACCGAGTTCGCTGATGTGATCGTGCGTGGGTTATGTCCCATTGGCATAATGTTGTCCTCTTACTGAACGTTGATTGAGGGAAGAGTGATTTGCTGGACACTGCCACCATCGGCATACCAGAGTTTCAACGGCATGGATTTACGCAGACCGCGAGTCTGCGCCGGAGTCTCACCGATACGCAGACACCAACCTTCTGTCTGAATCTGGGCGGCAGCATCAAAACCTGCCTCAACGTTAATCTGTTTCTTTTGTTGCTCAGATAAAGTGATACCGCGCTGAATAGCGCCGAAATTCAGCATCTGATCAATCGGGTCTTTGATGGCTGCGCGGTGGATAGCTCGGCCTGTTTCGTTGTACGGAATGGATTTGAACGAGGTCAGCATCGTCATTAATGCCAATTGCAACTGACTGTTCAGATAAACCTGATTGACATAGCTATCCAGCCATTTGAATTTACCGGAGATTGAACCCTGATTCACAAAGACAAACCGGTCGTTTGCCGTACCGTAAGCACCGTAGAAATTGAATCTCAGCCGTAGCAGTTCATCAGCCAGCGCCTTATCGGTTACTGTCGGAATCAATCCCTCCTGACGACGGAACGCAAATGTTGCGCGGCCGTTCAGCTCATTGAAATTCAACGATGCTGCATAGGTACAGGCAAATGCGCCATGAGTATGATCGCCGTACATCAGGCATGTACCGCCAATCTCTGATTCACGGATAGCCGTTGAGATTACTTCCAGTGCTGCCAGTTCGCTACTGAACGAATACAGCACATGCACATAGCGGTCATTTTGCACCGTCACCCATTTGGAGATAGCCAGTTTCTCGTCAGAACTGAAATCACCAATCGCCATAATGGAAACAAAATTACTCACCTCTTTGGTAATGCGCGGCATTAGTTCATCAATAGTATCGGCATTGATGCCATCGTTTTTCTGTGCGTTTTTTTCTGTCAGCCCCATGTATTCAGCCAAATCGCCCGAACCGAAACTGATAGTGCCGGCACTACCTTTTGTTGCACCTTCAATGGTAAACGTGCGGCTGGTTGCGTCATATTTGCAGGTGCCAGCCTTCGCCAACGATGCAGATACCGCCTCTGCTAATGCGGAGTAGGATTTGATATCGGCAGGGGTGATAGTGACCGTCTGCTTCTTACCGTCAATATCCAACTCCAGTCCCTGTGGAATGTGGTTAAAATCTCTGGTTGGCACTTTACCGCCGACCAGTTTTGCCGCCTGATTGGTTGTCATCATGGATGCGATATACAACGTTTCAGGTCGGGATGTTGAGCCAACAAATCCGGCAAAATAAACCTGTGCCGCTTCGTGTTCTTTGGATTTAGTCCCAAAGATTTCAGCAACCTGTTCGGCAGAACCGAATGCCTTCACCCCCAGCATGGAGCTTGGTGTGCTTTTGGTAATAAATAGGGCGTTCAATGCCAGTGGATTTCCGCCCGTGCCAACGACACCGGGCAGAACACTGACGATATCACTCGCCGGAATAGTGTTCATGAGTTCACCTTAAATAGAATTGATATCAATAGAGAATTTGTCAGTGCTATCGATTGAGTAGGTTATTTCGGGGTTGTATTGCAGTTTGATTTCGAGCATGACGCGGTTTTCGTATTGGTTAGCCTCATTCACCAGTACGTTTTTCTTGGGCTGATCACTGTAAAGTGGCTGACATTTCTTGAGCCGTGCCGTGGTGTAACTGGACTGCCACAGATTGGCCACCACCCGCGCCCGTGAATCTGCGTCCACCCCGTAAAAATCTAACTGTATTGTCAGTTCTACTGAGCGTTGTGCTGTGATTTCTGACGATTCGTGATGGTAATAATTAGCGATATAATCAATATCACGCTCAAACAGGACGTGCATCACAATGCCGTTTTTGGGAGCAGGAACACCGTTTTGGTAGCCCTGAACCACATCACACTGGAATAATTCAATGAGATATTTTCTTAACTCAATAAATATATCCCTGTGAGTTACCGTTATTGTCGCCATAGCAGCACCTTAACCCATGTCGGGTAGGATTCGATGACCTGCGTGACATTCCACTCAGACGCGTCATCCTCACCATAAGCAGCAAATTTCATCTGGTCAGAACCTTTATCTTTCGTTCTGCGCAATGCTGAGATTTGCCCTCTCGCGTAGGCATAGATGAACTGCCCTTGTTGATTGATAACACCGAGATGATCTAAGTCTCGTGTGCTCAAGCTTTGTAGCTGCACGGTAATGTCATGCTCTGAGTAATCGGGGATTTGCTCCCCAGCTTCATCAATGGTGTAACCGTTGTTCACGACCAGAACGGCAGTAATGTTGGGGTTAACAGTGGTGATGAGGTTGTTGGCGATGTCTCTGACATTTATCATTTCTCACCTTTTGGGTACAAAAAAGCCGCACTAGGCGGCATTGGGGTTGGACGCTTAAACACTGAAGCAATTTATTTATTATTTTCAGCTTGTTGCTTTCGTATTTTAATCACGGCAATTGCTCCTTCTTCTAAAAGCACCCTTTTACTTCTCCAAATATTTCCTTCTCTCACGGATTCTTGCCATTCTACAACTTCCGAATATTCTTCCTCTGGATACACACTTTTAAATGCAGCAATATTTGCATCTTCAACAGCTTCGAAATGCTTACCGCAAATCTCAACAGCTTCTGACGAAATTTGTACGGCTGCTTTATTAGTGCTTATAGCTTCTTTTTTCAGATATTCCGTAGCACACGAAGTTAACTTTCTTCGCTCTTCAAGTATCTTAGCGCGATACGAATCATTCGCCGAACCGGTATCAGCGAGTGCATTACCGAGCCCCACAACGAATAGTGTAGTTAGTGCAAATTTCAGCTTCATTGTTATCACCTTCAATTAAGTCGTAAGATGATAACAGAAATGTGACATTTGAATGATTAGAGGGCACTTCACTCCCCACCTTTGATAACTTCGTAATCAATCGCCCTTTGCAAGCTGCCGGAATCAACCAACGTCTGATTCGGTGATGCCCGCTCCTTGCGTACTTTTGCTGCTACCGTTGCCGGGGCATTAGGGGGCGGCAATGACTGCTCGATACTGTCCTTAATGTCCGACGCCATTATCATACCCAAGGTATTAAATGCCGCTTCAATACCACCAGCTTCCTGCAACCGTCCGCGAATCTGAGCGCCGATGAGTTGACCCCATTCACCCGATTTATTAGCGATGGTGCTGCGCATAAAGGGGCGTGGCGGAATATTGCGTGTACCAAATTCATTCGCGGCGGCATACGGGGCGATTGGCTCGCCTGTATCTTCGTTAGTTGCGCCTGCCAGTATGCCGGCATTGACCTGAATCGTTTGCGTGCTGGCGATGCGTTCCAGTGCTGACCTGAGCTTATCGCCACCTTTGATAGCCATGATTACCCCCACGGATGATAATGTTTCACTGCTGAATAGCGTCCACCTACAACATACTTACGGGTCGCCTGCCAGTACATTTGCCCGCATGGTGTGGTTTTAAACCATGAGGCATTGGCAACATCTGGAACAGCAAACGAGACGCTCACTGAACCCTCTGAGGCATTGGCGGCTGGACCAGCTTGATCTCGATTTCCCCATAGCGTTACCGTGGCAATATGACAGGTCAGTAGATAAAGCAATGTCTTGCGTTCCTGTGTACCATCAGGCTCATAGGGGGTAATCGAATTATCAGAGTTATCAAGCAGCAAACAGGCCACATCAAATGCCTGTTGTAATTGCCCTTCGGTCAGGATGCCAGCAAATCGAGGGTACAATTTCAGGAATTCGCCACTATCAAATGTGACGATAGCCATCAGGCAGTCTCCTTCGCTGGCTCTGTTGTAGTCTTGCTGGTATCTACTGGCTCACGACCGTGGCGTAGCTCTTTTTTCTCACTGGCTTTGTCGTTAGCACTGGATGCTTTTTCATCCCAGACACACAGATGGTTTTTGAATATTTCCATCTCACCATAGGTTCGCAGGATGTAATCCCATTTATCCGCATCTACCGTCGTTTCCCCATAGAGACCAACGGGAAGCGTACCTTTTTCCATTCCAAACAGACGAAACGCGTTTCCTTTCAGAACCACGTTGGTGCCATCCGGTATCGGGAACGCAATCCCATGCGGATGATTCAGGCGGACATTAACGGTTTTACCTTTAGACATGCTTCTTTTCTCCGATATAAAAAATGGCCTCCTGAGAGACCATTGAATATTAATTGTGATGTATCAGTTACATGCCCGTCATTTGGGCAATAGCGGCAGGGATTCGGATCACCGCACCATAAGTGGTTGACGTGAATTTCTGCGAGAAAGAAGACAGTTCAGGCACAATACGACCCGCCCGCATCTTCTCACCAAAGCCCAACAATCCCGTTTCCATGCCCGCCACTTTCGGAGCAATCATCTGCATGGTTTCACCGCTGGGGCCACCCAGTTGCGGTAATGAGACAATTTTGAGTTTGCTGAAATATGTTGTCAGCATTTTCATCACAGAAACGTTAAAGTCAGTAGCATCGCCCAGTTGTACACGCAGGCTTGGCGAGATGGTCAGAATTAACTCATCACTCTCTGACACCAGCCCCTGAGTCTGATTTACCAGCCGGGCAAACAGATTCAGGATATCCCGGTAGCGTTGCTGCGTGGTTTTATCCAGCCATTTGGTTGAGCCTTTTTCTCCCGCAGGCGCGGCTGCGATGGCCGGGTTTAAATTCGGGTCGTTCAATGCACCGTAAATTTCACGACCCGCCACCCCCAGTAGGTAAAACTTGTTACTGTCGATATCGATGATGGTCGCCGCTGCACGCTGTTTATCCGCTGCCAGATTGATTTTCGCTCCAGAGGCCATATCCGCTTCTAAGTCGCCGTACTGGATAACGGTCTGGAAGCGGTACTGCTCGCGAGTATGGTGCTCGTAGTTTGTGCCGGATTTACCAGAATGTCCGAAATCCGAATAGGCGGCAGTATTACCTGTGACTTCATTCGCACGCCATTTCATATAGGGAGTTGTCCAGTCCCCGCGTTTCTCTTCGCTGAACACCTCGCGGGCATTACGCACGGCGGTTAAGATTTGGATAACAGTCGGGTCTACATAGGCCAGCAACTCTGCCGGAACGGTCGAGTTTGGCGAAGTGATTAACGCAGCATCTTGAATCAATCGTGGCATATTACCGGGGGTGATCCATTCGCGTGCGCCGTTGAAAATAAAGCCATAGAGCTTGGCTTGTTCAAAAGAAGGTGTACTCATTCTGTTCTCCATGCACGCATGAAAAAGCCCACCCGTCATTGCAGAGTGTCGTCATGCGTGAAAATGTTCGGTCGGGTAGTTAGGCGGTATGCCAGTTAGAAATGATGGCTAGATTACTGTCAGCGTCGTAGTATTTGACAATCCAGTCTGTTTTGACGTGACCGTCAATCGTAGCTTTTGCATCCCCTGTTTGAATACTGCCATCAGTTGCAGACGTAAACACCGCCTGACCAATGGACGCATTCTGATTGGTTGGCGCACACCAGAAATCACCCCGAACCGCAACAGTAACATCCGTATAGGCTGGGATAGTCATGGTTGCAGGCGATATCAGGTTGTAGTTGTAGTACGCCAATATACGTTCAACGAAGCCCACGGGCGCATCTTTGCCCGTTGTGGATGCCTTGACCTGTTTGAACGGATCAGAGCCAGCAAAGACGAAATGACCAATAGTGATATCACCCTCTGACCTCGGATTGCCCTGCGTGTAAATAACCGTGTTTTGTGTGGCCCTGTCACCGGGCACTGCCGGAGCGTAGTACAGACCAACCTGTTTTTGTAATGCCATGATAACCTCTTAAATTTTGATGTTTTTCAAACCAGCAAACGGTCCTTCCAGACTGCTTGGTGCAGCATCCATCACCGGATTATTTGTAAATGCCGACGGTTTTTGTGCTGCCAAGATGTCTACCATGCCTTTATACGCGGTCTTGTCGTATTTCTTGGGGTCATAACCCTTATTTTTCAGGGCGTGCGCATAAATCTCTTCGGCACTGTCAAATGCCATCACATCCACTTCACCCACCAGCGGGCGGACTTTTTGCCCGGCTTCATTGAGTGCCCGAAAATGGGTCTTAGCTTGTTCAACCGCCTGATGACGAATAGTGTTGGCGTCCAGTGTTATCTTTGGCTTGCGATCCATAGCGGTTGGTTTCTCCTTTTTTTCCTCTGGGGGAGGATTGTTCACCGTGTTAGGGTCTGCCTGAATGTTATCACCGACAGAATTAGAGGCAGGTTCTCCCTCAACAAGCTCATGAGCGAATTTCATACCACTGATAAAGACCTTCACGGCTTCTTCATCATCAGTCGCCAATCCTAATTCCGTCATTTTTTCTTTTACGGAATCGTTATCTATTACGAATTTCTCCGGCTTCTGATTCTCAGGTGGCAGAGCCGCATTCGGATCATCTTTCGCGATAACATCAGGGTTATCAATTTTGTTTTCTTCTGACATCTCTTGTACCTTCAATTGAGACGGCAAGCCGTCATGTACGTATACATCGGGACCCGCCCGACCTTCTTTGACCAGTGCCACATGATTCCCTCGGATATTTCTCATCACGAAATCATATGTAGCCCCGTTAAACTCACCCGACGTGAAGTCGGGTTCAAAAAAATAGCCGCAACTCAACTCCTTGAGCGAGCCATCCGCAATAGCATCAATCGCCCTCTGGTCAGTGACGGTTAATGCGTTGTCCAGATAGGGTGAGTCCCATACTGGCGTTGTTCCAATGGAACCCACCCGCAGCTCTTTTAATGGCTGCCCTGCACTATCCTGTTTATGAATATAAAGGAGGGGGACACCGTTAAATGTTGATTGGGCTTTTCCCAATTCATCCCCAGGGCGATAACCGTAATACATCCGGTCTGGCTCTAGCCCCAGATCTTCCCAGCCGGGGATCTCCCGACCGATATACGGCACTACTTGCTCTTTTGTGAGATGCGTTTGGGAGACGTGGAGATAGCCGTTGTCATCAATACGTCGGCGGCTTCCCTCGTCAAACACGACCGAGTTTTTTTCTTTAGACATTGTTAATCACTTCCAATTTGAGGAATAACAGGGCGGAAATCGCACTTACAGTTGATGAGTTCTCCGGGGTGAATATGCCGCTGTACATGTGGATCGTAGCAACCCTCACTGAGTTTAAATCGTTGACCATTCATTTTTATGTGCGACTCGCGATAGGATTTACTACCACCAGCGCGGTGTACCCAAATCCCCTCCGTAATACCGGAGGATTTACAGCGCTCCCGCGCAATAGCGTTGGTTGCCTTGGCATTCTGATCGCGGGCAATCGTCTTAGCCCGGCTTTCCGTCAGGCTGTAGCGTTTTTTTAGCTCTTCTTTCAGGAATCCGATATCTCGTCCATTAACCACACTTTGCTGCACCAGCGTTTGCACCTGCGTGAGATATTGTTCAGGAATAGACTTAATCAGGCTAACTTGCTGTTCATACAGGCTGTCTAACACATTCTGTACTGCGGGTGTGACACGCATATTGACGGTGATACTGTCGGCTTTCAGTTTGTTTTTGACTGAATTTGACGCATAGGTATTGGCTCGGCTGACAAACCAGACAGCGATTGACTTCGCAATCTGACCAAACTTCGTATTCCATCGCCCTTTGATAGCAAATAATTTTTCCGTTAACTTTTTGGCAGGTGAGGCATCACCGACAATCTCCGGCTGCTGGCGTTTGTATTCTGCTGATATCCAGTAATCAACCGAATCCGTCATTTCCTGAATTAGCCCCTGCATCCGGCGATAATACTCCCTCTCCAGTCCCGCGTTGGGGCGTGTAGGTCGCGCCGTTTTCGATTTCTTCTTCCCCATAATTACCCTCTGGAACGTCATCAACATCCATGCCGAAATAATCACTATCAGGATCGGCTGATAAGCGCCGTCTGACCTCTTTTTCTGAAATCACTCCGGTATCAATCAGTGAAACATCGCGGTCGGTCTTCATTTTCTGAGTTTCCGCTGCGGCTTTGGCGTCATCCTTATTCAAATCAACAAAATCGAAAGTGACGGATTGTGTCAATCGGCCTAATGTGACGATTTGGAGGATATTCAGTGCTTTTTGCAGCCCAGTACGGAAGATTTTCTCTTGCTGGCTTTTCACATGATCATTGTAATTACGGATATCACTGTCCCCGGTTGCATTAAAACCACTGGGCGAGATACCCAATGATTTGACCGCCGGAGTACGGTTTATCACGACAATCAGCTCCAACATTTGGCGAACAATATCAGTCACACCCGACAGCGGCGTTTCCAGCTTTACAATGTCTTCCATTTCCTTATCAATCGCCAAAATGCCATCATTGGAGCGATGCTGGGCCAGATACGCCAATCGAGCATCTAATCCTTTAGTGGCATTAGGGTTGGTCAGAATGTCTTCCATATTGGTTTTTAGCGCCGTGAGCGAGAATTTCTCCAGTAACCGTGCGGCGGAGGTCCGACTGTCCTGAAAGTGGATCACGTAGTCATACAATAACTGCGCCTGTGGCATCCCCATGAAGTTATAACTAGGCTTGAGCAATATCGGCACTTCATTACCACAAATACGAATGAGTCGTGAGGCATGAACCTCTTTCCCTAGTATCCACCACGTGTCCGGATTAAAATAACGGGAACTGAGCGGATCGGTGCTTTCATATCGACCGGGGAAAATGTTAATCGGTTCCACCAGCACAAAGCGTTTAAAATTTTTCAGCTCTGCTGATTTTTCTGAGATATTCAGCGGCACCAACAATTGGCTGTCAGATGCGCCGGTATCAATGAATATCAGGCAACCGCCAAAATAACCGTTAAACTCCGCCGCTTTGTGAAAGACATCTTTGACTCTGAATGCAATCAAAGCATCTTCAATGACCTTCTTGTCTTCGCTGCTGTCAACCTGACCGTCAATCTCCACGGCTTTAATATCAATCCATTCCCGCGTCATATCATCAACGACGGTTTCAATACACGCCCGGATTAGCCCGTTCTGGGTTAATGATGACAGTGCCGCATACCCCATAAAGGACGGCCCCATCGCATACCCCTGACCATGTTCCCACGCATGCTGAATGAGAGTATATGCCCCCGATGAACTCAAAGAGCTGTCCATTGCCATGACAGCCTCTTTCGGTGCGCCGAGTGTTTTTGCTGGACCGAAGAGGCTTTTCACTTCGCCATACGTAGGGATGTATTGTTCTGATTCCAGCCGATCACAAATAGATTGAGACAAAGCGAATCCCCGCCTCCGCTTTTCTGCTTGACGTTTTTTTCTTGCCATAATGATATTTACCGACGAATGCGCGAATGCATCGCTTGGTTAATGATATCCGGGTTCATACTGATACCCCGCTTCTTCTGGTACAGGTCGCGCAGGGCCTGCGTCATACAATCCACAACGTCATCATGGGCACCAACCGGGAACGTTGTGATTTCATTGACAGCATCAACAACCCACGGAGCAATGTCGGGATGAGGCAAGAGAATATTTCCCGCTTCCCACTCAGCCGTCACCGCGTGAGCACGAGCAACCTTGCTGCCGTCTGGTTCAATCGGTATCAATCCTGATACCGTACTTTTGAGCGAATCAATGACCGCAGGGCCATTAGCTTTATCCTCAACCAGCTTACGGCGACCATCAGGAAAATCATTAGCCATTTTCTTAACCGCTTTTAGTGTTTCGGTAAACGTCATCCGTGCACGTGTTTGATGTAATAAATAAGAATTCGCCCCTTTCTTGCCCCAAACCTGACCAACCACGTAATCCGTGCCTTCACCATCCTTAAACGTCATATCCCAGCTATGGATAACCCGATCGAATTTCTCAGGTAAATCTTTAGGCAGGTAGTATTTCACCCAATCCTCTTTGAAGATTGTGCCGCCGGACGGTTTAGGTGATTGCTGGTACATCGCTGACCAGAAGTAATCACCCAATATCAATTTGGTCTCTAGCAGCTTATCTATCGGATGCAGTTCCGGCACCAACGCTTCACCTTGCTCATTGATTGCAGGGAATGCGAGCACCTTCGCTTTTGAACTGATTTCAATCACGTTGCCGGATAAATCATCGGTCGCCCAGCGCGTGGCCATAATGATCTCGCCGCTGTTTTTCGACAGGCGTGTCTTGAAGGTGGAAACATACCAGTTCCAGATGGCATTTTTGGTTGTTGGGCTTAATGCTTCTTGGGCATTTTTAATCGGGTCATCAATAATGCCTAAGTCAACCTTTTTACCCGTTAATGGTCCGCCAACACCCGCCGCGATATAAGATCCCTTGTTACCCACAATCTCGAAAGCCTCACTGTTACGCTTTGCCATCGTTTCAACGGTAACAACCCGCTTGGGGTTCAAAGAAGATGCCGGGAACAAATGCTGGTATTCCTCACTCATCATAATTCGCTGGACATCACGGTTCATATCAGAGGCCAGATCTTTACCGTATGACAACCCCGCCACCCGTTTATCGGGATGCTTACCAAAGAAGTACGCAGGCAGATAGCGGGATACAATATCTGACTTGCCGTGCTGAGGTGGCGCACCCAATATCAGGATAGGGCGCTGACCTGCCATCATATCAAGCAGAAATTCGTCCAGTGCCGCACAGACCTGACGCGAGAAATCACTGGTAATGTATTCAGGGTTTATGTACTGAATGAATTCATGCAGACTGCGCCGGGCAATCTCTCGCTCGATGGCCTCATCCAGCATTGCATTATCAATATCCATGTCAGCACCCAAAGTGAGAAAAATAAGCCGTTCGCACCAAAATCACCGCGAAATGAATTTCGTGTTTTTGATAACAAATTAGTAACAAATAAAAGCGCCTTATTTGGCGAGAAGATTGTGGGGTTTAACCATTTGGATAGTGAATTTGAGTGAACCCAAAATCGGATATGCGCCTAACCACCATTATGTTAAATAGGGTTATTTTTCCTTATTTTTTCTCAGTTCCAGCAACTGCTCATAACTCAGGTGGCTGAGGTCAATCGGGTTTGGTGTCATCGAACCATCGCTGGAACTTAAATCGACTTTCTTCGCTGATTCCCAACCAAGTAGCTCCGCCAGTTGCTTAATGGCAGATTTCGGATCATGCAGTTTTAACTTGATGCCGTCCTTGCCCGTGGTCAGCTCAGATATAGCACTGAGTGCTGCCGGATTTTGCAGAGCAGAATCTTTGAATTGCCATGAGGCTTGGAATACGGGCTTACCCTCTTCGTCTTCGCCTATCTGACTGTTACGGAATTCAGCGATATCGTGAATAGAGACACGCCCCATTGCAGATAACCGCTCTAAGGCTTCCTGACGGCTCATGACCGCATCAGAAACGGCTTCTTGGTTCATGGCATCAAGAAATGATTTAACGTTAAGATTTGTTAAGATTTCAGAAGACGATGCTCTGGCTGATTCGTCCGTTTTTGCCTTGTAGCCAGCCTGTTTATAGGCATCTATCTGGTTTAGTCCTTTTAGGATGCCTAACACGAATTTCTGCTGTAATTTCGTCAGGGCATCAAAAAGAACCTTTTGCTCATCGGTGAGCGTTGGTTTTTTCTGAGCCATTATTTTTACCTTTAATCAGAACAAATAACTACCTCGGTTTATATAACCCGCTATTCTGGCGAGACCATCAATACCGAAAACCTATATAAAACTCTATCAAACCCCCGAAAGTGGATGCTTTGCAGAATTTTGTATTCAGTTTAATGTTCGTTCTATTTGCTCTGGTACAATTGCGGAGCAATTGCATCAAGCCCTCTTGCTCTTCGGCTTTTCAGTCGAATACTTACTCGCCCATGCCTTGGCGATATTCAGACAGTCGTCAAACAGTTTGCCCTTTCTGCTCGCTGAACCAGAGCAGCGGTAATGGTCTACCGCTCTGTCACTTGCCATCCCTGCTATAGATACAGAAAAGCCGAGCTTGGTTAACTCGGCCTGTACGTTCTTCTCGATAAATTGTTCAGGGTTCATGCGGGTTCTCCCTCGTCGGGGAACTCGTCAAGTCCGGGCAATGTAAGTTGGGATAACTCAAGAATGGCCTTTTCCGCCTTGCGAATCTTCTTAAGGTGACGCTTGCGTAAGTTCATTAAGTCACTGCCTTTGCGACCGAAGTTGTCGAATGACCATTTATTGGCAGCCACCAGGCGATTCTGCATTTCACCAATAGTCAGCTCTTTGAGGCTTTCCATATCCATCAAGGACAAATCTCGTGGCTGACTTTCCTTTTCTATTAAATCCAGCACCCATTTACGCAGTTCCTTTGCTACAGGAGTGTCAGCCAACATCCCTAACAGATAGAGTCCACGCAACGAAAAGATACGAACCCGCGTCTTCAAATTTCTATAAGTAATTGATTCTTTCGAGGTCATTACAACAGTGACCTCGGTCATGGCTGGAGTAAACTCATCGGAATTGGCGTTATACAGGTTGGTGACTGATTTGGTTTTGGCGTAATCCAATAACTGAGCAACTTGTTTACCCGTAAACCAAATCTTCCCATCGCCATTGTCAAAAGGGATTACTTCTTTTTCTTTGAAAGTTAATGCTGTACTCACGATGCTTATCCTTACTTAGGTAATGAACCTTTGCCGCATAGGAAATCAGCCCATCGAGTAGCATCAGTTTTAGCTGATCCCTCAAAGGCTCATTCCTAAATAAAGGCTCGATGTTTAGATTGGCGCTGCGGTGCGCAGTGAAAATAAAAATGCCACCAGCCCGTATGCGTTGGGTACGCGATGGGAACGGGTGGCAGCATGGGTTATCAATATTCCTTTAACCACTCATAGAACGGGTAAAGAAATATTGGTTTTAGTTTCAAGCGTTAATCAATTGTTAAATATTATTCGCTTTTAATTACACTGAAATGGAGTTATTAGGTTTTGTGGTAGTAATGCTGTAAACGATGTAGGTGATCATTATGAAAAAGTATCTTCTTCTTTACCTGTTGGCGGGTTCGGCTCTTTTTGCTTCAACGCAGACCTACGCCGCACTTTGCCAGTATAAGACTGGTAGTGATTGGGCTAACTGTATGACTTCGTGCCTCGTGTTTTTCGATAATTACGATGCTTGTCTATCTTTATAACTTCCGATAGGACGGTAGCATTCCCACCGTCCTCTCACCCACACTGCCCTCTAACCTACTCCTGCCACCCCAGTATCATTTGCTCTGAGGTGGCGGTTTGTTCCTTTCTATTTCCCGCATCGCCTGTTTATCCAGATTGCATTGCTCAATCACCGTCAGTAACTGCTCATTCAGAATGAGGCTGTCACTCCATGTCATTGTGTCCGGTATCACCGGAGGCAAACAGTCAGCGAGCAAATGTGCTGGAATGGGTACCGGTGGCACCGGAACGTATTCGGTTCGTGTGTTGCTGCAACCGGATAACAGCCCCATCAGGCACAGTGCGATTGGCACAATCATGATTGACCACCGCATCTTTGATGGCCGCTTTAGTCTGCTCAGAATCCACGGCTGACCGGTTCCGGCTTTCGCTATTAATGCGTGAGATATCATTGAATATCCTGACAGTCTGAAAGGTATTGGCGGTCATGACTTGTTGATGCTGATACTTCGTGTCCAGCTCGTTATAATCCTTGTCCTTTTGGTGATACTTGCTGTAGTAGAACCACAGCAGGCCACCGAGCAGACAAAACACGGTTATCAGCGTACCGATAATGAACATGCGCAGCCTGAACGTCATAGACGCTCAAACGCTTTTTCAAACGTTGCCTCTGAATACGGCTGCTGATTGCTGTTCTCCATCTTGATAATCCCCTCTGCCAGAGCAAACAGGACTTTCTTATCCTGAGTCGATACCTTCTCATCCGCCGAGATGCCAACCTTTTCAGCCGCAAACTGGATGTAGCTTTCCGTGTCGTTCTCCACGGGAGGCGCATAGCGATTGATGATTTGTCTAATCGTGTGCAATTGGTGTTTGCGCTGATAGTTTCGCAGCAATTTGAACAATGCCCGAATACCATAGATTTCAGATTCGAACCGACAGAACCGAGATTCAATCTTCGGGTCATGGGGCAACTGACCTTGCCACTTGTTCTTTGGGTGGTGATCGATATTGCCGGGGTTGTTATTACGAATGCCTCTGGTCACTGTTTATCCCCCAAACGTTTATTAATGGCACGAACAGCAAACTCGCGTAGCTTCTCAACACCAATAAACCCAATGGCACCCCCGATAGCCGGTGCAAAACTGGCAGGGATGCCGAACATTTCCAGACCACTGGACACACTCCATGACAGCGCACCACACAGCAGTGCCTCGACCCAACGGTTCTTTCGTTCCACGCCGTCATAAATCAGGCGACCGTAGCAAATCAAGGCAGCCAAAACAGAGCCGGATATTTGCGGCCACGAGTTTTTTAGGCCGTTTAATAGGTCGGCCCATAAGTCAGGATTTTCTTTCATCTTCATATTCCACCCCATCTGAACAATGGGCGTCCGTGGGGTGAACGATGGTTACCCCTGTGAGTTGGTTAAAAGTAATGGGTTGATAGTTAAGGTAAGCTGTTAGAGAAATTTACTATAATCTTCATCATTCACCTCACGAGTGAGTTAATAGGAGGTCGTTACCGGAATTCCGGTATCGAATGAATATCAAATAGTTAGGATTGCAGATACGAAAAAGGCCACGCCGGAGCGCAGCCTTGAAATATTCCTCTGAACATCCCGGACTTGCGGGATTTCGAACTACGAAATATCTTTTCGTAGTTGGATTTACGGCGGGTAGAAATGAAAAAGCCCCACTGGATTTAGTGAGGCTTAACTGCTTTTCGGTTTTACTGCCTGAGCATAACACAAAATATACACTTAAATTTCTCAAAATCAAGTTAATTTAGAAAATATTTATATTCAGTGATATGTTTCATGGCTTTCTTTTCTAATCTCTCGCTTGATAGCGTAATACATTTCCTCTTCCAGTAATTCCTCTGACCATGTGGCACGTTTCCTAGCCCATTGAACATCACAACCAGTCAACCGTGACAATTCACGAGCGATCTTTTGCGGGTATTTGCGTTCGCAATATCGTTTAATAGCGATATCCCGAATAGGGTTACCCCGCTTAAATGTCTTATTCAGAACCATTTCAACGAATGCGGCATCATCTGATTCTTTGGCGAGAGCGATGATGTCGCTTAATGATTGCTTGGGGTTTAATATCTCATGAGCCTTCTGGAACAGTTCTTCACCTTGGTAGCCTAGCTTATTCAAATCTCTCACTACCTTGACGATTCGTTCACCTTCGGCATCAGTCCATTCGGTACGGATCATCAATCGACCGATAACACTACAACCTCCCCCAAAATATTCATTCCCTCCGTGTTGCCGACCCCAAATCATCATTAAATACCTAACCCAAACACGCTGGCTTGGTGTTATGGTTTTCCAGCCTTTGCCCCATACTCTGCGCAGGTCTTTCTTGTTGGCTACATAGGCCAGCAATGGGAATGAATCCTTGCCCCTCATCTCACCTCCGGCAATACTGTGTGACGTTTGTCATATCTGGTTGAGTACATGATCAGCATTCTCTTTTTTAAAACCCATCTCTCAATCAACACTTTCATTCGTCCTGCACGTTGCTGAACAACTGCAAAAGCTCTTCCTGTCTCCGTGCATCGATACCTCGCCTCTTCCACTGCCGCGGATAGGTCGGTGAACATCATATCTCCAGCTCCCTGATAATAATCTGCCCCTTTTCACCCCAGATCTTCGTAACTCGACCATCCCAGATGCGAGAGTCATCATCAAAGACGGCATCAAGCAACGCTTTTTCAAGATTGTCTTTATCGGGTTTTTGTTGGTGTGGCTTGCCGTTCATTTCTGAGCGCTTTTTCTTGCTCCAGCTTGGCGGCATGGGTAGTACAAAGGTGATGTGATAATTCGATTCGGGAATGGTGATTTGGTTGAGTCTGACTTCATCCTTGAATGCGTAGTAATTTAATACCGGCTTTCGTTTTCGCCATCTGTCCGCCTGCGTCATCCGTGGCTTGGGGACTGGCGATATATCATAGGCTTTCACGTCAAATCTTACCCTCCGATAGCAATATTGATTGCGTCCTGATTACACCTTCCAAATGAGCCATGTGTGCACAGTCTGTGTCTGTCAGTCTCGTTCTGCGGTCTATCTCATCGTGACAACATGAACACGCCCATGCTCCAAACAGATCGGGCGGTTTCATCCCCATGCCACAAATGCCAGCCATCCGGTAATGAGCCAGTACCACCGTCTCGCTGTTACCGTTACAGATGCCCGGTATCCTGACCTGACATTCTCGACCCCGCGCTTCTTTGCGTAGATTTGCCATTCTCCATTTCCCCATATTTCTCAAACCAGAATACAATTGGCGCAGCATCCAGTTTCAATATACCGAGCCGCTGACCTGTTCTCAGGCATTGCGTTCTGTTAATTGAATTTTGTAATTGTCTGGTGATCATTCGTCTGAATGTTTCGATATCTGTACTGTGTTTATAAATATTGCAGCTACGACAGGCGGGCATCATATTCTCAATGGTGTCGTTCTCTGGTCGCATCATCTCACCCGTTGGAATGAATTTACCGAACCCCCGTTCATCCCTGACGAATTTTGATAATCTCTCCACGGGTTCTGCATGGTCAGCGTGCCAGCCTGTCGCGGGTAATTCGTGTCCACAATATGCACACCGACCGCCGAATTTTTCCCGGATAACCGCTCGCTGCTTTTTGGTTAATTTCAGCGGCGGTTTCTTGGGTTGCTCGGCGTGAGGTTCATGAGGTTGTATTAACTTGTGAGAGTGTTCTATCCACTTATTCATTGCATCCAGCATGTTTAGTTTTGCCTTTGCCACTGCATCCCCCTACATCAACATAAATCCCATCATCAGCATTGCTGCCATCCAAAATCCGATGAATATTAAATATCTCACTGATTTTGCTCCTGTTTGAGTTTCATATACTCTGAGTTTTCGGGTATTGTCACGAGGCAACCGATATCCACAGCCCATTGTTCAACCTGCTCCATGAATCGAAACATTTCGCCTGTGTCCAGTTTGGATGTCTGGCGCAGTGTCCTGACGCGTTCTGGCTCCTGAGTTCTGACATCAATCCGCTCCACAACCTCATAGCCGAGAAATGTATGTTTCATCATCTCTTTAACTTCATCCGGTGAATATTTCGCGCCGTTAGATTTCAGGAAACGACTAATCTCGCCGAACCACATATGAGCGGTCGCGTTCTGAGATGCCGAGCGGGTATTTTTCCACGGTTTGATGATGATTCGGTGAGGCTGGTTTGTGGCCAGAACGTCTTTGAGTTGTTGCCACGCAGCTTGTTTCGTTGATTCATGGAATAGAAAATTACATTCCATAAAAGTCCTTAATTTTCATTATTCCAGTTATTTAATACTTGATCTCTAACGTCGCTTTCACATCTTAACCACTGCACGGGAGTAGTTCTTTTGTTGCACGATTTACATAAGACAAAACTTTTAAACTTTTTTTCTCTTTTAAAATATTTTGACTCTATAAATACAAGCTCATTCGTTCCACAATTACTGCATAATTTCGGATTAGCCATTCATCTAACCTCCTATAATCCCTCGAAAATAGCATCATCTTCTTGCCATTTCAGTAGATCACCCTCAGTACATCGCTGGTAACACGGTGGCTCAACTTTCGATTTGTAACCCGCCCACCAATACCAACCACTGCGGTGCTCTGCTGTGCCGCATTTTTCACAGATGTGAACCCGACACATTGCTGACCATTGGTAATTATGGCCTGCTGAATTGTTCAGTCGTTCAATTGCATTTCTAGCCATCGTCATTTGCCCTCCGGTCATACCCCTCCACCAATTCATCCCATACTGCATAGGCAACTGGTTCACATGATGAAACGGCGACGTAACCTGTATGTCCGCAGCTGCACATTATCTGCATTGACGGTTCCGCCAATTGCCAGACATACAGCCCAGTCCAGCGCCCGGCCTGTCAGTTCACTCGTTTTGATTTTCATTTCTTGAATCTCCTGAGCCAATAAATAATGTGATTATTCACATCGTCGGGTAGACCATTACGATATTTTTCTCTGGTGCTTTTGTGGTAATTCATTTGGATGATGGCGAAAAGCCAGAATGATGTTGGATATAAAACTATCAGCAACAAGAATCCAATTAATTTTGCTATAAATTCAGGCAGCTCCCTGATTTGATAATCCAAAAAATCATCTAATCCATCTCTACTGAACACATATTTTATTGTTCCCAGAAAGGCATTAACCTGAAAGCAGATGACATCACCGAACGTGTAATCATACCCAGCAATTACAGCCCACGCCGGATTATCTAAATAATGCTCTAGCGTCACGGGATATTGTTTGTAATATCTCATCTCAAAAGTCCTTCTTGTGGGGTTAATATTCAGTCACATTCTCACTACGCCAAACTTCGTCATAGTCAGAGTTAGGCATGTTGGCAACATAGTTGTAAGGTGTTGCGCCTTCCATGATGAGAAATTGATGGGACTGTTCTTCAAGGTATAACGGGATCTTGCCTTCCCATCCTTCGCCGTTCCGTTGCTTCTCCAGGCAAAGAATTGATGCTGGTTCTCCCGTGTGACGTTGCTCTTCATCATTGAGTAATTGCCCGGCCTGTAGCTTCTGCAAGGCTCGTTCTCGACGCTTGTTGCGCCAGATGATGAAAAGGTTATCGGTCAAATCAGTAATCGAACCTGAGCCTTTGACGTCCATTTTACCCGTGGGCTTGTCTTCGCTATCGGATTTGCGACTGTGGGTGACGAGAATGACGTGACTATTGGTTTTATTCTTGAAGTCACAGAGCGCATCCAGAAAATCCTTTTGTCCATTGTAATCATCATCAGCAATACCGCACTTCATCAGACTGTCGATAATGAACAGATTTACTCCATAGCGTCGATTGGCATAGCGGAAAATATCCAGCAGCCGATCTGCTTTTGCGGTTCCTGTCAGCCCAAATATCCATAACCGGTCATCGTAAAACTTGAAGGCCGATTCCAGCTCAATTATGGGGGGGCGCTTATTGCAAGCGGCTTGTCGAGTCAAACGCTTGAGAAATACGCCGGGCTTTAACTCGAATGAGGCTACACAAGCTCGTGTATTCTGTCGCATTGCCTCGCACAGCATATGTCCCAATATCTCACTTTTCCCATGACCGTTAACGCCGTTGATAATCGTTAACTCTGATTCGCGGAAACTGAAATTGTGATTCAGTGTTTCCCACGGGCTGCGAAATAGATATTGTTCCTTGCCGTAGAATGCCTGAACCGTGTCCTGATAAAACTCTCTGGCACTGAATAGCTCTTCGGGGTCGAAATAGGCGGCTGTTTCGAGGCAACGAATAACATCGTCATACTCCATGCCAGCCTGTAAACACTCGTTGATATCTTTGTGGGGTAGTTTCACTAACCGACAACGGTGTTCACCGAGGCGTTTTGCAATTTCTTTCGCGGCTTCCTGCCCAACATCGTCATTGTCCAGTGATAACCAGATTTCAGTGAAGCGATCCAGATTGTGATACTCAAACTCAATCCATTGTTGCTTAGCCCCTTTCCCGCCGCCGAATGGTACAGACAGGGCACTTAATCCATACTGGTAATAACTCATGCAGTCGATTTCCCCCTCACAGAGGATCACCGCTCTGGCATCTTTCGGCAACACGTCCCACCCATACAAGCTCGGCTCACAATCCGCCTCAACCGAAATAACCTTTTTCCCATTGGGGCGCTCGGTGCTAATCCGCTTGACCTGCAACAACTCACCGTCCCGTTTGTAGGGAAAGGCGATAGCAGGCAATTCTCGGTTCTCATCGTGTGACCAGACGACAGCATCACACACCTTGTACTCTTCGGTTGTTGCCCGACTGATACCCCGGTTTTCCAGATAGGTGTAACAGTTTTCAGTTTTGCGGATATTCTTTTTCAGTGATTCATTTTTTGGTCGGCTGAATTTCTTCTGACGCTTAGCCTCGAAGTTATGGTCATCGTCGGTAATACCCAGAAATTGCTTAGCTTCTGTCATGGCTTGGTGGAGGCTACAATCTCTCACCTGAACCCACAAATCCAGTAAATCCCCTCCGGTTCCTTCGGCAAAATCTGACCAGACTCTTTTCCCTGCCAGATTCACTTTCAGGCTCTTTCCTGACTCGCCATCCACTGATCCGGCAACCCATTCATGACTCTCTCGCTTGCCGTTCGGCAATAAGTACTTTACCGCTCTTTCAACGTCAGACCACAGGCGATCAGACAATTCAGTGATAGTCATCATGCCTCCTTTAAATTTAATTTCTTGAAGCAATACCGAACAAATCCGGCGCTTAACAAGCCGTAGCTGTATCCACTGATTAGCAATGATTTGATAATGGATTTCATGATTGACCTCAGAGGAATACAAGGCCGTTTTGTGCAATGGTGATTTGTGTCTGGTGTGTCTGCGGATGTTGTTGTTTGCGTTTACGTGCCATTTCGTTCTGGTAATTCAGTTTTGCACTGACCTTAGAAAACCAGTTTTTCGTCCCGTCTTTACTCAGTTCGATGTCGAACCGGTTTAATTCCTGCACCAAATCAATGTCACCAAACAACGCCTGCCACTGATTAAAATCCTTGTGGTTGAGTCGGATTACTTCACCTTCGAATGCATAGCGTGATTTTGCAGCCGCAGGCTGGGTGTTAATCTCTGTTGTAGTCTCTGTTGTAGTCTCTGTATTAGGTTGCGGGTTTCCTGCTGTACTGTTGGCAGGTTTCCCGCAATCCTGTTCGCAGGATTCCTGCTCCCTTGGTTGCAGGATTCCTGCATCCTTGGTTGCGTCTTCAAGTATTTGATACAAAACATCAAAATCCACAGAGAAAAATATTTTTGCTGGAAGGCCTGCTTTCTTTTCTTTCAAAATCCCAAGCTGACGAAGTTTCTTTCTGGCGGTCTCTTGCTCTGTTCTGGAAAGCCCCGTTTCCTCTTCCCATTCGGCCTGTGTTTTATAAAACCACTCGTCACCGTCTGAATGAGTTTTACCACGCTTAGCCCAATAAACAGCCTGAGATAACATCAGGGCGGCAGTGACGCTCTTAGTAATGGTGACAAAGGGTCTGTGAAAGGCAATCGGCCGATCTAATAACTCTCTGATATTCACTTTTGATTACCTTTTTTTTGTAATTTTTTAAACTCTTCGACAAAACGATTGCCAAATGCCCTGTTATTTATAGCGACAACCAGAAGCCCATCGGGGCTGTCCGGATGTACCTTTTTTTCTTCATATTTATTGATTTTTTGACGTTTTTTAGCCATAATTACCTCTGTTAAATGTGTTGTTGAGAGGGACTTGCATACTTCCTCTCCGTCGTTAAATCGATATCTCAAGTTGCATTTCAGAGACCTCAGTTGTTGACGCAACTGGGGTTTTTCTTTTTGGGTATCGGATATACTCAAGTGCTTCTATTAATGCCTTCGCATCCTCCCGATTTATCACTACGTTCGTGTCTGGCGCGTCATATTCAATGGCAACCAAAACGCGAGCCATTTTCGCAATGAAGCTAATGTCATCCAGTTTTTGCGGACGCTGCCAGCGCGTGATTTGTGATTCATGAAAATCAATTATTCTTGCTACGTTCCGTGAACCTGTCAGCGCGATCTTGTTAAGCAATTCACTTTCCTTGTCTCTGAATAATTTGCGGTAACTTGCGTGTTTCATTCGTAAAATGTCCTAAAGTTAAATTTGGTTAATGTTTGTTTAATAAATAAACGATGTGTATCAACTATCTTGAGATAGATGATGGTGAGTTGCTCCAAGAATGCCTAGAGCAGTTCCGGTAATGTTAAAGAGCGGTATAGCTAATTTCCGTGTTCAAATAGATGAGGTAAATCAGGTCTAATTTCGTACGCTTGGATTTTTCCACCCGTAGCAGCAACGATTCTGGGTACATATTCAGGAGATACCCTAGATTTACCATGCAACCATTTATAGACGGCTTGCTGTGTCGTACCGCACGCCAAGCCAAGTGCTTTTTGTGAACCAACTATTTTGATAGCGGTTTTAATTTGCTCATTCATGAAAACCTCCGTTGTCATACACAACCAATAATAAAACCATAGTTGTATTTTTACAACAACTATATTCATTTGAAAATTCACAACTACAGTTGTATGTTTACGTTATGAAAACGACTAATTCACTTTCTGAACGATTGAAGTTGGCTAGAACAATGGCTGGCATGTCTCAAAAAAACCTAGGGAATGCTGTTGGCATCTCTCAAGCTGCCATACAAAAAATTGAGGCGGGCTTATCTCAGACTTCAACCAAGCTGATAGAAATAGCCAAAATACTGAACGTCAGTCCAGATTGGTTATCCACTGGTGATGGCGATATAAATCAATTGTCACAAAATAATGAATCGATAAAACAATTTGCTAGTGAAACATCAACACCCACCTATACAGTAAAGTTGCTAGATATTCAGGCCAGTGCGGGGGTGGGGATTATGGTAAATTCCGAATTCATCGAAACAATTCGCTCTATTGAATACACCGCAGATGAGGCGAGATCATTATTCGGTGGCAGATCCGCTGATTCTATGAAGATGATTACCGTTAACGGAGACTCAATGTCTGGAACATTTGAGCCACGAGATCAAATCTTTGTTGATATCACAAAGAATTATTTTGATGGTGATGGTATCTATATATTTATATTGGAAAATCAGGTATATATCAAACGATTACAACTGCAATATAAGAGACTGGCAATCCTATCTGATAACCCTAAATATGAAACATGGTATTTAGACGAAGAAGCGACCCAAGGCCTCTTTATTCAAGGTAAGGTGCTGATTAGTCAGTCAATAAAATACAAATATTACAGCTAGTCTTAGCCTCACTAACATTACACAGCCCCGAAAGGGGCTTTCTTATTTTTAACCCCCTTCTGCTATCTCTCCCTTCAAACACAAGTGATTTAAATATTTTTTAAAAATAAAATCATTTAAAAAACAACTTAATAGATAAAAAAACAACTGACGCCACCAATTAAATACAACTATAGTTGTTGACATCAAAACAACTATAGTTTTAAATGAATACATCAACGGCAGGGAGCCAAAAGTAAAAGGAAGTTTGCTCTTTAACATTACCGGAACAGATTCAGGCATTCTTGAATCAACCCCACTGAGTAGGTTTTGGGGTGTAGTGGAATAAGGTATGACTACACCACCAAAACTTATTTACGGAGGCGATATGACAACAGTAACCGTTATACGGAGTGACTACGCAGCTCGTCGTTATGAGCGTAGAGCAAGCTTCTTGGCAAAGAAACAACAGGGAACACAAAAACTTCAAAGCCGCTCAGTGGAAGAAATTATCGACTCAATCATCAAACCAGTAGACGAAATTGACGTACTGACGCAACTGATGGTTGGATTGAAGAAAGATATCAAGGACGACAACAACGGCGGATCTTGCTGCATGAGTGAAGTCGCACTCTATTCAACCAAAACCAAGTCCCGCCGTCGTCAGTCAGGCGGGGTTACTGCGAGGGGATGATATGAACAAAGAATTTTGTGTATTAGCTGGGAAATGGGAAGAGTACGAAGGCGAACAAACCGAGAATATCGAAGTCTCCCATTTCTTCTATACACTGGAAGAAGCGGAAAAATATATTGTTGAAAACAAATTAACATCATACCCATTTTGTCGAGTTGAAATTCATTATAATTAATAAACTAACTCCAGCCCATTTCCGAGTGGGCTGTGGTGAGTTAAATAACAGCCTCGCCAATGCGGGGCTTTTTATTACCTGAATACCCCGCGCCTTCATTAGTCTGACCCAGAAATAAACCAACCACAGAAATCATAATCGTTTTCACTAGCGAGGGATTTTTACGTGCGTAACAACATCCACGACGCGATGGCGGTTGTGCCAACAACACCGCAAGCAGTCAGGAACAGGCGCGCATGGAGGCGCTGTATCGCGTTATTCATTGTATCAGTAATCGTATTTATTCCGGTTTAGGAGGTAACAATGTCAATCACTCTCAGTTATACCTACGCGGAAACAACCAGTAGGACGCTGCATGGACGCACTCAGGTAATATTCACAGACCCCGCAGATCTGCAAATTGATATGACATTCTCGGAGTTCGCCAAACGTTCCGATCCAGACCATAGCGAAATAATTTCTCACCTCGTAACTAACTGTGATGAGGTGAGTTTGGTTGAGTCCATTATCAAATCAGGAATGGGGCGTAAAATTGCAGTGGAACTGACCCGGCAATTACATCGGGAGGCAGCATGAGACATTTCGACTACAACCCCTATGGCGCTCAGGATGAGTAATATGAGCGCAGAATGGAAGAGGCAGCCTATCAGGAGGCGGTAGAGGAACAACAAGAAAATGCCGCATTGCGGCTATACAACAAACTCCCAGAGGGAACACGCTCTATTTTCTCGCCACGGATGAATGAATTGTTTGGTGAGATGTTCGATATGGGTGATGAGGTTGATGAAGACATCAACAATCTATTGTACACCCTTTGCTTACGTAAGGTTAAAAGAGGATACAAAAATGGCATTGAAAATCATTAAGTCAACCCAACCTATTGAGGTAAAAAATTTAATTACCTGTATTTACGCCCCGCCCGGACTCGGCAAAACATCAATGGCATTTACTGCGGCCTCTCCACTTCTTCTGGACTTCGATAAAGGCGCTCACCGCTCACAGTTCCGTAAAGACACAGTTCAGGTTAGCGGATGGGGAGAGGTTGAACAAATTGCCGAATCAGACTTAGCTCCCTATCAAACGATAGTCGTTGATACCGCAGGACGCGCATTAGATTGTCTCGCAGCAGAGCTGATCCGCAAGAACCCTAAATTTAAAGGGTATGGCGGTCAGCTATCTTTGCAGGGATTCGGCGCATTGAAAGCTGGATTTTCAGGCTGGTTGAATCTGCTTAAATCCTTTGGTAAAGACATTATTCTGATCGCTCACATGGAGGAGAAGCAAGTCGGTGAAGACTTGGTGGAACGGCTGGATATTCAAGGTGGCTCTAAAGGTGAAATTTATAAAGTCGCTGATGTGATGGGACGCATCCGCATTGAAGGAACCGGCAACAATACAAAGAGAATGCTGGATTTTAACCCCAGTGCATCTGGTTTTGGTAAAAACCCCGCCCAACTACCCGTACAGGAAGTTCCTCATTTCAGTACCAGCCCTGATTATTTTGCGGAGATTATCCAAGCGACTAAGGACGAGTTAAATAAACAGTCAGAAGAAGCCAGACAAGCGCAAGAGGCGCTTGCACTTATCCGCGCTGACATGGAGCTACTGGAGACAGAAAAAGATTTTGCCGATGCGGTAGAACACTTTAAAGATGCACCAATAGAGCATAAGCGCATTCTTAATGAAATTGCCACCCACAAAGGATTCGAGTTCAGAAAAGAAAGTGGGAAATACATCAAGGTGGCAGCATGATCAGATTATCAGCGACCAATATCGAGGCTTATCGCAGATGGTCAGCCAACCCAGATACGGAAGTCAACGAGCTGATTGATTACCTACTAAAAAGAACCGCCCCCACTGAGGCGATGGAAGCAGGCTCAGCTTTTCATAGTGTTCTCGAAAATGCCACTCAGGGTGAATTAACAACCATCGAATCAGGGCGGTTCATGTTTGATTTCACTGAAATGGAGGGTGAACTGGCTTTGCCTGATATCAGAGAGCGAAAACTAAAGATGTTGTCTGTTGTTGAGGGTGAACCCGTGACCTTTGTTGGCGTGGTTGATGCAATGGACAGTGCAACAATTTACGACCATAAGCTCACCGCTCAGTTAAATCCAGAGAGTTACACAGACTCTATGCAATGGCGATGCTATCTGGATTGGTTCGGCATGAATCGCTTTACTTATAACCTGTTCCATAAGTATCAGCCCGCAAGAGAGCCGGGGCTTTATAAGATAAAGGAATTTATGCCTGTCACCTTTTATCGTTATCCAGATATTCATAGTGATGTCATGGAGTCTGCTACTGGTTTGGTTCAGTTTATTAAGCAGTATGTACCGGAATTAATAAAAGGAGGTGTTAATCATGGCTAGTCGCGGCATAAACAAAGTTATTTTAGTGGGTAATTTGGGGCAAGACCCGGAAGTTCGCTATCTGCCTAATGGCGGTGCAGTCGCCAATATCACCCTAGCCACATCGGAAACGTGGCGCGATAAACTGTCAGGCGAGATGAGAGAGAAAACCGAATGGCATCGCGTAGTCATATTCGGCAAATTGGCAGAAGTCGCCGGTGAATATCTGAAAAAAGGCAGTCAGGTTTATATTGAAGGGCAGCTACAAACACGTAAGTGGCAAGACCAACAAGGACAGGATCGCTATTCCACTGAGGTGGTGGTAAATATCGGTGGAACGATGCAGATGCTAGGAGCCAGACAGGAAAGCCAGCAGTCACAACAGCAGCACCCAAGACAGCAACAACAATCTCAGGGATGGGGGAAACCACAACAGCCACAATCAGCACCTCCAATGGATTTTGATGATGACGTGCCATTCGCGCCAATCGGCAAGCAATACCCCAACCATGCTATCTACGTGATTTAACCAAAACAACTCCCCCCAACTTAGGATACCACCATGATCAATGTTGTCAGTTTCTCTGGCGGCAGGACATCGGCGTAGCCTCAGCCCTGTGTAACGTGCAAGGCTTCCATTATCGTTTTTATTAACGAGGTTTTTTTACATGCAAAATTTGATTACTACCGAACTACAAATGACCTCACAAGAAATTGCTGATCTTGTCGATTCTCGTCATGACAGTGTAAAACGAGCTATCGAGAGATTAGCAAAACAGGGAGTTATCCAGCTTCCACCAATGGTGATTTCTGAAAATATCAATGGGTTAGGTTTAAAACAGAAAACCCAGAGTTTTGTTTTCTCAGGCGAACAAGGTAAGCGCGACAGTATCGTTGTCGTGGCTCAATTATCCCCTGAGTTTACCGCCCGCTTGGTTGACCGCTGGCAGGCACTGGAAAATAAACTGTCTCAGCCCCAGATCCCCCAATCTTTACCCGAAGCACTTCGTTTGGCGGCTGACTTGGCAGAACAGAAAGCCGTACTTGAGCACAAGGTGGAAAGCATGGAAAACCTGTTCAAAGAGGGCATGACCGCCACGCAGTTCTGTAAAATGCTTAACGGAGTGAATGTTCAAAAAGTAAACCATTTTCTCCATCTGCATAACTGGCTCTACAACGAAAGCAAATCAGGTAAAAATTTACGCTGGCGGGCAACATCCTACGCACGTGATCGCTACCTGACAGAAAAGCAAAATGAGTTCAATCTGCACGGTGAAGAGGCTTTCATTAAATTTCAACCTGTTCTGCTACAAAAAGGCGCGCAAAAAATTTACCAGCATTATCTGGCAAATGAATTGCCGATGAAAAAGAACTGGGATGGGCTGCATACCCATGACAAATCCGTGAGCGTGGCGGCATAAAAGCCATCGTTTTGATGAACGGGAGATTGCATGTACACCCCATGGAACCCCAATCCTAAAGCAGTACAACGGGTCAATGACCCCTACCCCATCCCAACGCACTGTCGATACTGCAATAGGCACGTCATGATTGCGCACCATTTGAATGTGTTTAATCGAGTACATGATAACCGCTGGCCGTGGTTATACCACTGTTGGACGTGCGGTGCGCGTGTTGGTATTCATCCGGGAACCGATATCCCGATGGGGTCACTGGCAGATAGGCCGACACGAATAGCACGGCTCTCAGCACACCGGCATTTCGATGATGTCGTTAGG
>NZ_NKHQ01000017.1:0-46605 GCF_014467265.1 Xenorhabdus sp. TS4 | reverse complement strand
TATTCCAAATCAGAGGAGATGCACGATAAAGTGATAGGGACTTTCATCGAACGGGAATACTATTCTTTATAGGACAATCTAACCATTGGAGTCACGACCAACCGGCTGAGCGTATTGAGGTGGATATCAGCCATCACTGTTCCCCGTGAGTACGGGGATAAACCGTAGACTTGAATGGAGACATTAACGTAACCACACTGTTCCCCGTGAGTACGGGGATAAACCGGCTTGAGTTAGGCTTAACTCAAGCGGAGGCGGCCTGTTCCCCGTGAGTACGGGGATAAACCGAAAAAAGACAGCTCACCCAATACATTTGGGGTCTGTTCCCCGTGAGTACGGGGATAAACCGCCTGTTTACATGGAAACTCACATCTTCAATGTCTGTTCCCCGTGAGTACGGGGATAAACCGCCTGTTTACATGGAAACTCACATCTTCAATGTCTGTTCCCCGTGAGTACGGGGATAAACCGATTCCAATGCTGATTTTGTAACCTATGTGCTCCTATTCCCCGTGAGTACGGGGATAAACCGTACCTCATATTCCTCGGATTTTGGGTAGCAGCCTGTTCCCCGTGAGTACGGGGATAAACCGCAGCTTGCCATTCACCCATCGAGGATTATTATCTGTTCCCCGTGAGTACGGGGATAAACCGTGTAGTAACATCAATGCAGGATAGACAATCTACTGTTCCCCGTGAGTACGGGGATAAACCGCAATAGCGAGAGAGGTTCCCTTCTCTCATTTTACTGCTCCCCATACATACGGAAATAAATATAGTGTTTATCATATCACTTTGTTGCAGATAGAGGTGTTTATAGCCTGTGGAGAACTCAAGTCATGGAGGGCTTTTCAGTGTGATAGGAGCTTATGGTGATATATCAAACATCTTTTCTATTTAATCTTTGCAACTTATTGATAATCTGTATCGCTATAAAAATATCGTTGAGTCGTTGAGGTATAAGGGAATAGCGAGTTTCCAGCATGATGGGAGGGACATGTTATATCCTATTGAAAATAAGAAAGATAAAAAATGGTTGAAATCGTCCTATAGTAAACTATTTCCATCCGGTAAAATCCGGAGCAAAATAGGGCACGTTGTTATCATTCATAAAATAGTAATAAAAAATGACATATTGTCATTGTTTCAGCTTTCAATTTGGGCTTACTGCGTTTATGATGCGCGCTTCGTATTTTCAACCGGCGCCACTGGCTTTGAGCTTTAGCGGAGAAATGATGCCTCCTGCTAGCTAACACAGTCTTTTCCCGTGGCGGTTCTATCTGCATTATTCCAAGGGATAGATGATAGCATAAATGACTGAGAACACCTCTCTGACACCACTCGTTGAATTGAAAGCCTTGAGTAAGGGCTTCGACGGTAAACAAGTTATTTCACAGCTCGATCTGACAATCAATGATGGCGAGTTCCTGACCATTCTTGGGCCATCCGGTTGTGGCAAAACCACAGTACTCCGCCTGATTGCCGGGCTGGAAGATGCAAACAGCGGCAAAATTTTACTGGAAGGGCAGGATATTACTGATATTCCCGCCGAGCACCGTCACGTTAATACGGTTTTCCAAAGTTATGCCCTGTTCCCCCACATGACCGTATTTGAAAATGTCGCTTTTGGACTTCGGATGCAGAAAACACCGGAAATAGAGATTGCTCCGCGTGTTGAGGAAGCACTGCGCATGGTTCAGCTTGAAGAGTTTGCCCAGCGTAAACCTGTCCAGCTTTCCGGCGGTCAACAGCAACGTGTGGCGATTGCCCGTGCGGTTGTCAATAAACCGAAAGTCTTGCTGCTGGATGAATCACTATCCGCGCTAGATTACAAGTTGCGCAAGCAGATGCAAAATGAGCTAAAGGCGCTCCAGCGTAAGCTCGGCATTACCTTTATCTTCGTGACCCACGATCAGGAAGAGGCACTGGTCATGTCAGACCGTATCGTGGTTATGCGTAACGGACGTATTGAACAGGATGGCTCTCCGCGTGAGATTTACGAAGAGCCGAAAAACCTGTTTGTTGCCCGCTTTATCGGCGAAATCAATATCTTTGATGCTGAAGTACTGCATCGTATTGATGATCAACGGATACGCGCCAATGTTGAAGGCCACGAGTGTGATATTTTCACTTCGCTGCCAGTGACAGTTGGGCAAACGTTGAAAGTATTGCTGCGCCCGGAAGACCTGCGCGTGGAAGAGATCAACAACGGTGAGCAGGTATCGGGACTGATTGGTTATGTTCGTGAGCGTAACTACAAAGGGATGACGCTGGATTCCGTGGTCGAAATGGAAAATGGCAAGATGGTCATGGTGAGCGAATTCTTCAACGAAGATGATCCTGATGTTGACCATTCCCTGAACCAGAAGATTGCCGTTACTTGGGTAGAAAGCTGGGAGGTTGTGCTGGTCGATGAAGAAGACGCGTAAACTATTCCAGAATATCGTCATTACGGGTATCGTATCCTGGCTGATGCTGTTCGTCTTTTTGCCGAACCTGATGATCATCGGAACCAGCTTCCTGACCCGTGATGATGCCAATTTAGTGCAGATGGTATTCTCGCTGGATAACTATAGCCGCTTGTTCGATCCGCTGTATGCCGAGGTGCTGCTGCATTCACTGAATATGGCAATTATAGCGACGTTGTGCTGTCTGGTGATTGGCTATCCGTTCGCTTTTTTTCTGGCCCGTATGCCGGAGAAACTGCGTCCCCTGATGCTATTCCTGTTGATCGTGCCGTTCTGGACGAACTCGTTAATCCGTATTTATGGTTTAAAGATGTTCCTCAGCACCCGCGGGTATTTGAATGATTTTCTGATGTGGATGGGGCTTATCGATAAACCCTTTCGCATCATGTATACCCCCGAAGCGGTTGTGTTGGGTCTGGTTTACATCTTGCTGCCGTTTATGGTGATGCCACTCTATTCCAGCATTGAGAAGCTGGATAAATCCTGTCTGGAAGCGGCACGCGATTTAGGGGCGGGGAAATTGCAGACCTTTATCCGCATCATTGTGCCATTGACCATGCCGGGCATTATCGCCGGTTGTTTGCTGGTATTGCTGCCAGCGATGGGGCTATTCTACGTGGCTGACTTGATGGGCGGGGCGAAGAATCTGCTGATCGGGAACGTGATTAAGAGCCAATTCCTCAATATCCGTGACTGGCCGTTTGGCGCGGCGACCAGCATCTGTTTGACGTTGGTAATGGGATTGATGTTATTGGTTTATTATCGTGCGGCCAAGCTGCTGAACAAGAAGGTGGAACTGGAATGATCGGACGCCTGTTGCGCGGTGGCTTCATGACCATCGTTTATGCTTACCTGTATATCCCGATTATTATCCTGTTGGTAAGCTCGTTTAACCAATCACGTTTCGGCATTCGCTGGCAGGGTTTTACCACTGAATGGTATAGTTTGCTGTTCGCCAATGACAGCCTGCTTCAAGCGGCAGGCCATTCCCTGACGATGGCGGTAACTTCCGCCACGTTTGCCACTTTGATTGGTTCCCTGACTGCGGTCGCCTTGTATCGTTACTCATTCCGTGGCAAAAAGTTTGTTGGTGGTATGCTGTTTGTCGTGATGATGTCGCCGGATATCGTGATGGCGATTTCACTGCTGGTACTGTTTATGCTGCTCGGCGTTTCACTGGGATTCTGGTCATTGCTGTTTTCGCATATCACCTTCTGCTTGCCGTTTGTGGTGATAACGGTTTACTCCCGTCTGAAAGATTTCGATGTCAAAATGCTGGAAGCGGCACGTGATTTGGGCGCGGGCGAATTGACTATCCTGCGAAAAATCATTCTGCCGCTGGCGATGCCGGCGGTTATGGCAGGTTGGTTACTGAGCTTTACCTTATCGATGGATGATGTGGTTGTTTCCTCATTCGTGACAGGGCCAAGCTACGAGATTTTGCCACTTAAGATCTATTCCATGGTAAAAGTGGGAATTTCGCCGGAAGTGAACGCATTAGCAACGATTTTGTTACTTATGTCGTTGGTTTTGGTGCTGATTAGCCAATTTGTGATGCGTGATCGCATAGGGAAGTCTTAATCTTCTTTTCAGCGTGGTTGTGGGTTGGCCACGCTTTTATTTCAGAATTTCTTTCATATACACCGATTCAGCAAGAAATAAGTCGCTTTACCCCATTAAATGTCACTTTTATAATAGCCCCCTTTTCGGGGATAGGTTCACGCCGAACCTATATATAATACTAACGCACCAACTGCGAGGGGAAACACGACATGAAAAACAACATGAAAAAGTGGTTCTGTCTGTTAGCCGCTGGGATGATGGCATTAAGCATTGGTTCGGTGAATGCTGCTGCCGCTGATGATGGCAAAACGCTGTATTTCTACAACTGGACTGAATATGTTCCGCCTGGTTTGCTCAACCAGTTCACCAAAGAGACTGGAATTAGGGTGATTTATTCCACCTATGAATCCAATGAGAGCATGTACACCAAGCTGAAAACCTATAAAGACGGCGCTTATGATTTAGTGGTTCCATCCACTTACTTTGTCTCAAAGATGAGTAAAGAAGGGATGTTGCAAAAAATCGATACCAGTAAATTGAGCAACTTCCATAACCTTGATCCTAACCTGCTCCATAAGTCTTTTGACCCGAATAACGATTACTCTATCCCTTATATTTGGGGCGCAACGGCGATTGGCGTCAATGGCGATAATATTGATCCCAAATCCCTCTCTTCGTGGGCTGATCTTTGGAAACCAGAATACAAAAACAGTTTAGTACTGACTGACGATGCGCGTGAAGTCTTCCAGATGGCGTTGCTGAAATTGGGATATTCCGGCAATACCTCTGATCCGAAAGAGATTGACGCTGCTTATCAGGAACTGAGAAAACTGATGCCAAATGTACTGGCATTTAACTCTGACAATCCTGCCAATCCATTTATGGAAGGCGAAGCGGATATCGGTATGATGTGGAACGGCTCTGCTTATGTTGCGCGTCAGGCTGGTACACCGGTTGAGATTATTTGGCCGAAAGAGGGTGGGATTTTCTGGATGGACAGTTTGGCTATTCCTGCGAATGCTAAAAATGTCGATGGCGCGATGAAATTGATCAATTTCTTGTTACGTCCAGAAATTGCGGCGCAGGTTGCTAAGAAAATTGGCTACCCGACTCCGAACCTGGAAGCGAAAAAATTACTACCGAAATCCATGACAGAAGATAAGTCTTTGTATCCAGATGCTGCCGTGATCAAAAAAGGCGAATGGCAGAGTGATGTTGGCAATGCCAATATTCTGTACGAAGAGTACTTCCAAAAATTGAAAGCAGGTCAATGACCTAAAATCAGTTTGAATTACGAGGGAGCTTTGGCTCCCCTTTTTAATATGCTTGAAAGCTATTCTTTAAAGACTTGGTTGCGATGCCAGGCGATGAAACTTTCCAATGGATAATAGTCTTTATTCTGGGGACGCAATATTGGCTGTTTTGCAAAATTCCAGAAAAGTTGCTTCACTATCGTGCCACCATTGACACTTTCTGAAACCAGTAACTTCATATTATCGTCAATACTGATTGATCCCATATCGAATGCAGAATGGTGCAGAGAGCAAAGGGCAAGCCCGTTGTTTACCGTACAGGGGCCGCCGTATTGTTTCCATTTGATATGTGCGGCTTCCAGGCCAACGGGGGTACTGTCATGTCGCAGATTGTAACCACATATTGCGCATTGGTAGTTATAGGCGCGCAGTATCTGCTGGCGAAAATGGGGATCACGCATTTTGCGGATATCGTTTAAAGAGAAATCCAATTGGTTGGCGAGCAGCTCTTGTATGCTGTCAGGGAAATGTTCACTCAGGATTTGTTGTGCCAATTTATTGATGGTAGCGGGTTTTTTGCGTAATAACTGGTAGCTTTGTGGGTCGAAACCTCCTTTGACGCTAAATTCAATGAGTTCACGTTTTGGCGGCTCCTTGCTACCTTTTTGTGGCGTACAGAGTTCGGTATTTTGCAATTCCCAAAACCCGTCGCCACGTAAGCGCCAGAAGGGTAAAGAGGGATAGTGGGTTTTGCGTCTTGGGCCAAAGTTATTGAGTAGCTCCAGTAGTGGCTGGTGGATCTCCTCCCCATAATCAAACAGTCGTTCATGACCTTTCTGATATTGCGAGAGTACATACAGTAGCAATAACGGCTTATGTGGCGCACGTTGATCACCTTTGCGCCATACAGAAAGGTTTGAAATTGCGACTTGGAGTTCTTTGATTGCAGGCATGTAAGTTGTTTGATTAATGGTAACGGTATTGCGATCATGCTCGCAAAAGTGGTGAGAGGCAAGATGTTGGTTTGGAAGAAATTTGGGGTGGGTTATATGAAGATCCGCTGAAAATGGTGTGTAGACAGTAAAAACATATTGCTATATATCTTTTAGTTAGAGTTGATATGGGGATTATTTATCGTTCCATTGATTGATATCAGACTGGGAGATTAAGCTTTTTAATATAACCTTCTTCAACGGCTTGTTTTGACCAACAAGTGATCTGAGATTTATATAATTTAGTTACTTCAATTAGCAGAATTATTCTTCTGAATAAATACTTCTTACTCAGAAGAATAAACTCGGTATTTTTACTTTTAAAAGATATATATGTTGTAAATTTAATGTTTTACTTTTATTTAAAAAAATAATAAAAACATTGGACTAATGCTTGTTCAGAATTTTAGGGTGACTATATTTATTTAATTAATCAATGAAACAAAATCTGGAAATGATTATTTCTCATTAATTAAATCAAGTTAGTTTATTTGTAAATTAATATTGACCTTTATTTTACATATAGACAACAAACGCCATGATTAAATTTCATAATATGTTTTCTGCATTAAAAAAATTTTATGATATTGAAATGATGAACTGAGAAAATTTTTTATTTTTCATATAACTGCATTGAATATTTCAAATTAATAATATGATGTATCATAAATATATACTTCCTGTTTAATCGGCTATCTGATAAATATTCATTTATTCTCACCCTACTCAGAATTCACTTCATATTCTGGCAGCAAATTTAAACAAAAAATTAACACTTGGAAGTTATAAAAAAATGAAAAATATAAATGAATTGATCCCATTAAAGATCATTGCGTCTGGTATTGCCTTACCAGAAAACAAAGTGTATTCATCCGATTTAGATTTAAAGTTCAATAAACCGAAGGGGTTTGTCGAAAAACATTCTGGAATAGAGTATCGTTATCATTCGGATTATGACGTCCCCCCAGCTAAATTAGCCACAAATGCATTGCATAATACGTTAGAAACACATCAAATCTCGCCAGATTCAATTGATCTGCTGATTTCAGCTTCTGCTATCCCGATTCAAGCCTTACCTTATTCCGCAGCACATATTTTAAAAGCGAGCCGTTTAAAGGCCGGAACTGCCTGTTTTGATATTAATTCAAGTTGTGTCAGTTTTATTTCTGCCCTGGATGTTGCGAGTGGATTGTTAGCAACCCGACAGTATCGGCGAATTGCCATTGTCTCCTCAGAGATGGCTTCCCGTGGCATTGACTGGTCACATCAAGAATCATCACTGATTTTTGGTGATGGGGCGGCTTGTGTGATCGTTGAAAGAGGGAATGGGAAAAGCGGGATTGTTACCTACAAACATGAAACCTATCCAGAAGGTCTCGAATTATGTGAGATTCGGGCTGGCGGAACCCGCAAGAATCTGCGTGCAGGCATGGAAGATAGCGATTTTCTGTTCCAGATGCAGGGTAAGCCACTGTTTAAACTGACTGCCTCATTGATTGAAGAATTTACAGCGCGTGTATTGGATGATGCCAATCTTGCAATGTCCGATATCGATACCGTGATACCTCATCAGGCAAGTCATTTGGGATTGAAACATATTCTCAAACGCTTGAATATCAAGGATGAGAGATTTGTGAATATCTATCGTTATCGTGGTAATCAGGTCGCGGCATCCATTCCAAGCGCGCTGCATGAAGCCATTATGACAGATCGCTATTATGGTCGTGATTATGTGATGTTACTTGGTACAGCGGCTGGGCTTTCATTAAGTGAGATGATTCTAAGACCATGAAAATTCTTGTAACCGGAGCCACGAGTGGGTTAGGTCGTAATGCCGTTGATTACCTGTTATCCCATGAAGAGACGGTGGTGGCAACCGGACGTGACCCGCAGGCGGGTGAGTTATTGACTCAATTGGGTGTGGAGTTTCGTCGCGCTGAACTGGCGACGCTAACGGAGGGTGAAGCCATCGAACTGATGTCAGAGTGTGATGCAGTCTGGCATTGTGCTGCCAAATCCTCTCCCTGGGGCGATCCTGATGAGTTTGAACGTATCAATGTGGCTGCGACACATACATTGGCACAGGCAGCAGGAGTATGTGGTATTCGGCGATTTGTCCATATTTCTACTCCAGCTGTATATTTTAATTTTTCACACCAACAGCATGTTACCGAAAATCAGCGCAGCCAGCGTTTTGCCAATGATTACGCCCGAACCAAGTTTCTGGCGGAAGAGAGCATACGCCAACTGATCCCCCGCTATCCTGACACAACTTACATTATCCTGCGCCCTCGTGGATTATTTGGCCCGCATGACAGGGTATTGTTGCCGCGTTTGCTGGCCCAGGTTAAAGCCAGCAAAGGCGTTATGGCTTTGCCTGCGGGGGGAAGGAATGCTCTGGATCTCACTTACGTAATGAATGTTGTCCATGCCATGTCGTTGGCGACTCATCACGAAGGGTTGCAAAGTGGGGCGATATATAACATTACCAATCAACAGCCACAGCCATTGGCGAAGATCTTAGGGCAGTTATTTAACGAGATGCAGTTTGATTACCGGATCAAATCATTGCCTTACCCACTTCTGTATGGTGTTGCGGCAATATTGGAAGGCGTTGCCATGCTCACCCGAAAAGAGCCGTTGCTGACGCGTTATGGTATTGGTGCGGCTTATTTCTCTATGACACTGGATAACTCAAAAGCGCAAGAAGAGCTGGGTTATTCGCCGATTTATACCATCGAAGAAGGTATTCATTTAACGGCCAACTGGCTAAAACAGATAGATCAGCAAACGGGTGCACATGGTTAAGATACGTGTTTTTGAAGTGGGATATTGCACTCATTCCGGTTGCATGGCACTGAAAGGTGCCAGTCTTCGCGTATGCAAATTTCCGGCTCGTGCGTGGTTGTTGGAGTGTAATGATAAGCGTTGGCTGCTTGATACCGGATACGCCAGCCATTTTTACGATCATACCCGCAATGGAATTATTCGATTATATCGCATGGTTACACCGGTCTACTTTGACACCAAAGACGCATTGGTGATGCAACTAAAAGAGGAAGGGATTCAGGCTCGTGATATTGATGGCCTCATCATTTCTCACTTTCATGGTGATCATATTGCCGGATTACGAGATTTCCCGCAGACCCAATTTATCTGTTCGGGGGAAGGTTGGCGGCAAACTCGTAACTTACGCGGTATTGCTGCGCTACAAAAAGCATTTGTGCGGGGGTTAGTCCCGGAAGATTTCGAATCCAGAGTCAGTTTTTATGAAGGGTTTGAAACCAGCCCATTGCCAGAGGAATTAGCGGTATTGGGGGAAGGTTATGCCGTGCCAGAAAGCCAGAAACAGATACTTATTGTTCCGCTGCCTGGCCATGCGGCAGGGCACCTTGGTCTTTGTGTATTGACTGAACAGGGTTGGGTGTTGTTGGCAGGAGATGCCGCCTGGTCTCCGACCAATTACCGTGAACTGCGTGGGCCTGCAAAATTGGCGAATCTTATTATGGATAACAGCCGTGCCTATTACGAGACACTGAATAAGCTGCATCAAATTGATCAAAAGCAGATCCCTATCCAGCTATGCCATGAGGGAGATTTAGAATGATATTTAAGACGCTTTGGTACTATTGGCGGGCCAGGAAACGGTGGAAATTTGCCAACCGACAGCAGCTTGAACAACATCAATGGCGAGAATTGGCGCGATTCAGGCATAGGGTTCTGACGAAAAGCCCTTATTTCTCCTCATTCGGTGATTTATCGTTGGTGGAATATCCGCTTATGAATAAAGCCATCATGATGGAAAATTTCGACCAGATGAATACGGCGGGTCTCAAACGCGATGAGTTGTTGGCCTGTGCGCGGCTGAGCGAACAGTCACGGGACTTCAAACCGACAGTCGGCAAATTCAGCGTTGGCATGTCATCGGGGACATCAGGGCAGCGAGGTATTTTTGTTGCCAGCCCGAAAGAGCGGAGCATTTGGGCAGGAACCCTGCTTGCCAAGATGCTGCCAAATGGCTTATTTCATGGTGAGCGAGTTGCACTGTTCTTACGGGCGGGGAACAATCTTTACGATAGTGTCCAGAACCGTTGGATATCCTTCCGTTTTTTTGACTTGTTCGCTGACTTTAATCAGCAAGTACAAGCGTTAGTAGAGTATCAACCAACGATTGTCGTAGCGCCAGCTCAAGTATTGCGTGCGTTGGCATTGAAGATCCAACAAGGCGAAGCATCATTGCCGCCGGTTAAAGTGATCTCGGTGGCAGAAGTGCTGGAGCCGCAAGATCGACAACTATTGAAAACCGTATTCAGGGAAGTGGGAGAAATTTATCAGGCCACGGAAGGGTTCCTGGCATGTACCTGCTCGCATGGGACGCTGCATCTTAATGAAGAGTTTCTGCATATTGAGCCAAAATGGATCGATGAATCGCGTTTTAACCCGATCATTACCGATTTTACGCGGGAAACCCAGCCCATTGTGCGTTACAAGCTTGATGATATTTTGGTGGTAAAGAAAGCCCCGTGTGATTGTGGCAATCCTGCATTGGCGATAGAGCGCATAGAAGGGCGCAATGATGATCAGCTAATTTTACCTGCTCTGGCAGGGGGAACAGTAAATATTTTCGCTGATCCTTGTTCGCGGATCATTGCCAATACCTTGCCGCTAACAAGTGATTACCGGCTAACCCAAACTGAGTGGTTGCTGAAATTGGAAGGGGATTGTGTTGTTGAAGTTCTCCAACAGTGCCAGTCGGCGCTATCAGATTACTTTGCCAAACAGGGAGTTGATATTGATAAAATTGAATGGCAATGCGTATCGCAGGCGATATTACCGGATCTGTTTAATAAGCGCCGCCGGATAATTAGGAAGTGAAACTGCGCAATCGCACTGGAGATGGTTGATTGCGCGTTTTTATTTTACTGTATCAGGAAATTTGCATGTGACATTTGAGTTTATTTGCCCAAAGCCGTTGCTTTCCCGGAAGATGTAAAACATGTTGATATTATTGCTATTGGTCGAGTTCGTATCATAACTCCGGCGGGAGAGGGATGGGATAGTTGGTTTGATGGCGAAAATGTCACTTCTGATTTTATGGCTGACAGACAGCAGCCAAGTGAGCAGCTCAGGGAGGAGTTTTGATGATTAAGTATATGCTTGATACCAATAGTTGTATTTATACTATCAAGAATAAGCCGCAGAAAGTCAGAGAAGCTTTTTATCAGCATTATGGTCAGCTTTGCATCAGTTCTGTAACATTGATGGAATTAATTTATCGTTCTGAAAGATCAGCGAATCCTAAAAAGAATCTGGATATTATTGAGGGATTCGCTGCACGTTTAGAAGTTATGACTTATGGCTTTGATGCGGCTGTGCATACAGGGCAAATCCGTACTCCTGGTAGTGATGCCAAGGTTTGTCAGGCTATCCGTCCAGCGAGTTTAGGCACTGTGGGTTCAGGCAATCACTTTGTTGAACTGCAAATTGTCGATACCATTTTGGATAGGTATGCCGCGTATGAGGTAGGTCTGCGTAAAGGTGTAACACCAGCGCGGGCAGGGGAATTGGCATTGATCCCCGGTTCAATGGGAGATTATTCCTATTTAGGTCGTGGATAACATTTAAAGCCTAATATCGAATTAAGTCTACAACCATTATTTTTCAAGTTGCAGTCTATAAAACAGTAACTTGATATTTCTTACTAAAGAATTTTTTTGAAAAATAAAATATAAAAAACACAACATTAAAATTTCATATTTCATTGAATACCAAGACTAACTTATTATTCTAATTTCTCCCTCATGTAATAACCTGATATTCGAAACAGAAAGTGATAACTATCTTTTATCAGCTAATAAAAAATTTTCATTAAGCAGATTAGTAATAAGTCACCTAATGTATCTTAAGTGCACAAAAAGATTAATTTTTTATTCTTATTCAGTGTTGGGACATCAAATATTCCATGAGGTACTATATATGAGTTCATATATTAGTAATAAGTTCATTAGGTTTTCTCTATATATAGGTTCTTTGCTTTTACCATTTATAGCCACGAATACATTGGCTATAGGTGAAAAAAACACTGAACAGCAAACACAGACAGTGGCAAATGAAAATCAGTTAGATAATAGGGGCGATGGAACAGCAGGTTTAATTGCGCAAAATATTCAGACGGTGAGTCGGGTATTGTCATCTTCACCTTCTCAACTTACCGAACAAGCTAAATCCTATGCGTTAGGAAAGCTCAATGGGACGATATCCAGCGAGACACAGAAATGGTTATCACAGTTTGGTACAGCCAGAATTAATTTTGCCCTTGATAGAAAAGGTAAATTGGATAATGGCTCCCTGGATATGTTGCTTCCGCTTTATGACAATAAAGCCGATTGGTTGGTTTTCTCCCAATTTGGTTATCGCCATAAAGACAGCCGTCATACTGTGAATGTCGGTTTGGGGGGACGCTATTTTACGCCTCATTGGATGTATGGGCTGAATACTTTCTTTGACCATGATGTCACCGGTAAAAACCAGCGCCTCGGTGTAGGGGCAGAAGCCTGGACAGATTATGTCAAACTTTCTGCCAATTCATACTTGCGTCTGACTGAATGGCGCCAGTCATTGAAAGATCATGATTGGGAAGAACGTCCTGCCAACGGTTTTGATCTTCAAGGTGAATTTTATTTACCCGCTTACCCGAACCTGGGGGGTAAGTTAGGCTTTGAACAATACTTTGGTGATAACGTTGCTTTGTTCAATCGTGACAGCAAACAGAAAAACCCCAGCCTGGGCAGAGTTGGCCTGAATTATACACCGATCCCGTTGGTGACAATGGGGGTAGATTACAAATATGGGGGCAGCGGACACAGTGAAACTCTGTTCCAGGCCAACCTGAACTACCGCTTTGGTGTACCTTGGGACGCGCAGTTCTCGCCTGGTAGTGTTGCTTCCATGCGTACACTGGCAGGTAGCCGTTATGACTTAGTGGAAAGAAATAACCATATTGTGCTTGATCATCGGAAGAAGCCAGATGAACTGGAATTGACGATGTCGCAAAACACTATCTTTGGTTATAGCCAGCAAACATGGCCAACACCATTACCTATAACGGCTAACATAAAATCAAGCGTCAAAAAAATCATATTTCAGGCAGATAATGCATTTACCCAAAATGGCGGCAGTATTGCCACTATTGGTGGCGGTAATGAGCTAGTTACGCTTGTATTGCCTAAATATATTCCTGATGGACAGAATACGCATACGGTAAATATCTTTGCGGAAGGAAATAACGGTAAGGTAAGTAAGCCCGCTATTTTGAATGTGACAGTACAGCCTTTTGTTGTCAGACAATTTAAGGCTGAACAATTAACAACCTCTAATACGGGTGCTCAGGGGGGTTATAATTTACTGGCGACTATCGCTCATGGTGCTGCTGATAAAGATATTATCCGCAATGGCGTGATTGATAATGTCACCTGGTCGATTGAGCCACAAAGTAAAGATGTTAGTCTGAATTGGGAAAACCCCAGCAGAACCAATTCTCAGGGGCAGTTGCAGGCAACGGTAATAACCTCCCAGCCGCTGAAAGATGTGAAAGTTTTCCTGGAAATACCTGGAATGCCAAAAACTCATGTTGGTGATATTGGCTTTAGTGGCCTGATTTCTGACTTTAAGATTCAATCCGTTACTCCGTTCGTATCTGGGCCACTTCTCGCTGGAGATAATGGCTATACCTTTACGGCCGTTGTAAAAGATAAGAATGGTATTGCCCTGAAAAATCAGAAGGTGGATGTCAAATGGTATCCTGAGACATTACCGGATGGTATGAAGTGGTCATCAGTGCAAAACACCACAAATACCGAAGGGAAATTGTTTGCTACCTTAACCAGTACCAAACCTGTAAAAGATATTAAAGTCGGTGCCTCAATTGATGGTGGTAAAACGACGACATACACTGAAAAACCCGTGGCTTTCGTCGGTGATATTAAGATTGGCGACATTGAAGTGACACCGAATAAGGATCTCAATGGTGACGGAAAAGAGGCTTATCTCTATAAAGCAAAAATTAAGGATGCTGCTACTGATTTAGCTATACCAAATCTGACCTTTGATCACGATAAGGTGATTTGGAGCATGGTTAATGACAAGTTTGACCACAATAAACTGGTAGAGGAAGGTAAGCTGGTGTTCGGCAATAAACAGCTAACCACGGATGATCAGGGATACTTGACGACAACGTTGACCAGCTCTGTCGGTGTTGACAATGTCAATGTCAAGCTGGAACTTGTGAAAAAAGAGGGAAAACAGGAATCGATTGCTAACACTACCGTGAAATTTATACCGGTAGAGCAGCCTGTTGGGTTGTATATTTACAATGGGAATAATCCATCTGTCAATCACTTCTACAAGAGTGATGAGAATGGACCTTATAATGTCTTCGATGCATTAAACGCAGAGTTACGACGTGATCCAAATACTCCTCTTATTGATCCTAACATTGAAGAAGGCAAATATACCGTAGTTTCAGGGCAAGTAGCCGAACAGAGTATGGGTTCTGATAATGTGTTCGATTTTGTGCTTGATGGTCTGCACTTTTCACTGGCGCCTACAAAGCTCAAGGCGACTGCTACTAACAAGCAGACAGGGGCAATAGCTACCTACACTTATACAGTGAAGCCTCTGCGTTATTTTCGCACATTTGATCCACAGAATCATAAAATGAATTCACAAACAGATCATGCATGTGAGATATTTGCTGGTAAGAATAATCAAGCATATAACTATGCATCAGTGACAGTGACGGATTTGTGGCCATTATCAAGTTCTCGTGTCCATAATGAGAAATATGGCACAACTCTACTTGAAGAGTTTCCCAATATAATGGATTGGGGTCTTATAGGTCAGACAGGGGTATACGGAAATGGAACTGATCCAAATAATCCCGCTATACTGGTGTCTAACAACATAAATCCAGAAGTTAGCAAGCATAACTACTTTGTTGGGTTTGATGTTGTGAAACATGAAATAGTTGACAAATCAAGCGTTAATAAATTGATAACTTGCTTGATTACACACTAACAAACCAATAGGAATAAATAGTAAAAACACAGGCTCAAAATTAGAGCCTGTGTTTGTTTTTATTACATTTGCAATATTCTGGGATTATCGCTTTTAACAACGATTTTACGGCGTCTTTGCTGCTTCCAGCGCTTGTGCCAGGTCGGCAATAATATCATCGCTATGTTCGATACCGATGGATAAGCGAATTAAATCACGTGAAACGCCTGCTTTTACCATTTCTTCATCATTTAGCTGACGATGGGTTGTTGAGGCGGGATGACAAGCCAGAGATTTAGCATCACCAATATTAACCAAACGAACAATCAATTGCAGAGCATCGATAAAGCGTATACCTGCTTCTTCTCCGCCTTTGATGCCGAAAGACAGAATAGACGCTGGTTTGCCCCCCATATAACGGATAGCCAAATCATGTTCAGGATGTGTAGGCAATCCCGCATAGTTCACCCAGGATACCTGAGGATGTTTTTCCAGATATTGTGCGATCTTCAGGGCGTTTTCAGTATGGCGCTCCATCCGTAACGCCAATGTTTCCAGTCCCTGTAACATCAAAAAGGCATTGAATGGAGACAAGGCCGCGCCTGTGCTACGCAGTGGCCCAACACGACAGCGAGCGATAAAGGCAGCGGCACCAAAATGTTCGGTATAGGTTATGCCGTGATACGAAGGATCTGGTGTGCCTAAAATGGCAAAACGATCCTGATGCGCCATCCAGGGGAATTTGCCTGAATCGACAATCATCCCTCCAATTGAGGTGCCATGTCCGCCAATATATTTGGTCAGAGAATGGATGATAATATCGGCGCCATGTTCAAATGGGCGGCATAAATAGGGCGTTGCGACGGTATTATCGACAATAAGAGGAATGCCGTGCCGATGGGCAATATCTGCCAGCGCCTGGATATCAATGATATTCCCACTTGGGTTAGTGATGGATTCGCAATAGACGGCTTTGGTTCTTTTATCGATCAGGGTGTCAACGACAGCGAGATTATCATGATCAACAAAACGGGTTTCAATCCCCATATTTGGGAAACTGTGTGCCATCAGGTTATAAGTTCCGCCATATAATTTTGCGACAGAGACAATATTATCCCCGACCGTGGCGATGGTTTGTATGGCGTAGGTGATTGCCGCCATGCCCGAAGCGACCGCAAGTGCACCGATACCACCTTCCAAAGCGGCGACACGTTTTTCCAATACATCATTGGTTGGATTCATGATGCGGGAGTAAATATTACCTTCCACTTTTAAATCAAACAGATCAGCACCATGTTGGGAATCATCAAAAGCGTAGGAAGTTGTCTGGTAAATTGGGACAGCAACGGCTTTGGTTGTTGGATCGGGTGAATAACCTGCATGGATGGATAAAGTTTCTAATTTCATTGCCATTTCCTTTAGTTAAGTGAAGTGGTACTGACGTTTGAGACTGACAATTAAAAATAGTAACGCGTTTGTTTTGACTTTGTTGATATCAAAAAATGATTCTGAATCAATAATTCAATATTACTCCCATTTGTTGCATTTTATCCGATTGCCTTACAAGAACTATTTATACTTTAAATGGTTAAAACATTTAATAAATATAAAAGGTAATTATTGATGATTGGCTCAGCATACCGCATTGATGAGAGTGTGAATGTATATGCTTTGTTGGGTTTTGCTTATTCAAAACCTCAGCCTTTATGCGGGTTATGAAGGAGTATCCGCAAAATATAGCGGAAAAGATCATGCCATTGATGGGTTTAATATTGGTGTCGGTTAGCGTTTTTAATATATTTGCTGCCACAATAGGGGATAATTGCGGTGGTGGATATAAAAGGCTACCGGAGAGTAGCCTTAAAGTTAGGGTGGAGATTATTTATCGTACCAGCCAAAGCGGAAATGCTTGGTTTTACCTATGTTATCCTTCAGTATGGAGCATACGTTTATAGCTTCACTAGCAGAGTATTCTTTACCATGACTATTATTATCATAAACTACAGTGATTGTAGTTCCGTTTACTTTAAGAGGTAATAATATATCGGAAACATTAAGTTTATAGGTTCTATTATCGACTGTTACATAAAACTCTTTGCTAAGTAATTCTACTGTTTTTTGGCAGTGATCTTCATCACAGGATACGATAAGCATCAAATTAAATGAGCCTAGACCAGGCGTCATGAGGCCGCAAACAAATCCTACGATTTCCTTAATAGTTGTCTTATTCTGGAAGTTAGATAGAGTACCGATATTATCATAACGATCATGCGGTAGTCCTATTTTAAGATCAAAAGACATCCAATATGGTGCTGGTAATAGCAGTATTTTCCAATCACAAGCTATTAAATCTTCTTGGGTGGGTCCCAGGGAAGCCAATAACTATCTTTATCACTCTTTTCAATATAAGCAGACCCATCACCTTCACTATTCGCTACCGACTGATGAGCAAGGCGTATATGTTCTTTAGGAACATGCCAACCAGTACGACATAACAGTTGTTTTTTTACATATACATGGCTTAGCGCCCATGCGAAAGAACCGATTGGTACAGTGACTTCACCACCAAAACCTTCAAACTTATTTTGGGCAAGATTGAATGGATATTTAAGGCTGGCATTCATATTTTCTGGTTTACTGAGTTCAGACATAAATCCCTCACTTAATTATTCATTAAAATTCAAGGTAATTTCATCCTACTGCTAATCCGCCAGCACATATTACTTAGGTAAATTTTTTATTTCAATAATGTGAGATATAAAAGTAATTAATATGGGAGTAAAATAAGTGTTTTTTTATAAAATCTGCCTATCTGCTGTGGCGGAGATGAGTTGGGGGGTAAATTCGAAGTTTACTGCTAAAATATTGTTTCTTTCCAAAATCTTTCTGATTATTGATTATCAATCCAATTTAAATAGTATCAAAATCAAAAAACATGCTTGAAATTATTTTTGTTAGTGTCATTAGTTGATGCAAATAAAAATAGTGAGTTAATTCACTATTTTTATTTAGTTATCTTCTTTAAATTGAAAATATAGATCTATATGGTGCGTCCTTTAAATAAGCTGGGTATATTAGCATTTTGATTTTTGCCAATATGAGCGGACGCAAAATATAAATCAACTATTACAACACGAGGTTTTCCACCAATGTTGCTACCATGACAGCCTTAATGGTATGCATTCGGTTTTCAGCCTGATCAAACACAATGCTGTGTTTTGATTCAAATACTTCATTTGTGACTTCCAGGCCACCATATAAATTGAATTCCTCTGCCAGTTGCTTACCAAGTGTTGTTTCTTCATCATGGAAAGCCGGCAGGCAATGCAGGAATTTAACTTCTGGATTCCCTGTGAGTTTCACAACCTCCATATTGACCTGGTAGGATTTCAGTAATGCAATACGTTCTTGCCAGACCGATTTCGGTTCTCCCATTGATACCCAAACATCGGTATACAGAAAATCGACCCCTTTTACACCTTGCGTAATATCTTCTGTCAGAGTGATCTGACCGCCAGTTTTCTCTGCCTGTTTTTGGCATTCCGCAACCAAATTTTTGTCTGGCCAGCATGTTGTTGGAGCAACCAAACGGAGATCTATACCCGTCAGTGCAGCCGCTTCCAGTAGGGTATTGCCCATGTTATTGCGGGCATCGCCCAAATAGGCGAATTTGATCTCAGATAGTGGTTTTTGGCTGTGTTCCTGCATCGTCATTAAATCAGCCAAAAGTTGGGTTGGATGGAATTCATCAGTCAGGCCATTCCAAACCGGAACTCCTGAGTATTGCGCAAGCGTTTCGACAATTTTCTGACTATATCCACGGTATTGAATACCATCATACAAACGCCCAAGTACCTGCGCAGTATCTTTGATGGATTCTTTGTGCCCGATCTGACTGCCGCTTGAGCCTAAATAAGTAACATTGGCACCTTGATCATGAGCTGCGACTTCAAATGCGCAGCGTGTACGAGTGGAGTCTTTTTCGAAAATCAGGGCAATATTTTTCCCTGTGAGTAAGAGAGATTCAGAACCTGATTTTTTATTCGCTTTTAATGCATGAGACAAAGTTAAAAGGGTATCAATTTCTGTGGGAGTAATGTCAAGTAATCTTAGGAAAGAACGCTTGAAAAATGGGTTCATTATGCATTGTCTCCATTAGGCAATATTGAATTTATATTCACTATATATCGATAAAAAATTCAATTACAAGCCCTGTGTGCAGAGTTTATAGGAGTGAAGGTATCAAGACAGGTTATAGATCAGCCGCTTATGTTATGCATTTCTTTTTGAACAAAATTGGATAGATATATCCTTTGTACATAAAAGATGGGAGAATGCAAAACAAGACAGCCAACTGACAGAGGGGATTGGCATGGCAGACCCACATGCTTTAGAAGAACAGTGTGAAGAAACTCGCTTGATCATCGAAGAATTATTGGAAGATGGCAGTGATCCTGATGCACTCTATATTATTGAGCACCATTTTTCGGCAGAAGACTTCGACCAACTGGAAAAGGCAGCCCTTGAAGCTTTTAAATTAGGCTATGAAGTAACGGATGCAGAAGAACTGGAAACAGAAGATGGTGTTGTTTTGATGTGTTGTGATGTGATCAGCGAAAGTCGTCTGGAAGCTGAATTGATCGACGTACAGGTTGAACAGCTCATGGATCTGGCTGGAAAGATCGGTGTAAATTACGACGGTTGGGGAACGTACTTTGAAGACCCTAATGCGCCTGATGATGAAGATGACGGTGATCTCTTTCCCCCTGAGGACGATGAACCCAGACTCCATTAAGATCTTTTGAAGATTGCGTCAAACCAAATTGCCCCACTTAAACCGTGGGGCTGACTATCTTTAATTGAAAGCTATCATAGCATCATAATGCTTTGAGCATCCTGACTTCACAGTCGCTGTGGCCTGTATTGCCAAGAGGCTCATCAAGATAGCTGAAGCCCAGCTTTTCATACAAGGCAATGGCGGCTTTCAGATTCTCTGTCGTTTCCAGATAGCAGCGTTTAAAGCCTTGTTCTGTGCCAAATTTGAGAGAGTGCTTCACGATTTGCCGGGCAATACCTTTTCCCCGCAGTACCGATGAAAGGTACATTTTCTGTAATTCGCAAGTACCGCCATCACCACCAGCCAGAGGAGCAACACCGCCACCGCCAACGACTTCGCCATCCATTTCAACAACCCAATAAGCGCTGTGTGGCTGGTTGTAAACTTCGTACAGGGTATCCAGAATTGGATCAGCGACGGCAAAGCCTTTGTCTGCGGTTAAGCCATGCTCAGCAGAGACCTCACGGATCACAGCGGCAATGCCTGCATTGTCTTGTTGGGTGATGGGACGAATAACGTAATTGTGTGTTGTTTTTGTTGTCATTATTTTCTCTGCATATTTTTAAAAAGAGGGTAAAGGTGAGTGAGGAGTTATTGCAGGGAAAGCAGTTCTTCACGGCTCAGACCGGTACTTTCCATAATCAGTTCGATACTAGCACCATTTTTTAACAAACTACGTGCTATTTTTAGTCGTGCCTCACGTTGACCTTTTTCTTCACCTCGCTGAATACCCTGTTGCATGCCTTGCTGAATACCCTGTTGAAGACCTTCTTTCCGACCTTTTTCCTGTAATCGTTCAGCAATACTCATAATCGCCTCCTGATGACTATCTGCCTGTTCAATCAGTAGTTGGAGCACCTGTACAAAATACGGTGAATCCATCGTGTTAAACAGGTAATTAAGGATAGTAACCACATCGTTATCACTATTATAATTGTGCTTAAGGACCTGCGCCAACAGCGTGGTCACTGCCTTAAACTCCTCCCGCAAATTTTTATGCTTCATCGCCAGTTCCATCACAGCGATTTTGCGATGATTCACCAGTTCGTTATCATCAATCACAGTCACATCGACTAACGGAAACGGATTAAAGTATATCTCTTCCGCCAATTCGGGCAATGAAAAGCATTGCGTCCAAGTCTGCTGGAAAGGATAAGGGCTGCGATTTCCGTGGTAAAACAAAACGGGTACAACCAGCGGCAGTGCCTTGTTTCCCTGTTGCAGATGCTGATTCATCGCCATAAACGAATAGTGCATCATTCGCCACGCCATCATTTTATCTGGGGTAGACTGATGTTCAACCAGGACATAGATATAGCCATCCCCCCGTTGTGTTTTCACCGAATAGAGGACATCCGACATTTTCGAACGCAACTGTCGGTCGATGAATGACGAGTTGGTTAACGCTAATGTGCTAAGATCACACAATTGCTTGATTTTTTCCGGCAGATGAATGTCAAAAAAATCTTTAGCGTTTTCAATCTGAGTCATGAATTCTTTGAAAGCCGCATCATGGGGTGTGGATGTGGTCTTTTTATTCATTATATTCGCCCGTTAACTTTTGAGTTCGATTGATTATAAACGCTTTACTTTGATGGAACATATAATATACCCCTATATCTTATACTATATAAATAAACCTCGTTTACGTTTAACCTGATCTTAATAAAAGTTCAATCAAAATAATCAACTCATTAATTAATTGTATTATTAAAAATAGTCATTAAGTGATAACTATTTTTAATAACGTAAAAGGAAAATACACAACTAGGATCATAAATAGGAGTAGATCCTAATTATTTAATATGAGGTGTGTGAATATGTTATCATATCCAGGCAGAATCATATTTTTATTCTTTTTTCTTTACACATTATTGGTACCTTATACGATAACGAATGCCTTTGCAGAGGGGGCTCATAACTGAAAGATATAAGAGAAAAGCAAAGAATAAAGATAAAATCGGTGTGCGAGTTAATAAATCAAGTAAAAGACTTCTGAATTCGGATACTCATAAAAAACTTGGGATTCGGTGGACACTATTTTTATCAGGACTGGATGCATGGCCTGAATACCTTTTATGACTACGACTTGACGGAGTAAATTATTGCACTTATTCTTTTATCCACCCCTCGATTCTTAATCCATCCACTCTATTAAATTCTCTGGTATTATTAGTCACAATAATCAACCCCTTGTTTCTGGCGTGTCCTGCAATATGAAGATCATTATCACCTATTTTTTTCCTTGTTTTTCAAGTGTTGTTAGAATATCTCCATAATGAAAGGCAGTCAGTCTGGAAACGAAATCTGAAATAGTAGCGAGATTTTTTATAGTATTTGCACTTTTTTTCTGCTCTAAAAATCAATTCTGCTAACGTAATTGTAGAGGTAGCTATCTGACTGGCATGTTGATTAAACTTAGGTGTCATGATGAAACAACATGTAGGTAAAACTCTTCGTTTTTGCCTCAACTGGAAATAAACCACCCAAATTTACACCTTGAATCCAAGAGTCGTGCTCCATGAAGTGGCCTTCAATAGAGTTGGGCAACCAGCGTTGGGGGTCTTTATGTCCAATTATAGCAGAACACCTAAAATCGCTATCGCACAGTAACCTCATTCTGTCTATGATAGGCTTTTATCCTCAATGAAATGTGGTTGCGGTGAGGGTATTAGTGGGTACAGTCAGTAATCTCCTAATAACTGCTTCAGTTTTTTCTGAAAAATAAATAAAAGACAGTATGATTAGATAGTTATATTGGTGTTTAACTATTCATTACTAAAAAATATAGTCTTTGTTTATGTTTTATTGAATATATGTGCAATACATTTTTCCTGTCTTGTGATTATGTGGATTTATATCTAGGAAGTATGATGATTAATTATTTTCTTATGTTATGGTTTTTATTTTTGATATTAAAACTTACATAAGGAAAAATTACATATCTGATATTTATAACCGTCATTGGAAAAATAACTTTTGCAATTTAATCGTAGTAATAATATGAAAAAATTATCTTTTCCAATTCGCATTCCTCTCTATTATGTGCGAGGCGGAACTTCAACAGGTATCGTTTTACTACAAAAATATTTGCCAGAAAAAAAAGAACTCAAGGAAGAGATTCTCAGGCATATAATGGGAGTGCCCCTGGAAGGAAGAAATGAAAATAATAAACAACTACAGGGGTTAGGTAGAGGAATAACCACTAGCAATAAAGCCTTTATCATTGATATCGATTATCAATCTAAACAGGTGATAAGTACTTTTGCACAACTTGAAAAAGAAAGTAGCACCGTATCGTGGGAGGTTAATTGCGGAAATATGACCTCATCAATACCTTTGGTGATAAGAGATCTTTCGGAAGAAAAATGGTTAATGCCTGATGGAAAATTAAGTATTTTTAATACAAACACCAATAAAAATATTGTGTGTACGATGACGAATGTAGCACCTAAATACCAACTGGCACATATGCCTGGCGTTATTGGTGATTTCCCAGAAGTTAATGTGTCATTTGAAGATCCCGCATGTTCAAAAACAAAAGCTCTTTTTCCGACAGGGAACTTGATTGACAAAGTTAATGGTATTCCAGTCACTGGTATCGATGTTGCTGTACCAATGATTATTATCAACGCAGAAAGTTTAGGGATTACAGGTTACGAAAATCCCAATGAAATTAAGAATAATAAAGTTTTACAAGAGAAAATCATGGAAATCAGGATAGAGATGGGGATTAAAATGGAAATTCGTAAGAAAAATGGAGCAGTGATGAATGAAAAGGATTTAAGCGAATCTATCACCCAACCCAAAGTCGCCATCGTTGCCCCTCCTTTATCCGAAGGGGATATTAATATCAGGTATCTCACACCCAAAAATGTTCATTTATCTATTGCAGTATCCGGTGGTTGTTGTTTAGCCGCTGCTTGCTGTTTTTCTGGAACTGTTGCCAGTCATATCTATTATTCTGATAGGGTGAATGGCAACGCTATTGTACGGATTGAACATTTGTCTGGAATATCTGAGTTTAGCATCACTCATGATGGTGAGCATATAAAGTATGCAAGCGCGCCGCGAAATGCTCAAATTCTGATGAAAGGTGAATTTTTTATTTATAATCCCAGTGATGAATTAATCTTGTCGCAAGCAATACCTTTGGACATCTCATCGGATCCCCGGCTACCCATTTGGTCAGCGCGTGGGCGGTGGTGAATCAACTCTGTTTTGGTCAGGTGAAAGAGCGCGTTATGAAAGGCGCTATTATATTACCAGCCACCGTGATGCCCTGGCCGAATTTATCGCGTGTGCCATACGCCGCCATTGGCATATTGAAAATAAACTGTACTGGTAATTAGATGTCAGTTTTTAGTAGCCCAGTCCCTTGAGCGTCTCTGAAGAAAATCAATCAGAGCACGTACCTTAGCGGAGATGTGGCGGGTATTAGGATAAACCGCATACACGCCCTGCAAAGGGAAATGGTAATCGGGCAGCAAATGTTGCAGTTCCCCGCTTGCTAGAGCGGACCGGACGAGCCACTCCGGTAGCAGCGCAACACCGCAGCCTTCCAGTATGAAACTCATCAGCGCAGAAGCACTGTCAGTTGAGAACCTGACAGGTCCAGTGATAGAAAAATCGATCTTCTGCTGTTCAGGACCTGTTACTTGCCAGCGCAGAGGGGACTGGAGGCGAGTATGAATAACCCATTCTGCCTTACCTAATGTATTAAGCGAATCTATCGGGTGATTTTTAATCCATTTCGGCGCGGCCACTGGGATTATTGAAAAGTTGTCTATTAACGCTGCGTGATAACTGGAATCAGCCAATTTGCCAAGACGAATGGCAACGTCGAAGTGCTCTGAAATAAGATCGGCATGATAGGAAGACGAAACGTGGCGAATACTCAGCTTCGGGTGTGCCTGCCCGAATGCCACTAAAGCGGGGATGATCATTATAGAGCCATATTCCGGTGTACTGGTTATTCGTAACTCACCACTAAATCCGCTATGACTGAATTGCACATCGTTCACAATATCTTCTGTTTCTTTTAGAAGATGAACACTACGCCGGTAAAAAACTTCCCCCGCTTGCGTCAGTGCTAGACGTCGGGTTGTGCGTAGCAACAACGATACCCCAAGCTCCTCCTCCAGTTGCCGGATATTAAAACTAACTACTGCCTTCGTTTGTCTGAGCGTGGTAGCTGCTGATGTGAAACTTCCCGTCTCTACTACGGCTACAAACATTGCTACACGCTGTAAATTGAGCATAAATCTCCCATTTACTGTCAAATATTTTTTGACAGTGTATCACTGCGCCAGCTCTTTATCCCTCCCATTACCGGAATTATATTATTCATTTTTAACAGGGAAGAGAGTATGAATTATCGTAGTAAAGTTGCGATCGTTTACCTTCTTGGCTTTTTCCTCGACTTAGTAAATATGTTTATCTCCAATGTTGCTTATCCTACTATAGGTAAGGAAATGCATGTTTCCGTGGCAGAGTTAGCATGGATCAGTCATGGCTACATATGTGGGCTTACGCTTATTATCCCTCTCAGTGCGTGGTTGACACAGCGTGCAGGTGCCCGGCGGGTGTTCTTACTGTCGTTAGCCTTATTTGCACTGGGAACAGCGGCATCTGGATTTGCACATTCACTTGAGGAACTGGTTTTTTGTCGAGTTGTGCAGGGCATTGGCGGTGGACTGTTGATACCAGTCGGTCAGGCGTTGACATGGCCGCTTTATGCAAAACATGAGCGAGCTAAACTTTCATCTGCAATTATGTTGGTAGCGCTACTAGCCCCTGCACTATCTCCTGCCTTGGGTGGCGTGCTGGTCCAAACGCTCAACTGGCGCTGGGTGTTCTTTGCCAGTCTGCCGCTAACCCTGCTGACACTGATACTGGCTTTTATATGGTTACATGACGGGATCACGTCTGAAAAAAATAAAGCTCTCGATTTCTCTGGTCTTGTAATCGGATGTGTTGGCCTATTTCTCATTTTACTCGGAATGACAAAAATGAGTGAGGCGGGAAGCATTGCAAAAGGCACGATTCTTTTCTTATCAGGTATCATTCTGCTGGCCTTTTTCATTATTCGCAGTAGTCGGCATTCTGCACCACTTTTCAGCTTTCATCTCCTTTCTGACCCATTAATGCGCTTCTCAATGCTGGTTTATCAGTTCGTGCCAGGCCTGTTTATGGGGGTAAGTCTGGTTGGCGTCGTTTATCTGCAGACATTTCTCGGTATGTCCGCTGCTGAGACAGGAGCATTAATGATTCCCTGGTCACTGGCTTCGTTTCTAGCGATCACTGTTACAGGCAAAACATTTAACCGCTTGGGACCACGACCACTCATCATGACCGGTTGTCTGTTACAGGCGATAGGCATTTTGTTACTTTCGGTGGTGACTCACGACGGGCAAAACTACCTGTTAGTGACGGCTTTTGCACTGATGGGGATGGGGGGGAGTTTGTGTAGCAGTACCGCCCAGAGTAGTGCTTTCCTTGAGGTATCAGCCACAGCCATGCCTGAAGCAAGTGCATTGTGGAACATAAACCGTCAGCTCAGTTTCTGCTTTGGTGTAGCGCTGTTGAGCCTGCTACTCAATCTGTTTATTAGCCATCTCGCACTGCGACAGGCTTATATGTGGACATTTTATACAGCAGCAGCCGGTGCCCTTATTCCACTCCTGCTCAGCTTGAGTATTAATAACCGGAACATAAAACTTAATCTTTTATCATCAGAAGAGAATAGATAATGAACCATTATATTAATGAAGTGTTGGAGGCTCATGTTGCCATTGAGAACTGGCTTGGTAAAGGTGAAGGAGACGTGCAGACACTCCTTGACCGTTTCAGTCAGGATTATTCAATGATCACGATAACAGGCACGATGCTTGATCATGAGTCTCTGAGCCGTTTTTTTGTTGCTAAACGTGCAAGCCGCCCGGGATTACATATTGTCGTGGATTCGCTGTGTGTTTTGGAAGAGTGGGAGAATGGGGCTATAATTTTATATCGTGAACAGCAGACTGAACCCGACAAAGAGACTACAATTCGCTGGTCAACCGCTGTCTTTGATCTTCATGCAGATACACCTGTCTGGCTTCATTTGCACGAAACATTACAGCCAAACAATCCAGATTAAATGGATAATTATGGGAATCAGGTTACAGTCTAATTACTGAGACGGTATCTGAGTTCTATTTAAGCCCGTCACTAAGAAATCTTCTTCCGAATGGGAAATATTCAGTGACGGTTTCTTCCATTTAAGATAGTAAGCAATAAGCTCACCTAATTTACCCAGAGTTCAGGTTATTGAGACTTTATTTTTTCATTTCAATAATATATTGGCTGCCTCCCGTCAGGGAGAAATTCAGGTTGTATGTATTTGTGATAGAGAGTCCAGCCTGTTTTGCTATAGATTCAAATTCTGATTGATACCGTTCTTTACCTGATAAAAGGATATCCATATGTAAATCAAATGATTCTGCCTCTGCATCATTTTGATCTTTAAGCATGTCGATAACATATAAAACGGAATCTTCACCCATTGCTTTATGGCAATTCTTGAGAATATCAATGGCTTGATTATCTGGCCAATTATGCAAAACATTTTTTATGCAATAAGCATCATATCCTGATGGAATAGAGGAAAAGAAATCGCCATTGATAAAAGTGATTCCTTCTGATTCTCGCTTAGTAAAATTATACTGATCCATAACGTGAAATTGGATATGTGGGTAGTGCATTTTTATATTTTGGGCTAAAGAGCCTTGGCCTCCTCCTATATCCATGATTGAAGAAATACCATTTAGAGGAATATGCTCAATAATATGTTTATTCATTGCATCGGTAATTTTTGTCATTAAATTATCAAAAGTAGTTTTAAGGATTTTATTATGTTCATGACTTAAATAATCAAAAAATTTCTCTTGATGATTAAGTTCAAAAGCCGACTTGCTATTTATTTCACTTAAGGACGCACTGTATTGTGACCAGGCGTTCCAGCTGATTGGACTTAATTCGAATTTTACATGTAATGTTTCAAGGCTGTTTGGATCACTTAGTGATGAACATTGCTCAGTAAGGTAAAATTTATTATCTTTTTTTGTTAATACATTAAGGGATTGCATATAATTCAATAGCCGATGGAATCTATCCTGGGAAACATGGCATAGTTGAGCAAGTTGCTCCAGAGTCTTTCCATCTTGGGTGCTTAAATATAGTGGTGCCTTGCTTTCTACAAAAGCAAACAGTGCGTTAGATTTACGATAAGCAGTGGTCATGTCTGATAGCATTATTTATTTTCCTTAACTCATTTGTAGGTTATTTTGTTTTCAGTGAAATAAATTGCATCATAAAATTTTATAGCGTTTGGTTAAATACTTTAGTTTATTTAAGTATATTAATTAACATTAATAAATGATGTTGATTTGCGAAGGGGGGTGTTATTTTTTAATAATGATTTCAAGATGTTGTATCCGCAGTTCTTTCATATTTGGATACTGTGAGCCATTCAAAGTATCAGCTAGTGGTCGTCTTGGCATTGACCCTTTAATTTCCAGTACATGCATAGCAGCCAAAATATCTTCCTGTAGTTTATCAGATTATTCATTAAACCACTGGTCAAATAATTTTGTTGTTGTTATTTCCCACACACTGACCCTCTTTATATAATCATCAAGTCATTTATGAAATTGAGAAGTAGGTTAGGTGTAACACGACTAATACAGTAAATTACGACGAATGTTTGGGAGTGGAAGGAAATTACGTCAGAATGTAGTGTCATTCTCCCCGTCCTTTTGTGACAGCGTCTAAAGAACGGGGTTTTCTGGATAAAAACAACGCCATATTCTCAGGCAAAGAAAGATTTATTTAGAAATATCCACGCCAAAATATTTCTTAGAGATACGGGCATATGTACCGTCATCCTTTATCTCTTGCAGAGCCTTATTCACTGCTTCCAGTAACTCAGCATCCCCTTTACGTAGCAAAACGGCTGATTTACTCGCATCGGTTTGTTGGGCGACAATTTTTACTGGTGCATTAGGGCGCTGTTTTTTGAAGTCAAGGAATGATAGGCGATCATTGAGTGTGGCATCAGCGCGTCCGGTAGCGACCAGATCAATGGCCTGGTTGAAACCGTCTGTACTAACCAAACTCGCGCCGTAAGACGTTGCCAATTGCCCGTAATTGCTGGTCAGTGATTGAGCTGAGCGTTTACCTTTAATATCTGCGAAGGTTTTAATATCACTGTTATCATTACGGGTGATCAACACAACCTGAGAAGTCGTGTAAGGAATGGAAAAACTGTATTTCGCTGCCCGTTCGGGGGTGACGCCGACTTGGTTGATAATAGCGTCAAAACGTTTAGCATCCAACCCGGCAATCAAGCCATCCCATTTAACTTCCATAAATTCAGGTTTGACATTCAAACGCTGGGCTATTTCCCGGGCGATATCCACGTCAAAGCCGACTAATTTATTGCTGGCATCGTGGTAGGTAAAAGGAGGATAAGTGCCTTCCGTGCCAACCTTAAAGACGCCAGAGGCTTTGATAGCATCAAAATCTTCGCCGGCATAGCCAGGGGCAGAAATAGCAAGGGCAGTCGCACTCGCCAGTAACAGACTCAAAATTTTTTTCATTGCTTTTCTCCAAGTAACGGTGTTTCTCTGGATAAATAATGTACCGTGACTGTTTGCTATATTTCCCAGTCCGGTAAGGTTTCTGTCAGGGTTGAGATAAACTCGACAGTACGCACCTTAGCAGGGCGGGTAAAGAGGGTTTTTGCCGCCCCCGATTCAATAATCTCGCCAGATTCCAGAAATACGACATTATGAGCAAGATTGGCAGCCAGACGCAGATCATGCGTTGCCATTAACATGGTAGTGCCTTCTCCTGCCAACTGTTTCAAAACCGAGACGACTTCTTTAGATAATTCAGGATCAAGTGCCGATGTTGGTTCATCGCACAGCAGCACTTTGGGGGACGGAGCCATCGCTCTGGCGATTGCCACACGTTGCTGCTGACCGCCTGACAATGTGGCTGGCCAAACATCCGCTTTGTGGGATAATCCGACTTTTTCCAGCAACGCCAGCGCCCGTTCTCTGGCGCGTTCGCGGGACCATTTTTGTACCCAAATCAGCCCTTCCATAATGTTTTCAATCACCGTCAGATGAGGGAAAAGCTGGAAGTTCTGGAATACCATGCCAGTTTGCAGGCTAAAACGTTGGATTTCCCGATGTGGCAATCGTTCCTTACCGGTAAAGGTGATCTGCTCTTTACCAATTTCCAGCTTGCCAGCCTGTGGGATCTCCAACAGATTAATACAACGCAGCAGGGTGCTCTTTCCACTACCGGAAGGGCCAATAAGTGCCGTCAGGCTGCCTTCTTTAATGGTCAGGTTAATATTTTTCAGCACCTTCTGTCCGTCGAAACTTTTTTCAATGTTGGTAAGCTGAATCATCTTTGGCTTCCTTATTATTATTGCTATTTTGCTGGGTGAATTTCTTTTCCAACCGGACTTGCAGTGCTGACAATACTGAACTTAAGAGCAGGTAGAGAATGGCGGCCTCGGTATACAGGATTAACGGTTGATAAGTGACGGCGGCGATGCGCTGTGCCGCCAGAAACATTTCTGGCACGGTAATAACGGAAGCCAGAGAGGTATCTTTTACCAGCGAAATAAAGGTATTAGACAAAGGAGGAATGGAAACCCGTGCCGCCTGAGGCAGAATGATCCGGCGCAGTGATTGCCACCAACTCATGCCGATAGAATGAGAGGCTTCCCATTGCCCCTTGGGAACAGAAATCAGCGCAGCACGGATCACTTCTGAGGTATAAGCCCCGACATTCAGGGTAAAGCCGATAATGGCGGAAGTGAATGCTTCCAAAGTAATGCCTGCGCTGGGCAGGGCGTAGAAGATCAAAAATAGCTGTACCAACAGAGGTGTACCGCGAATCAACCAGACATAAAACCGAACGACAGCAATCAGGGGTTTAGGACCATATAGCCTGATTAAAGCAACGATAAATCCCAATGAGATCCCAAGTACGAATGTAATCAGCGTGAGGGGAATAGTGAATGTCAGGCCGGCATAAATCATCGGCCATAGAGAATCCAACGCTAAATTGAGCCATGATGGGGTCATAGAACCTTCCTGATAGATATTAAAAATATGTTTATTTTTTATGGGGTTGTTTTAATGATGATATGGCAAGAAAAGGTGAACGTTATATACAATAAAGTTATAGCTTAGAACCTGAAATGTACGTTAAGAGCCCATTCCATCAGGCTCTTGTTTTAATTATTGGTCTGTCCTTTCAGCGAAATATTTATCCCATATACGTTGATAAGTACCATTCGTTTTTATCTCAGTAATCGCTTTATCTACTGCGGTTTTTAATTCAGTGTCGTTTTTACGCAATAACACGGCAGTTTGTGCTGCCCGGGTATCTGCGGCAACAATTTTTACCGGAGCATCCGGGCGATGTTTTTTGTAATCGAGGTAAGAAAGTTTATCGTTGATGGTGGCATCAGCACGACCTGTACTTACCAGATCTACTTCCTGATTAAAACCATTAGTGCCGATAATGTCGGCGCCATAATGCCTGGCGATCTGGGCAAAGTTATTGGTCAGGGTATGTGCCGATTTTTTTCCTTTTAAATCGCTAAATGTCTTAATATCGTTGTTATCTTTTCGGGTAATCAGTACGGCTTCTGAAATAACGTAAGGTAAAGAGAAGCTGTATTTTTTCTCACGTTCCGGTGTAATGGCGATTTGGTTCATCACGGCATCGAAACGTCCGGCATCAAGCCCACCAATCAAACCATCCCATTTGCCTTCAATAAATTCAGGCTTCACTTTCATGCGCTGAGCAATTTCACGACCGATTTCCACATCAAATCCGGTCAGGTTTCCAGAGGCGTCATGATAACTGAATGGGGCATAGGCACCTTCAGTTCCAATCCTGAATATTCCCGTGGAATGAATGTTATCAAGAGTAGATTGTGCATAAACGAAGTGGGTGAAACCCAATTGAATAATGCCCGCTAATAATATATTTAGTATGGATTTCATGTTATCTATTTCTCCGAGGGGAATTATTGTTTTTAAATTATTTTTACTATAGAGGTAATATCATAAGATTTATATATAAAATAAAGTTATATCATATCCTGATGTCATTGCTAATCAATAAGATTTATATTGATTATCGTTTAATTATATTTATCATAAAATGTATCGATTTCTCAGCTACCCTAAATATAACGTTAAATATAGGTGCCCAGTGTTGAATTCATTCTTTAGGAAAGGCATGGTTGATTCTTTGCCGGTTTGTATCTCCTTTTTCCTTATTTTTACTTCGATTGGTGCTCTTTATCAAAGTCACGGTATTCCATTAATGGAAACATTAGTCGGATCATTGTTGATATATGCTGCACCGTTACAAGTCGCTGCGGTGGGTTATCTGACTGATGGGGCGATACTTTCTGTTATCATTCTGGCATTGTTGATCAACTTCCGCTTTTTCTTGATGGCAATAGTGATGTCACAATATTTTCATGGCATCCCTAAGCGAAACATTTTGCTGTCGATGCTGGGATTTAGCGCCAGCACTTATACAGTGACGCATTCACATCTCTCTGCGGAAAATATCACGGATGGAAAGTCCCAATTTCATTTTTATCTAGGCGTTGCAGTACCTTGTTTTGTGATTACATTTTGTGCCACTTTACTGGGGTATATTTCGGCAGAATATCTGGATTATGGTTCCCTTTCACTGTTCCTCGTGATGTTGGTTCCCATCCATTTTGCTTCCCTGACTGCCAAGCGTTCGGGCAAGGATATGTCTGTCTTGGCGACAGTGATGGGAGGGGTTTGCGCCCCGTTATTGAATGAAGTGGATATGAAATTAATGGATCTCGCAGTCCCTATTTTATGCGGAATAGTGATTGCGTTCATTGAACGGAAAATCAGAAAGGATAGAAGCTCATGATGCTGTTGATCGTATTGATGGGATTAATAAGTTTCATATTAAGGATAGCCCCTTTTTTAATGAATAATAATCGCTGGTTTAAGGGAAAGGGATTGCTAATTACTTCCCTGGATTATGCCATCTGTTTTATTCTGGGGACGATTATCGTTAATATTTCATTAAATAATTTATCCTTAAGTGAATTAATTGAACAGTTTAATATTAAATATGTGTTCGCATTGATTACGGTGATGTTGGCTTATTTTATTAGTAAATATACGAACTCAATATTAAAGAGTTTGGTGCTTTCCCTGCTATTTTTTATGTTGATGCAATGGTTGTGGTAAAGGAGTTGGCCTATAAATTCAGATGGGCTGAAACAAAAGTATTAGTCTGTGATTGGCTAAGTTGGAAGTCAGGGCAGTTTCCTGCCCTGTAGGTTAAGGATGAGCAATTTCCTTTCTTGCTAATTCAGCGAGAAAAGAAGAACGGTTTTTATAGTGACCATTTTTCTCAATGTAGCGATCTATCGCAGTTAATAAATTGCCGGGCATGGTCAAGTTGAATTTCACCGCCTTTGATTCGTATTTCGCTGGATCTAACTCAATGAGCGCAATAACCCCGCCATCTTCAGATAAGCGGTCATCACCGATGTAATCCGATGGATTTTTGGGTGCAGGGACATACCCGCCTTGTTCAGTCAAAACCTCCATATGCTGTCCGAAAGCCCTTTCAGCATCACGGATAGTTTCTTCCAAGGTATTGCCAGCGAAAAAACAGCCGTCAACATCGGGAAAGTAACCGTCGAAACCATCTTCTGTTTTAAAGATAAAAAGCGGATAAATCATAATATTACCTCGTCATTTATGATAAGTAGTACAGAGAAGGAGCGGTTATACCGTTCCTTTTTGTTACAACAATTTCAATCCTGAAATGTTCTGTGCCTGCCGGGATAACGCCTTTTGACACATCCTTTCGGGGATGCGGTACGGTGATTATCTTTGCGATCCCCGGTTTGGTTAACGTGATATGGCTTCCGTCTTGCCGTGCCTTTGTCCACCCGTTAACCATCAGGCGTTTGATTAACTTTTGTACTACTCATCAACCCTCCATTTTGCTAATTGGTGGGTATAATGCCTATAAAGCTTCCAGTGATCAATATATTTATGGGTGTTATACCCATAAAGAGAGTCATAAATATGACACATATTCCCCAACTTCACTGACGAAATAGGGGAGGGGCATTCATGGCGGCATACTGTTAATGCAGAATAGATTGCACAAAAAAAGCCACTGCAAACTAAATTACAGTGGCTTATATGAATAAATTTCAACTAAGAAAAATTACAGTGCAGCGATAGTCTCTTTCTGCGCCAGTAATTTCTCTTTTGCGGCCTTGTTGGTTGCCAGGCGTTCGCGCTCCTTGGTAACTACGGCTTCCGGTGCACGGCTGACAAAACCTTCGTTAGTCAGTTTGACTTCAATACCACTAATCTCTTTATCCAGCTTCTCGATTTCTTTATCCAGACGCGCCAGTTCTGCATCTTTATTAATCAAACCGGCCATTGGGATCAGCACTTCAGCCCCATTGATTAGTTTGGTGACAGAAACAGGTGCTTCTTCTCCTGCCGCTAATACGGTAACAGAAGAAAGACGGCCCATTGCCTGAAGGAAATTGAGGTTTTCAGCGACACGGCGTTGTGCATCATCATTTGCATCACGCAGCAGAACTTCCAGCGGTTTGCTTGGCGCGATGTTCATTTCTGCACGAATGTTACGTACTGCAATGATCGTTTCCTTGATCCACTCCAGATCGTTCAGCGCCAATTCATCGACTTTCTCCTGATCGAATTCAGGGAAAGATTGCAGCATGATGGTATCTGCCTCGATGCCTTTGACGACTTTTACTCGTTGCCAGATGGTTTCAGTGATAAATGGAATGATTGGGTGTGCCAGACGCAGCAAACCTTCCAAAACTTCAATCAGGGTATGGCGAGCTGCACGGACTTCAGCTTCTGTACCTTTGTTGATTGCCGGTTTGGATAGTTCCAGATACCAGTCACAGAATTGGTTCCATGTGAATTCGTATAGAATGTTAGCGGCGATATCGAAACGATAAGTATCCAGTGCTTCACGATAGTCTTTAACGGTCTGGTTGAACTCTGCCAGAATCCAGCGATCTGCCAGTGATAGCGACATTTCACCACCGTTCTGGCCGCAATCCTGTCCCTCAGTGTTCATCAGCACGAAACGGCTGGCATTCCACAGTTTATTACAGAAGTTACGATAGCCTTGCAGGCGCTTCATGTCCCAGTTGATATCACGACCGGTAGAAGCCAGTGCTGCCAGAGTGAAACGCAGGGCGTCAGTACCGTGGGCTTCTATGCCTTCCGGGAACTGTTTTTCGGTACGCTTGCGGATTTTCTCTGCCATTTGTGGCTGCATCATATTGCCGGTACGTTTTTCCAGCAGGTTTTCCAGAGAGATACCGTCGATCATATCCAGAGGGTCGATAACGTTCCCTTTGGATTTTGACATCTTCTGGCCTTCTTCATCGCGAATCAAGCCAGTCATATAGACTGTCTTGAATGGCACTTGTGGCTTGCCGTTTTCATCTTTGATGAAGTGCATGGTCAGCATGATCATGCGGGCAATCCAGAAGAAAATAATATCGAAGCCGCTGACCAGCACATCAGTTGGATGGAAGGTTTTCAGCGCTTCAGTTTGCTCAGGCCAGCCAAGGGTGGAGAATGTCCATAGTCCAGAGGAGAACCAGGTATCCAGGACGTCTTCATCTTGAGTCAGGATGATATCTGCACCTAAATTGTTCTCGCGGCGAACTTCTTCTTCATCGCGGCCAACATAAACATTGCCTTGTGCGTCATACCACGCCGGAATACGGTGGCCCCACCACAACTGACGGGAAATACACCAATCCTGAATATCACGCATCCAGGAGTAGTACATGTTTTCGTATTGTTTTGGTACGAACTGGATATCACCGTTCTCAACCGCTTCAATCGCCACTTTCGCCAGTGGTGCGGTACGAACATACCATTGGTCGGTCAGCATTGGCTCGATAATTACGCCACCACGGTCGCCGTAAGGAACTGTCAGGTCATGAGGTTTTATTTCAACCAGCAGGCCCTGTTTTTCGAATTCGGCCACAATCGCTTTACGGGCAGCGAAACGCTCCATGCCACGGTATTCAACAGGAATGTCAGTCGAGTAGATAGCGGAAGCTTCGCCGTTGCTATCGAAGACTTCTGCGGCTTCGCAAATATTGCCGTCGAAAGTCAGGATGTTGATCATTGGCAGGTTGTGGCGCTTACCGACTTCATAGTCATTGAAATCGTGGGCTGGGGTGATTTTCACGCAGCCAGTGCCTTTTTCCATATCTGCGTGTTCATCGCCAACAATAGGAATGCGGCGGTTCACCAGTGGTAAGAGGATTTCTTTGCCAATCAGATCCTTATAACGTGGATCTTCCGGGTTCACGGCAACACCGGTATCCCCCAGCATGGTTTCTGGGCGAGTTGTGGCAACAATCAGGTAGTCTTTGCCTTCCGCAGTCTTAGCGCCGTCAGCCAGCGGGTAGCGTAGGTGCCACATGGAACCTTTCACTTCACGGTTTTCGACTTCCAGATCAGAAATCGCAGTGCGCAATTTCGGATCCCAGTTAACCAGGCGCTTGCCACGGTAAATCAAATCTTCTTGATACAGACGAACAAAGGCTTCTTTAACCGCTTTGGACAAACCTTCATCCATCGTGAAGCGCTCACGCTCCCAATCTACGGAGTTACCCAGACGGCGTATCTGGTTGGTGATATTGCCACCCGATTCTGCTTTCCATTGCCAAATCTTGTCGATAAAAGCTTCACGACCATAATCATGGCGGGTTTTGCCTTCTTCTGCCGCGATTTTGCGTTCAACAACCATTTGAGTCGCGATACCCGCGTGGTCAGTCCCTGCTTGCCACAGGGTATTTTTACCCTGCATACGTTGGTAACGCACCATGGTATCCATAATAGTCTGCTGGAATGCATGTCCCATATGCAGGCTACCAGTGACGTTTGGTGGCGGAATGACGATGCAGAAACTTTCACGGCTGGTATCGCCATTCGGCTTGAAGTAACCACTCTGTTCCCAGTGGTTGTAAAGGGGTTGCTCTATCTCTGTCGGGTTGTATGTTTTATCGAGAGATGGCTCAGATTGCGTTTGATTAGCGGGTGTCTTTTCCATTGTGTCTTGATATTCAATAGGTTGGCGGGGTTGCCATGGTCAAATTAAAGCCGACGCTACGATAAGATTTATATCGTTCGCGCGCTAACTGTTTCAGATTTTCATCAATAGGAACGAAGTCTATCACTTCATGGAAAGCTGTGGCAAAGTCTGCAAAATGAGGAAGCAGTGTCACCAACACATCGCGGGGAGCATTGCCTCTTTTTTGCGGCCAGCACAACTCCACGGGGGCGCCATAGCGGGGACCTTCGCCGGCAAGATTGTGCGGTACAAATTGGCTCGGCTCTCGTTGCCATAATGCTTCATCCAATTTTTCGGCCTGTTGTTGGCTTTCACAAGCAATCAGGATCCGCTTTCCTGCACGCCATTGATCAGCAGCAAGCTGACATGCCAGCCATTCATGTGGCTGTAGATCATCTGACGATGATTGTTCCGATAACCGCTTTTCCGGTGACAGCTTTTCTAATAAATAGAAGGTGGCGTTTTTCATAGTTTCTTGGTTGCAAGATTACTGGAAACAGTAAGGGTATTGCAGTTGCAATACCCTTAATTCCATTAAGCGGCAGGAGCATTAATCATCAGAATTCAAACCTGAACGATTTAACAGGAATTGTGATAAGAGTGCAACCGGACGACCTGTTGCTCCTTTCGCTTTACCTGAACGCCATGCTGTACCCGCGATATCCAGATGTGCCCAGTGGTATTTGCTGACAAAGCGGGACAAGAAAGCACCTGCGGTAATTGCACCACCAGAGCGTCCGCACGCGTTTACCATATCCGCAAAATTGGATTCTAACTGCTCGGTATATTCATCAGCCAACGGTAGACGCCATGCACGATCGCCTGCTTGCTCTGAAGCATTCAGTAGTTCATGTGCCAGTGGATTATGGTTAGACATCAGGCCAGTATAATGGCCACCCAGAGCGACGACACAGGCGCCGGTCAAGGTTGCGACATCAATGACCGATTCCGGCTCAAAACGCTCAACATAAGTCAGCGCATCACACAGTACCAGACGACCTTCCGCATCGGTGTTTGTCACTTCAACGGTCTGGCCGGACATGGTAGTCAGAATGTCTCCAGGACGATAGGCGCGTCCGCCAGGCATATTTTCACAACCTGCCAGGACACCGATGACATTGATTGGCAATTGCAGTTCAGCAACAACGCGCATGGCGCCATAGACAGAAGCGGCGCCGCACATATCATATTTCATCTCATCCATGCCTTCGGAGGGTTTGATCGAGATACCGCCGGAATCAAACGTCAGCCCTTTGCCCACCAATACGATCGGTTTCGCATTGGTGTCTGTGCTGCCTTTATACTCCATGACTGCCATCAGGGATTCATTCTGCGAACCCTGACCAACCGCCAGATAAGAATTCATACCCAGCTCTTTCATCTGCTCTTCACCAATGACTTTGGTGGTCAGATTAGCCACGTTATCAGCAAGCTGGCGCGCCTGTGATGCCAAATACGCAGCATTACAGATATTGGGTGGCATATTGGCGAGATCTTTCGCCGCCTTGATACCCGATGCAATGGCAAGACCGTGCTGAATAGCGCGTTCACCGCTGGTCAATTCGCGGCGGGTCGGTACATTGAACACTATTTTGCGCAGTGGGCGACGCAGTTCATTTTTGCTGCTCTTGAGTTGATCAAAAACATACAGTGACTCTTTGGCTGTTTCGACCGCTTGACGTACTTTCCAGTAATTATTACGTGCCTTCACATGCAGTTCTGTCAAGAAACAAACTGCTTCCATTGAGCCGGTTTCGTTGAGAGTATTGATCGTTTTCTGGATAATTTGCTTATACTGGCGTTCATCCAGTTCGCGCTCTTTTCCACATCCAACCAGCAAAATACGCTCAGACAGTACATTCGGAACATGATGTAGCAACAAGGTTTGACCTACCTTGCCTTCAAGTTCACCACGGCGTAATAAGGCACTGATATAGCCATTACTTATTTTGTCAAGTTGCTCTGCGATAGGGGAAAGACGGCGGGGTTCAAATACGCCGACAATAATACAGGCACTGCGCTGTTTTTCCGGGCTACCGCTCTTTACACTAAACTCCATGAGTTCTCCTGAATCTTAAAGACAAAGACGGATACAATCGCTAAAATACCGCGTTCCGCATTCATTCATCCCAAAGAAAATTAACGGTTATGTTAAGCTAAGCATATTATTTTTTGGTACTTAGATAACGATAACTATGTTCTAATTGGGAACCAATATATGGAATGCTTTGGTATCATTTTAGCGATGGGGAAGCCAAACTGATTCATATAAATGGTAGATATACGACGAAGTTAGCGACTTTCCTGCAAAAAGACAAGTTTTCACAGGCGTAATAAGCGTGATCATCATTAGATATCTAGTACGGGAAACCCTGAAAAGCCAAATCGCAATACTGTTCATCTTATCGCTGATCTTTTTCAGCCAGAAATTAGTTGACGTATTGGGTGCGGCGGTGGAAGGAAATATTCCTGCAAATTTGGTTTTATCCTTGTTAGGTTTAGGTGTGCCAGAGATGGCGCAGCTTATTTTGCCCCTGAGTTTATTTCTTGGGGTATTAATGACCTTTAGTAAACTCTATACCGAAAGTGAAATCACCGTCATGCATGCCTGCGGGTTGGGCAAAAATGTATTGGTGAAATCAGCCCTTATTCTGGCTCTATTCACATCAGCGTTGGCGGCAGCTAACGTTATCTGGATCACGCCGTGGTCTGCCAAATATAAAGCGCAAGTCCTGGCGGATGCAAAAGCCAATCCAAGCCTTGCGGCGATCATGGAAGGGCGGTTTAAGCCTTCCCGTGATGGCAACATGGTGCTGTATATCGGTAACGTGAAGGGCAATTCTTTTGAAAATGTCTTCCTGGCTCAGCTCCGTCCGGCGAATGACCAGCGCCCTTCTGTGGTCATTGCAGATGGTGGGCATATGGAAGAACGCCCGAATGGTAATCAGGTGGCGGTACTCCATCAAGGAATGCGCTATGAAGGTACGGCACTGTTGCGTGACTTCCGCATTACTGAGTTCACTAATTATCAGGCCGTGATTGGGCACCAAAAAGCAGATATCGATAACAAAGTTGAGCAAAAATCGATTGAACAGCTTTGGCGTGACACCGATAACGACTCCCGTGCAGAATTTCACTGGCGCCTGACGTTGGTTGCTTCGGTGTTGATCATGGCGTTGATGGTCGTGCCGTTAAGTGTCGTGAACCCGCGTCAGGGGCGGATACTCAGTATGCTGCCAGCCATGTTGCTCTACCTGATTTTCTTCCTGTTGCAAAGCTCCCTGCACTCCAATGGCAGTAAAGGCAAACTTGATCCCCTGTTATGGATGTGGTTGATCAATAGTGCGTATTTTGCTTTGGCTGTGGCGCTTAATCTGTGGGATACCGTATCCATGCGCAAACTGCGTTCACGCTTTAAGACTCAAGGAGCGTCATAATGTTTGGGGTATTGGATAGATATATCGGCCGGACCATCCTGCAAACCATCTTGATGACTTTATTTATGCTGGTATCGCTTTCCGGCATTATTAAGTTTGTCGATCAGCTTCGCAAAGTCGGACAGGGGGAATATACCGCACTTTCCGCCGGCATTTATACCTTGCTGAGCATTCCCAAAGATATTCAGATTTTCTTCCCAATGGCTGCTCTGCTTGGGGCTTTATTGGGCTTGGGAGCACTGGCAACACGTAGTGAGCTGGTGGTTATGCAGGCCTCTGGCTTTACCCGCCTGCAAGTGGCGGGATCAGTCATGAAAACCGCGATCCCGCTGGTCTTGCTGACGATGGTCATTGGCGAATGGGTTGCCCCGCAAGGAGAGCAATTAGCCCGTAATTATCGCTCGCAAAAAATGTATGGTGGCTCATTGATGTCCACCACTAAAGGGCTTTGGGCGAAAGATGGCTATGATTTTGTCTATATCCAGAGTGTCGGGAAGGATAACACCTTGAACGGCGTTAACATCTATCATGTTGATGACAACCAAAAACTGTTATCCATAAGGTATGCGGCTTCAGCGGTGTATGACAAAGATAACCATCAATGGAAGTTATCTCAGGTTGAAGAATCCGATTTAACCCAAGATGGGCGGATCACTGGGTCACAACGTATTTCTGCGGACTGGAAAAGCCGGCTGACACCAGAAAAGTTAGGCGTCGTTTCCCTCGATCCTGAAGCGCTTTCCATACGCGGCCTGCATCAATATATTACCTACCTGCAACAGGGCCAACAGGATGCAGGACGTTACCAGCTTAATATGTGGAAGAAAATCTTCGCACCTTTATCGGTTGCGGTGATGATGCTGATGGCACTCTCCTTTATCTTCGGGCCACTGCGTAGCGTGCCGATGGGATTCAGGGTTGTGGTGGGTATCAGCATGGGCTTTGTGTTCTATGTCTTGAATGAGATATTCGGCCCGCTCAGTCTGGTTTATAGTATGCCACCGATATTAGGAGCACTGTTGCCGAGTCTGTTATTTTTCGTTGTGAGTGTTTACTTACTTTTATATAGAAAATAATAACCTGATATCTCAGCAAACTTATCCGTCGCCTCCACCTTCAATAGTGGAGGCGATTTGTTTGTAAAAAACTAAATTTGATTATGATTGCTCGCCAATGCGGCAATTAATTTATTAACTCCACTCGTCACACGACTAAATTTACTTTGCTCCTTGCGGGTCATTACCACAAATACACCGATATTGCTTTCAGGGATCATTGCCATATAGGTATTAAACCCACCGCCGCCGCCCGTTTTCTGGTAAATACCTTTGGCATCCATATATACCCAGCCAAGCCCAATACCATCCACCAGACCCGCAACATCCATCCCTTTGATTGATTTCAGATCGGCACGCTTAAAGTAGATACCTTGTTCACGGCTGGCAGTCTGCTTCCTTAACTGATTATGGGAAGATAAAAATTGCTGCATCCAGCGCTGCATATCTGTGGGAGTGGAATAAATCCCGCCACTACCCGCGGCGGCAATGGTGTTTACGCAAGGGCTGGATTTAACCCCTACCATCAAGCGGGCGCATTGGGATGGGGTGGGCGTCAGTGTCGTATCTTTCATGCGATAAGGACGGGTAATCTCCTCTTGCAGCAGACGGGAATAGGGTTTTCTTGTTGCTTTAGAAAGGGCATCAGCCAATAAATCATAGGCCAGATTGGAATACGAAGCCGTCGTGCCGGGTATAGCATCTATTCTAGCGGTTTTCAGCCAAGTCCAACGGTTCGATTGAGTCGGCCAAATAAACACAGGGCGTCCCCATTTTCCACCAGGCTGTTCCCGAGGCAACCCGCTGGTATGACTCGCCAGATGGTATAGTCGGATTGGTTGATTTGCACCATAATTCGGCACATGGACACCGTAATAAGTGTATTTCTGCAACGGATCGGTAATTTTGAGGTGTTTCTTCTGTGCCAGCTTAACCATGATTTCGCTGGTCATCAATTTGGTAATAGAAGCAATACGAATTAAAGAATCCTGGCGTGGCCGAACGCCGCTCCCCGGATAAGTTTCTCCAAAACTGCGATGTATGACTTGATTATTATCGATGACCACCATCGCCATTCCCAAAGGATTGCTCTCTTCGAAGATGGATTGGGAATACTGATCGACCAATGCCGTAGCCATTTTCTTGATATTGCCATTACTCTCGAACACTTCCCATTTTGCAGGTTGCGCATTGGATTGCTGAAATTTTTTCTGGTGTGAATGACCAGAATCTGCACAAGCTGAAATCGCCCATGTCATGACGGAAACTGCACACAGTTTATATAGCCGTTTTTTCATTTTTGGATTAACCAATCAGGGAGCATTCAAGTGGGGGAATAAAGCTGTTATTTGTTTTTCTTAAATATCGCCATAATGGCACCAATAACGATACCCAACAGGATACCTGTAAAAATCCAACTGATAATAGTCATGATAATTTCCCTCATAGCAGTTTATTGTTTTGAATTATATAAGGAGTTTATGGGTTGTCTATTGATTGGAGGGAATTGTGTGAAGAGGAATTTGCGGGGTGTGATGGCAAAGTTGGTTGGGTTTTAAGCGTTACGGGTAAAGATTTGGTGAAAAAATAGAATAGGCGACTCTTTTTTCAGCACTTGAACAAAATCGAAAGGATAAGTGTTGCGAATGCGCTTCTGACAGGTATAATAACCCCCGTTCTCCGAATCATTTCAGTGCCGAAGTGGCGAAATCGGTAGACGCAGTTGATTCAAAATCAACCGCCTTCGGGTGTGCCGGTTCGAGTCCGGCCTTCGGCACCATTCGTTAGTTTACTAACGTCTACCCAAGTCTACAAACTCCCAAAAAAACCCAATAAATCAAGATACTTAGTTATTTTGCCGTCTACTGTGGTCTGTTGCAATCAACATGCAGCAAGGGGCATAATTTGGGGCACCTACACTTCGATTTTAAATGTGCCCCAAAAATGAAACTAAACGCCCGACAAATCGAGACTGCAAAACCGAAAGAGAAATCCTATAAATTAGCGGATGGCGCTGGCCTATATCTCGAAATCACGCCACGCGGTTCTAAATACTGGCGCATGAAGTATCATCGCCCCACCGATAAAAAAGAAGATCGGCTGGCCTTTGGTGTCTATCCTGTCGTTTCATTAGCTGATGCTCGCGCTAAACGGGATGAAGCTAAAAAATTGCTCGCTCAAGGGATTGATCCCAAAGCAGAGAAAAAAGACGCACAAGCCGAATCAAAGGGGGCATATACTTTTGAACGGATCGCCCGTGAATGGCACGCCAGCAATAAACGGTGGAGTGAAGACCATCGAGACCGAATTATGCGAGGTTTCGAGCAATACATTTTCCCCTACATTGGTACTCTCGATATTCGCACTTTGCGAACCAGCCAACTGTTAGCACCGATCCAAACCGTTGATACTGATGGCAAACACGATATAGCCCAGAGATTACAACAGCGTGTAGCTGCCATCATGCGTTATGCGGTTCAAAATGACATCCTTGAATATAGCCCTGCCAATGATATGGCAGGCACTCTCACTATAGTAAAACCCAAACATCACCCTGCATTGCCTCATGAACGCCTACCTGAATTTTTAACTCGTCTTTCCTGTTATCGCGGGCGTTTACTGACCAAAATTGCAGTAGAACTGACTTTATTAACATTTGTTCGTTCCAGTGAAATAAGATTCGCCCGTTGAGATGAAATCGATCTTGAAAGGGCTGTCTGGCATATACCAGCGACACGAAAACCCATTGATGGTGTTAAGCATTCTCAACGTGGTATGAAAATGAAAACAGAACACATTGTACCGTTGAGCCGTCAGGCTATTTCGCTTATCGAAACTTTGCACAACTTGAGCGGAGAAAGTGGGGTAATGTTTCCCGGCGATCACGATCCAAAGAAAGTAATGAGTGAAAACACCGTCAATAATGCGTTACGTACAATGGGCTATGACACCAAAACAGAAGTTTGCGGACACGGATTCCGCACAATGGCACGTGGTGCAATGGGAGAATCTGGCCTGTGGAGTGATGACGCAATCGAGCGCCAGCTAAGCCATATAGAAAGAAATAATATCCGAGCGGCATATATTCACACATCCAAACATTTGGATGAACGGCGGCTGATGGTGCAATGGTGGGCGGATTATCTGGATGCTAACAAGGAGCAATTTGTAACTCCTTATGATTTTGCCAAACCGTTTCGTGATAGAAAAAAGCAGTAGCTCGATCAACGAAAATTTTTTACTGATGGGATAACCAATTACATATTGCATAAAAGAATGACATAAAAAAACAACGCCCCAATGTGCTGATACACATCTGAGGCGTCTAACCAATGACCGTTATTAGGAGTAACGATGATGGCTGATATACAGCATACCCAAACTCACCCTAAATTTACACATTCAGATAAAACAGGCGGACAAAAACCGCTCGACCTAATCCAATCCGTGAAAAAATCTGCTATGTATCATTGGGAAAATCTTCTACCTGCCTGTGGTGTTGATATTCCCGCAAAAGGCAAACATGGCTCCTGTCCTATTTGCGGCGGAACTGACCGTTTTCACTTTATTGATGATCACCATAACGGCAACTGGCATTGTCGCCAGTGTGACGCTCCAAACTATGGCGATGGACTGGATTTAGTGGCAAAAACCAACAGGATCTCGATTACGGAAGCTGCTAAAGTTGTGGCTAACGTGCTGGCGCTGCCTTTGCCAGAATATAAACCAGCCAAAGAAACCATTCAAACAACACAGCCAATTGCCGAAAGAGTAGCGGCACTAATGACGCTAACTGTCGCCGGAGAATCTCCCTATTTAACTGCAAAAGGATTGCATTGTTCTAACCAGCGATTACTGAAAGATGGTTCGTTATTATTGCCATTGATCACACTGGATAAAAAAGTTACAGGTGCGCAGATCATCAAACTGGATGGAACAAAGAAATTACTGTCTGGTAGCCAAAAGAAAAGTGCTTTTATTGCATTATCAAAGTTGGGAGAACATCCAGACACAGTGATCATTACCGAAGGTTACGCCACGGCATTGACCGTTAGCCAATTACATCAAGGCACCGTTCTGGCTGCAATAGACGCAGGTAACCGTTATGACTGGCAACTTTTTCTGGAAGTCACCGGAGCCGGAGGCAGTGGCAAAAGTATCTTTGCCAAAATTTGTTCCATGCTGGCAGGTAAAGGTAATACCGTTTCCGCAAGTATGGCAGCACTGGAAAACCCACGGGAACGGGCGTTGATTGTCGGTTATTCGCTGATTATCCTGCCAGACCAAACTCGCTATGTGGGCGATGGTTCCGGCATCAAGGCAATCACGGGTGGTGATGAAGTTGCTATCGATCCGAAGCACAAACAACCCTATTCAACTCGTATTCCAGCGGTGGTATTGGCAGTAAACAATAATGCCATGAGTTTCAGTGATCGCAGTGGTGGAGTATCGCGCCGCCGGGTGATTTTCAACTTTTCCGAAGTCGTGCCAGAAAACGAGCGTGATCCACTCCTGCGGGATAAAATTGCGGCAGAATTGCCCGTGATTATCCGGCATTTGCTGCATCAGTTCGCTGATCCACAATTAGCTAGGCGTTTACTAGATGCTATCGTCATGAGATTTTCAGCCAAAGGACAAGGCAACGGATTTGCACTGCGGCAAGAAAAGACGCGCTATTTTTTGCATAGCGAGTGGCTATACCACGCCA
>NZ_NKHQ01000016.1:0-52545 GCF_014467265.1 Xenorhabdus sp. TS4 | reverse complement strand
CGAATTGCTAGAAAACTTCTTTCTCACACGTTGGGTATTTTTGCCAATTTTAAACAAGGTAAAAGTCAACGCGACTGGCTTCAACAAGCCAACGTTATAAGATGTTAAAGTCGAGCATCGCGTTACATTTTATTTGCTGTGCATTTTTTGCGCACACCTTTCACACAAAAAGCTCAGGACGCTCTTATGACAGGATAACAAGACATTCAATACTCTGTGAGGCTGCTTATGAAAAAGCTCAATATATTAATCGCCATGTTAGGCATTGTTGGATTTACTACACAAGTTCAGGCAAAAATCGAGTATGGTATAAGCCAACAAGAAACCGATCCACATCTTATAATCGGAGAGGTAAACGGTGAACCCGCTCTGGGTATCACTTTACCCATAGTAAAAGATCGATTACTTCCTGCCTCCCAACTGAAAGGTTTCGCTACACTCGACAAGAATGGCATCTATCATACCGAATTGGATGGTGCAAAATTCGGTATCGAGAACCAGTATATCGATATCGGTCAGGTTCCCAATACAGAAGTTTACTTCGGGGAATGGGCACAAAAAACGCCCGATAAATCGGATGTTACCCATACTGTTTTTTATGCAGGTAAAGATGCTACAACCAATCTACCCACTGGCGGCACTGCGACCTATACAGTAAAAGGTCTGAGCCAATATAGCGGCAGTAATCTCCTCTCCGGCAAACTCGTCGCAAACTTTGGTACCAAAAAATTGGATGGCTCACTGAGTAATGGTTCACTAAATATTGGTATTAATGCCAATATAAATGACAATGCCGGATTTTCAGGTAAGGCCACAGCCAACGAGAGTATTAATGGGGTTACCGATGGGAAATTCTACGGTAATTCCGCCTCAGCACTAGCAGGGTATGCCAAATTTGATGGCGACAGAAACAAAGATACTGCTTTCGGTGGTGCTAAAGAATAATTATTCATTTACCAGAAAACAGTGTCAAAATGACACTGTTTTCCCTTTCATCTCACTTACAACAATAACATTACATTTCAATATATTAATTTCTAATTCAGGTAAACTCCAATTGCGAAAACAATGAAACTCAACAGACATAAAACATAATAATAACTTATTATTTACACCACTATTTGTCCAGTATACATTTTATCTTCAGTTCGTTTTTTGTGCAAAACTTTCACCCGAAAAATTCAGGACGCTCTTATAACAGGATAACAAGACATTCAATACTCTGTGAGGTTGCTTATGAAAAAGCTCAATATATTAATCGCTATGTTAGGCATTATTGGATTTATCACACAAGCTCAGGCAAAAATTGTGGATGGTATAAGCCAGCAAGAGACCAATCCCCATTTTCTGTTCGAGAAGGAAAAGGGGGAAATTTACTTTGGGGAATGGGCACAAAAAACGCCCGATACTTCGGAGATCACTCATACTGTTTTTAATACAGACAAGGAGGTAACAACCAAGCTGCCTGATAACGGCACTGCGGTCTATACAGTAAAAGGCACTCCAGACTTTACTGGCCGTCATTTTCTCTACGGCAAATTAACCGCAAATTTTGATAGCAAAAAACTGGTTGGCTCAATGAGCAACAGTTCACTAACTATAGGTATTGATGCCAATATAAAGGACAATGGCGAATTTTTAGGTAAGGCCACAGGCAGCGGTACTATTGATAGGGTGTACCATGAGAAAATGGATGGAGTTTCCCTTGGGAAATTCGTTGAATTACCTCATATCACCCCCTTTCTATCAGGGTGGGCCATATTTGATAAAGAGGGACAAGGAATTATATTCAGAGGAACTAAACAGTAATAATTTAATCCCTTCCGAAAACAGTGTCATTTGAGGCACTGTTACCCTTCTTCATTAATATTATTTTTATTTATTTCAAATAATTAAATTCTAATTTACGTAAACGCTAATTTGTGCAAACAATGACATTCAACGAACACAAAACATAATAATAACTTATTATTTACACCACCATTTGTCCAGTATACATTTTATTTTCTGTGCGTTTTTTGTGCAAAACTTTCACCCGAAAAATTCAGGACGTTCTTATAACAGGATAACAAGACATTCAATACTCTGTGAGGCTGCTTATGAAAAAGCTCAATATATTATTAATCTCCATGTTAGGTGTTGTTGGATTTATCGCACAAGCTCAAGCAAAAATTGCGGATAGTATAAACCAGCAAGAAACCAATCCCCATTTTCTGTTCGAGAAGGAAAAGGGGGAAATTTACTTTGGGGAATGGGCACAAAAAACGCCCGATACTTCGGAGATCACCCATACTGTTTTTAATACAGGCAAGGAGGTGACAACCAAACTGCCAGACAGAGGTACTGTAATCTATAACGTAAAAGGCGTTAGCCAAGATAACCGCAAAAACCCCCTCTCCGGTCATTTTGTCGCAGATTTTGATTATTACGTATTGAGTGGCTCAATGAGCAATAGTTCACAAACTGTAGGTATTGAGGCCAAGATAAATGATAACGGCAAGTTTTTAGGTAGCGCCAGAGCCAACGGCATGATTGGGCACACTTTTGGAGAATTATCTGGTGCTAACATTAACTCTTTGGAAGGCCACATTTTATATTATAGCGACAGAACAAAAGACACTGATTTCTTTGGTACTAGAATTAAATAATTAATTCCTCAGAAAACAGTGTCATTTTGGGCACTGTTTTCCTCTTCATCTTCTTTAACTCTATTTATTTCCAAATTGTTTATTTCAAATAAATAGGGGCCTTATGAATCGGGTTTTTGCTATGTCTGATCAAAAAAAAGTGACTGAAAAGGAAATATTTCCAATATTACTTATAGTACTGTTGATCTCATTCCTGTCCCCAGCAGTTTGTGCCAATGAAGATATTAACCACAAGATTTGGCAAGGAGCACGATATAATCAACAACACAATAAACAGAAAAAGAAAGTTCTAAATTCCGTTTCTATAAAAGATCGCTTCTCATTAACCATGACTCATGGACAAGAACTTAAAGTTGAAAACAATCTTAAGGACATCAGTCAAGCACTGTACTTTGCCATTAACCATCAGCAGTGGCAAGACGTCAGACGCCTTCTGCCGATTTATCAAAAAATTCCTGGGTATGATCCGTTACTTAGCGATTTTGCTCAAGGCGGGCTAGCACATCTTAAAGGGAATTTAACGCTTGCTACCTCTTATTATCAAAAGATCCTACGTCAAAAACCGAATTTTACCCGCATTAAACTGGAACTGGCTCGTATTTATTTTGAAGATCACAAAAACCAAGAATCCGCTCAGTTATTTAAAGAAATCAGTAAACAATATCAGTTACCAGACATGGTCTTGAAGAATATTGACCGTTATCTGGCTGCAATAACCTCAAGAAATGATTGGAGCGGTTCATTCTCATTTGGCTATGCCTATGACGATAATATCAATATGTCTCCAAATCAGAAACCCATCTGCCTACGTTCCATAAAGGGAAAGTGCATAATTGAACGTGGCGTGCCAAAATCTATCAAAGCATGGGGTGGGACTTACAGCGCTACCTTAAGCCGACGTTACCAGCTTGTCGGCCATCACGGCATTTTTGGCCGAGGTCTGATTTATGGTGAAAATTATCCCAATTATCACGACGAAAACGAAAATATGTTCCTGCTGATCAGTGGCTACAACTATAAAAACAGGAGCCATGATTTCTCCTTTGGCCCCTTATTTGAATATCAACAGCGTGCAGGGAATACCGAATACCATGCCATCGGTGCCAAAATAGAATGGCAGTGGGCTATCACCGAACAAACCGCCCTTAATGTTGAATTTGGACATAAAAAATTGAGTTATCAGCCGCTTTACCGCAGGAAAGACGGCGAACTTTCCTCATCCTATTTCAGCCTATCTCATGCCATCAATGATAAATTAGTTCTGTTTGGTGGTGGCAATTGGAGCTATCGAAATAATCAACAACCAATGGCTCGCTATCAACAATGGGGAGTAAGTGCGGGAATAGCTGGGCAACTCTATTCCCGCATTAATGGCTCGCTGCTTGTCACACTGAGAAAACAACGCTTCGGCGCTTACAGCCCATTATTGGGTGCCAGACGCCAGGATAATGAACAAATCTATACTGCCGCCATTAAATTTCCTGCCACTAAGATATTGGGCATGACACCATCTTTAACTTTCCACCATCGACACAATCACAGTAATGTGAACTGGTTATACAGTTACGATAAAAACGAAGTACAGATACAGTTAGAGAAATATTTTTAATCAAGACTGTGGTACATCCACAAATTAGGCTCAATGTAATAAGCCATCTGTTTTTCAACATCTACCACCAATGGCACCAGACCACCCGGAATGACGTATTCCCCGCTTTGCGGAAACTTCATGCCTGTCCATTCCTGCCACTGTTCCAAAGTGCCATAAATATCCATGGAACGCAGGGCAGGCTTAATGATTTTGGCACCTAATCGACAATGGGTGCGGATCCACGGATCAAACGATTCGCCTTTATCATTTTTCCATCCGCAATATTCGATGAAGTCTTGCAGGGGATATTGGCTTTTCAAACTCGGCCTGACAGGAACAACCAGACCCTGTAAGCCTTCATCTCTGGCAGTCTGTTTCAAACTATTAATCAATAAAGCAGGAATATTTTTCCCGCGGAACGCAGGATCAACCGTCACACTCAGGGCAGATACCATGTTGGCTTGTACTTTTCCCTTAGCTTTCCCACCAGCGTCAAATACAGCATCCCATCCTTCATCAGGCAATTGATCTAATGAGCGATTTTCCCAAGGAAAAGGAATTGAGTTCAGTAAACCAATAAGACGCTCTTCGTTCCCCTGTTGCAGAATGGCAAATTTTTGAAAGTGACTAAAACCCAGTTCATATAATTTGCGCCAATGTTGTTCAGCAACTGCATCATAATTCATAAATAGAGGCCAATTGTTATCAATAAGCTCCTCTACCTTATCACCAAGATCTGTCCTTTCTTCAGCAGACTGAATAACAATTTTTGCTTCCATAATGCATCTCCAATTAGGCTTTTTTCAGCCAGATAGATATATGAAAATTGATATACCTTTATTCTTTTAAATGGTGGCTTCCTGCAATGCAGGAAATAAAGATATAGGTGAAAATTTATTTGATTGGTTCTTTGTTCTCAAATTTCATCATAACTCATTATTTTCCACAATAAAGGATGAATATTTCCCCATATAAAATATATGTATTAACTTTATTTAATTATATGAGTCGTTATATAACACTATTAATTTAATTACATTAGAAACTTTTTTAGTGCTAATTAACTTGTTAATAACAAAATAACCTCAGTAAATAAAATCTACCAACCTCACATTTTAAAAAAAAATCAGATAGATTAAACCTTACCCAAAATGCAAAAAATAAAATAAAAATCAATAAAATAAAAAAAGATATTGACTAATAAACCCTATTATTAGTGAAACAAATAATAATAATTATCATTTACATTATCATTTGAACGGTGTACTTTTTTCTCGCGCGATAGATCAGGCCGTTTTTAAGATTGGGTAACGAGGGATCCCCCATTCCAAACGAGGATAATGATGAAAAAGTTCAACGTATTAATCGCCGCTTTAGGCACATTGGGATTTATGGCACAGGCTCAGGCAGAAGTCGGTTTTGGGCAGAATCAAATAAGCACGCCATCATATGTTAAGGTTGGTGCAACCGAAACGGGTTCAAATTCACATGGTGGTGCGAGTGGTGCCCCTGGCATTGGGGTCAGTTCAATCGGTGGAGGAAAACTCATCGGTTTTTCTGGCTTGACTCGCATGGCACCAGAGGACAGTAATGGGATTCATAACATCTCAAGAGCAGGTGCACCAGGCTCTCATGGCGGTATGGGTGTATTCCATTTCAGCAAAGTTGCCAATGCTGACGTTTACTTCGGTGAATGGTCTCAGACCGGTCAAGCTGGTGATAACACCCATACGGTTTACTATGCAGGCAAGGATATCACCACCAATATGCCAACCGATGGTACAGCAACCTATGTGGTGCAAGGTATTAACCAATACAGTGGTGACAATGCACTCTCTGGTACATTGACCGCAAACTTTGGTGAGCAAACGCTGGTTGGCTCTATGTCAAATACTGCAATGACATTAAATATCGATGCCGATATCTATGATGATGCCAGGTTTGAGGGTGATGCCAAGATTGGTGCTCTTGATGGGACAACTCAAGGTCACTTCTTTGGTGACAGTGCTTCCAGTCTGGCCGGATATGCCAGATTTGAAGGTGACAGTTCCAAAGATACCGCTTTTGGTGGTTCTAAACAGTAGTCATTAATTTTTCAGAGAACAATGCCAAAATGGCATTGTTCTCTGTTTTATTTAACGGATTTATTTATTGCCATTTATTTTTAACGTGGGCTTTGTGATCTGGTTTTATGATGTCTGATAATAGAACAACCCCTATATTATTAACGGCACTTATGGCTTTATGCCTGTCCCTGCCAACATATGCCGATGAAGATACCAGCCACAAAATCTGGCAGGAAACACAGCACAATCAACGAGAAAATGAAGCCAATCTGATTACACCCGACCCCGTTTTTACTAAAAATGGTTCATCGTTAATTGTTATTAATGGACAAACATTTCAGGTAGAAAACAACCTGAATGATATCAGCCAAGCTCTCTACCTTGCCATCAACCACCAACAGTGGTCAGATGTCAAACGTTTTCTGACTACTTACCAAAAAATGCCAGGGCATGATGTTATGTTGGTCTCCTTTGCTCAGGGTAGCCTGGCTCGCTTTGAAGGAAACTTGGACCTCGCTGCCTATCATTATCAACAAATTCTGAACCAACAATCGGACTTCACTCGTATTAAATTGGAACTGGCCCGCGTCTATTTTGAAGATCATAAAAATCGGGAATCTGAACAACTGTTTACCGGATTAAGCAAACAGCACGAATTACCAGAAACGGTTGTGAAAAATATCGACAGCTATCTAAAAGCAATAGCACTGAGAAATGGCTGGCGCGGCTCTTTCTCCGTCGGTTATGCCTATAACGATAATGTGAATATGTCTTCCCAGTCTCCCCCCACTTGTCTAATCCCTAATCCTAACGGTGGCTGCCATAAAGAACGCCATATACCAAAAGCCATCAAAGCGTGGGGCATGTCTTATGATGCGACATTAAGCCGACGTTACCAACTTTCCGGTCATCATGGCATTTTTGGCCGCGGCTTGATTTATGGTGAAAACTATCGTGATTACCATGATGAAAACGAGAATACATTTCTGCTGGTCGGGGGATACAACTATAAAAGCAGTAACCACGATGTCTCCTTCGGCCCTCTGTATGAATATAAACAACGTGCTGGTTATCCCTTCTCTCACTCCATAGGTGCCAAAACAGAATGGAGATGGGTATTAACCAAGCAAACAGCCCTTAATGTTGAACTTGAGCATAAGCAACTGCGACATAAACAAACTTACCGTTGGAAAAATGGTGAACTTACCTCTTCCTACCTCACCCTATCCCATGCTATCAGCAAAGAATTTGTTCTGTTTGGCGGTGGTGACTGGGTATATCGGAATAACGACCAGCATCCTACTGATAGTTATCAACAATGGGGCTTTCGGGCAGGGATAGCCGGGCAGATTTATACTGGTATTAATGGCTCACTGTTTGCCACGCTAAGAGTCCGCCACTTTGATGCTTATAACCCGATATTTGAAGTTAAACGGCAAGAAAATGAGCAAATATATACCGCTGTTATTAAAGTCCCTGCCGCTGAAATATGGGGTATGACACCTTCTTTCACTTTCCGCCATCGACGTAATCACAGCAATGTGGATTGGCTGTACAGCTATAACAAAAACGAAGTGCTAATCAGACTGGAAAAGTATTTTTAATCAAAGTGTTATGTTTTTTATTTATGTGATGATAATCGACAAAGCGAGGCAAGAGACATCAATGGTATATCGAGTTAAAACACAGTTTACCCCTATAACAATTGCATTGTCACTGGCCTTTTCACTGACAGCCTCCCCCCTATTTGCTGAATCCGAACCTACGGTCACAACCGCAAACAGCAAAACTGATCTGGGCAAGATTCGTGTCACGGATAACAGCGCTAAAGATGAAGAGGGTTATAACGCAGTCTATGACAAAGATATCTCCAATATCTACATCGGCAAAAAACAAATAGAGCGTTACAAAGGGGCCTCTCCTGCCGATTTACTGAAAGATGCGGTTGGCGTATATAGCGGTGACGCCCGCAATAGTAGTGCTCTGGATGTCAATATCCGTGGCATTCAGGGACAGGGGCGAATTCCCGTCACTATTGATGGCACAGAACAAGCTATTACCGTAGGGCGTGGTTATAATGGAGCCAATAACCGTAACTACATCGATCCAAATTTAATCAGTAGCATTGAAATCGAAAAGGGTCCTTCACTGAGCCGTGGAATTAAAAGTTCTGTCGGCGGCGCTGTATCCATCAAAACATTAAGTATTGATGATGTGGTGCCGAAAGGGGAAACTTTTGGCATCAATGCTAAACTGGAAACCAGTAGCAACTCAGTGAGAGAGCGCACACCGTCCCTATCATTGGGACAAGACTACCGCGATATTCCTAACTTTATCCAAAATAAGGTTGAAACCGATCCGGAGTTGCAAGTTACGCCTCATTCATCGAAAGACAATAAACTGTTTGGCTTCAAAGATAATGCCTTCCGTTTCGCATTAGGAACACGGCAGGAATATTTTGACCTAATGCTGGCCTATGCATACCGTCGTCAGGGTAACTATTTTGCCGGAAAAGGTGGTGCCCATCGCTATGATGAACCCATTACGGAAAATGACAGGGAACTCATGAAGAATGTCCAGACAACACTGGACCCATATCTGCCTTTTGCGGCTCGTATCTATCGCCCCGGCAATGAAGTTCCCAATACTTCCAGTGAAATGCGTTCTGTATTAATTAAAAATACTTGGCGTTTCACCGAAGATCAGACTCTACAGTTGGGGTTTCGTCATACCCATATGGAATTTGGTGATATCATGCCTTCGCGCTTGGGCTGGGTTACACCCGAAAAAAATAAAGTTCCTCAATGGCCATTAGCGAAAGTTCACCAGAAAGCTGCTAACCTGACCTATAAATGGCAGCCTGAGAATAACCCCTATGTCGACTTCGACATGAACTTATGGACAACTCGCACCACCAGCAATACCAACACCGCCGGAGGATATCCTCGCACTCCCACCGATAGAGACTGGCGTTGGGAAGATGGCCTTGAGGGCAGAAACGCCAATATTGATGGCACATTGATCAATACCGCCATCACCCATTCTCAAAACAATCGTTGGGGTGTCGATCTTTCCAATAAATTTACCCTACACCCTAGTTTAGAGCTGACCTTAATGGGGAATTTCAAACGGGAACGCCTCGATTCCAATGATGATTATAATTCAACCAATCTATATTTCTTCCAGTCACCGGCGCGGAAAGGACAACGTCAGGAAATCAATCTCGCCTTTAACTTTAACTGGCGGCCAGCTTCATGGCTGGAGCTGAATGCTGGAGCCAAGCGCGTTTCTTATTGGTCTCAAGATGATTTACTTAATGAACGACGTGCCGCAAGAGATAACCGTTACCAGAAACAACGGGAAACCATTGGCCATGCAATGAGTTATTACCAAACGCCGACAGCAAAAGAATCTGATTATCTCAAGAAAAGATTGCATGGAAAATTGAGCCGAAAAGAACGCAAGGAATTGTCTAATAAATTAAAAGAAATAGGTTTATCAACCAACTCTATTCTTGATCGTGATGGGCAAAAACGCTATATGGTTCTAAAAGAATTCACTTGGAATTACGATCCTAACAATGGCAAGCTGAGTAAAAACAGTAACCCCTATTTCAATGATCAACTGGATATGAATGAAAAGGTTATCGATCCAATCAGTGGCAAAGAAGCTTATAAATATGAGTACGGCGAAAAAGTGGATGCCAATGGCGTACCAGGCCCTGCTGTTGACGATCCTTGGGAACCTGCGCCAAAACGTAAGGATCACGCTTGGGCACCTACTTTCTCCGCGACGGCCTATGTCACCGACAATTTCCGTATCTACGCCCGCTATGCCGAAGCAGTAAGAATGCCCAGCATTTTTGAAGATACCGTCGGTTTTTCAGGCTCTACAACCAACCAAATAGGCCATAAATTCAAACCTGAACGTGCCAAAACCGCAGAAGTCGGCTTAGTCTACGATTTCAGCCAATTAGTCGAAGCTGAACGCCATGCCGATATCAAACTCTCTTATTACAATACCATCATTGAAAATGTGTTCGACAGGGACAATACCTATAAATTCTCCCAATTGGATAAACAGAAATTGGCTGGTTTGGAACTACAGGCACGTTATGACAACGGCAGTTTCTTTGCCGATATGGGGTTGGTCTATAACATGAAAAACAAGGTATGTGATAGTAATTCTGTCATGAGACTGGATTCCCAGAATCGTTATGGCATACCTGAATGTATTGATGGCGGTTTCCCTGGCGGTTATTTGCGCACCTCTATCCAGCCAGAATACTCAGCTAACCTGACCGTCGGCGGCCGCCTGTTTGATGAAAAACTGGAACTAGGCAGCCGAATGCTCTACCACAGCAAGGCAGAAAACAAAGATGAAAAATGGCTGATGAATGCCTTACCAGACATTTATAAGGGGCAATCCAATAACCCAATGCGCTGGAATCCGGTGTTTACGGTTGATGCCTATATCAGCTACCAAATCACTCCCTCTATATCAATGGAGTTAACTGGCACAAACCTAACTAACCGCTACTATCTCGATCCGCTGACACGTTCGATGATTCCAGCGCCGGGCAGAACTTTTAAACTCAGTTTGACCAGCCAGTTTTAAGGACTTGATTAGAGGATAGTATGACCAACACAGCCATATTAGATAATTCAGCCGCTTGTTTTCCATTGATTCCCAGAAGAAGATTGCTGGTTGGTATCCTAATCGCCATTTTATTCCATACCAGTCTAATATGGTTGTTTAACCGACATACTCCATATGATGATGACACTGCACATCATATCAACAGTGACGCTTCTACTCTGGGGTTATCTATTACGATGGTTGCTGCCCCATCGTGGGAAAATAAGCCGGAGCCTGTTTCTCCTCCAGCCCCACTTTTGACTGCACCGGAATCACCAATAAAACCGGAACTCGCGCTGGATAAAGCCATTCACCCTGAAAATAAGGTAGCCAAACCGCCAGCAGCCGATAAACCCAAGAAACGTCAAAAGCAACAGAAAGAAAAACCGCAAGAAATGGCAGAAAAGAAAACCACCCAATCACCGCAGGTACAGAAAGACAATCAGACAGAGCAGGAAACGCACGGTAGCGATCAGGCTAATTCAGAAGGCAGTATGAGCCGCGCGGCAACGTCACAACCCTTGGTGGGGCAAGGAAATAGCGAAGTGGACAATTACTATGCAAGACTGAGGCAAGAAATTGAACGCCATAAACGCTATCCCCGCAAGGCAAAGAGGATGAAGCAACAAGGTATAGTCACAGTTAATTTTACCCTGCTAGACGACGGCACATTAGCTGCTGCCAAGGTAGTTAATTCCTCTGGCAATAGCACACTGGATAATGCCGCACTTGATGCTATCAATAATGCCAATTCAGTTGGCCCCATACCAGCAGGCACAGGGTCTAACGTTACACTGACCCTCGATTTTACATTGAGGTAAATCCCACCTCGCTCTCAAGCGGAGCGAGGATTGAGTATCATTGTGGCTAATCAGCTAATGATATTATTTCCCAATACAGAAACTGGAAAAAATCCGCCCAAGTAAATCATCGGAAGTGAATTCACCGGTGATTTCACTCAATGCTTGCTGTGCCAAACGCAGTTCTTCTGCCAGCAGTTCCCCTGAACGGGCAAAAACGAGCTGTTGATGGCCTTCCTGTAAATGTTCCGCTGCTGTGTTTAATGCCTGCAAGTGACGACGACGGGCAAGGAAACCACCTTCTGTATTGCTGTTAAAACCCATAGTTTCTTTTAGGTGATCACGCAGAAAATCGATACCTTCCCCATCACGGGCAGAGAGACGAATTAATGTATAGCCACTGACTTCCGTAACGCCCGTTTCTTCCTCAGTCATATCTGTCTTATTGCGAATGACGGTAACAGGCAGCGATTCTGACAGCTTAGCCATAAATTCCGGCCAGATTTGCGCAGGTTCAATGGCATCCGTTGTCGTACTGTCCACCATAAACAGCACGCGATCCGCTTGCTCAATTTCCTGCCATGCCCGCTCAATACCAATACGTTCCACCTCATCACTGGCTTCGCGCAAGCCGGCCGTATCAATCACATGTAGCGGCATTCCATCAATATGGATATGTTCACGCAAAACATCGCGCGTTGTACCCGCAATATCAGTCACAATCGCGGCTTCACGGCCTGCCAATGCATTGAGCAAACTGGATTTACCTGCATTTGGGCGCCCTGCAATCACAACTTTCATGCCTTCACGTAACAAACTGCCCTGACGCGCCTGTGAACAAACGTGCTCCAGTTCTGCGATCACTTCATCTAACTTAGCTTCTATCTTGCCATCGGAAAGGAAATCAATCTCTTCATCAGGAAAATCAATCGCGGCTTCAACGTAGATCCGCAAGTTAGTCAGCGCTTCTACCATTTGATGTACTTGGTTAGAGAACGTGCCTTGCAAAGAATTCATCGCGGAACGTGCTGCCTGTTCAGAACTGGCGTCGATCAAATCTGCAATGGCTTCTGCCTGTGCCAAGTCAAGTTTATCATTGAGGAAAGCACGTTCAGAGAATTCGCCTGGATTGGCAATGCGTACACCGGAAATAGTCAGAATACGCTTTAATAGCAAATCCAGAATAACCGGCCCACCGTGCCCTTGAAGCTCCAGAATATCTTCCCCCGTAAATGAATTAGGGCCAGGGAAATAAAGTGCAATGCCTTGATCAAGTACAGAACCATCTGCATCACAGAAGGGAAGGTAATCGGCATAACGAGGTTTTGGGAGTTTGCCCAATACCACCTCAGCAACTTCCGCAGCTTTAGAGCCAGAAATACGCAGAATGCCTACACCGCCTCGTCCCGGAGGAGTGGCCTGAGCGACTATCGTATCGGTGGTATTCATGAAATTCTCTCTTTTGACCTATATTCGTTATCTTTCAAAACTAAAATAATAAAGGCGGCCAATGACCGCCTTCCACTTATATTTGTTTTAATTTAAAAAAACCAGCTACTTTTTCTCGCGGGTATGTAAGCCACGTTTTTCCAGACTGCGGAAAATAACTTGCTGCTGGATAATGGTAACCAGGTTACTAACGATGTAGTACAACACCAGACCAGATGGGAACCACAGGAAGAAGACAGTGAACACGACAGGCATGTAGGTCATGATCTTCTGCTGCATTGGGTCAGTCACGGTAGTCGGCGACAGTTTCTGGATAACAAACATGGTCACACCCATCAGCAATGGCAAGATATAGTAAGGATCTTGGGCAGACAAATCCTTAATCCAACCAATGAATGGTGCATGGCGCAACTCAACAGAACCCATCAACATGTAATACAACGCCAGGAAGATTGGCATCTGAATCACCAGAGGCAAACAGCCACCCAGCGGATTCACTTTCTCTGTTTTATATAGCGCCATCATTTCCTGGCTCATGCGCTGGCGATCATCACCAAAACGCTCACGCATCGCCGTGATTTTTGGTTGCAGCAGGCGCATTTTCGCCATTGAAGTGTATTGCGCCTTGGTCAACGGATACATGATACCGCGCACGATAAAGGTAATCGCAATAATGGAGAAGCCCCAGTTACCGATGAACTCATGCAGGAATTTCAGCAACTTGAATAATGGCTGAGAAATAAACCACAACCAACCGTAATCCACGGTCAGATCCAGATGTGGTGCAACCGCTGCCATTTTGTCCTGAATTTCAGGGCCAACCCACAGGGTAGAAGAGATATTCTGCTGGCTGTTTGGCGCAATATTGATGTCTTCACCTTTGTACCCGATGATCGCCATTTTTTGGTTTTTCAGGTCTTTGGTATAGAAAGTACTGGTTTTGCCTTCTCCCGGAACCCACGCAGTGGCGAAATATTGCTGGAGCATCGCTACCCAGCCACCTTTTGTGGTCACGGAAAGCGCTTTACTTTCAATATCATCAAATTTGTATTTTTCGTATTTTTCTTCATCAGAAGAGTAAGCAGCACCACGATAAGTATGCAGGGCAAAGTTGCTGCTGCCAGTATCACGATGTTTTGGCAGCTCAACGCTCTGCTTCAACTGACCGAAAAACGCCATCTGTAATGGTTTATCGGTGACGTTATTGACGTTGTAATCAACAGAAACTGCATAGTCGCCACGTTTTAAAACGAAAGTCTTGACATAAACAACGCCGTCCGGCGCAGTATAAGTCATTGGAATACGCAATTCATTCTGACCATCAGCCAAAACAAAGCTATCCTGAGTGGCATGATAAAGTGGGCGTTCAGCTTGATTATCTGGACCATTGATACCCGTTAATCCACTTTGAGCCTGATAAGTGAATTCAGGGGTTGTTTCCAGCAATTTGAACGGAGTTTTGGAACCGAGAGTATCAGGATAGGCCAGCAGATCAGCCTCCTCGATATCACCGCCACGGGTATTAATGTGCAATGAAAGCACATCCGTTTTCACGGTGATCAGTTTACCTTGCCCACTGCTTGCTTCGCTACTCAGCGTAGTATTTGCTTGCTGCGTGATCTGGGCCGTTGGTTGTGGGTTTTTATCATTTTCCCACGCCTGCCAGACCAAGAACGAAACAAACAGCAGAGCGATGAGAAGAAGATTGCGTTGCGAATCCATCGTTAATGTTCTCTGTTATCGTCGTTTTTTTTAGGTGGGACAGGATCATCACCACCTTCGTGTAAAGGGTGGCATTTTAATACGCGTTTCACTGTTAACCAACTGCCTTTTATCATCCCAAACCTGCGCAATGCCTCTATACCATAGTGGGAACAGGTAGGATTGAAACGACAACGAGGCCCCAGCAGTGGACTAATCACTAACTGGTAGCCTCTGATCAAAGCAATCAGGAGGCGCGAGCCAAGCGACAGTGACGACGCCATAATTTGCCCAAAGCTTCCGTTAGCTCACGGTTATCGAGCTCAGCGACCCCTTTCCTCACCAAAACCACAAAATCCATTGGAGGCAATTTATGCTGGTTTAAACGAAAACTTTCACGAGCTAGTCGCTTGATACGATTACGCTCATGGGCGCGTTTAACATTTTTTTTGGCGACGGTTAGACCGATGCGGGGATGCCCCAGCTCATTCAAGCGCCCAAGAATAGTTATCTCTGCGGAGCTTGCCCGTTGCGGCTGCTGGAAAACATAAGTGAAATGCTCGGGAGTTAACAAACGTAACTCCCTCGGAAAAGCGAGCTTAACCACTTGGTTGGTTAGCTTTATTACTTAGAAACAGTCAGACGAGCACGGCCTTTCGCACGACGGCGAGCCAGAACCTGACGACCATTTTTAGTGGCCATACGAGCGCGGAAGCCGTGAGAACGGTTACGCTTCAGTACGGATGGTTGAAAAGTGCGTTTCATAGCGATTTCTACCTAGCTTAAAATTTGTTACTGATTCAGCAAATGCGTTGGCGACCAGTGAGAATAAAGTAGACACCGATGCCTCAGTCGCAACATCAATATATAGAAAGAGGCAGGATTGTAATAAAATGTACTACCCCTCGTCAATCTAAGATAATGCGAGCCTGACCGCCTCCCTGTCGGATTTTTTTATTTCAATCAATCACAGACAGGTCAGACTTTTTGCTACCCGAAGTGCTAACCCCAAATTCTCACCAGACCTAACCGGAAAAAATCGTTGGCATAACACGCAGGGTGCAAGATTATACGGACTGTGTAATAAAGCGCAAGGATCATACACAGATCGTTGCATTCTTAATGTGTGAACATAACATCATTTGCATATTGAATTTCAAACGATAATTAAATGAAGTTTGCTATATACCATGATTCCACTACAGTATCTCTTATGGGCCTTTATATTCTGCAAGTGCCAAAGCATGGTGATCTCCCTGTGGATAAAAAGCGTCAAAGCTGTGTAAAAGAATGAGGATTTGTGTCGTCTTTTGCGTTATGATCGTTGATCCCGATCCCAGTCTCTCTATATACAGATTATGTGGATTTCTGGGGAGCGATGATGTTAAAAATCGCCACAAGGTACATGCTATCTTCCTCGCCACGAGGAATAACGCCTTGTGCCCAATATAACGTATCTTTTATTCCGGTTTCTTTTATTGGTCTTGTTTTAGGGGAGTTCGCCGTGTCACTTTCGCTTTGGCAGCAATGTCTTGCCCGATTGCAGGATGAGTTACCTGCCACAGAATTCAGTATGTGGATACGACCCCTTCAGGCAGAACTGAGTGATAACACTTTGGCTCTCTATGCCCCCAACCGTTTTGTGTTGGATTGGGTAAGGGAGAAATATATTAATAATATCAATTTGTTATTAAATGATTTCTGTGGTCCTGAAGTACCGTTACTGCGTTTTGAAGTAGGGAATAAGCCTGTTTCGCCAAACCAGTCTAAATCTCAGAAAATCATTGCCGATATGCCGGTGGCTGCTGCGCCGTCCAGTTCATCAGTGCGCCCAAGCTGGGATAACGTAAAAGCTCAGCCAGAGTTATCCTATCGTTCCAATGTTAATCCTAAGCATACATTCGATAACTTTGTTGAAGGTAAATCCAACCAACTCGCCAGAGCTGCCGCCAGACAAGTGGCTGATAACCCTGGAGGAGCATACAATCCTCTGTTCCTTTATGGCGGAACCGGACTGGGCAAAACCCACCTTTTGCATGCTGTCGGCAATAGCATTATGGCACGCAAGGCCAATGCAAAAGTGGTTTACATGCACTCTGAACGTTTCGTTCAGGATATGGTAAAAGCATTGCAAAACAATGCCATAGAAGAATTTAAACGTTATTATCGCTCAGTGGATGCTCTATTGATCGATGATATTCAGTTTTTTGCCAATAAAGAGCGATCCCAGGAAGAATTCTTTCACACGTTCAATGCCCTGCTAGAAGGTAATCAACAGATTATTCTGACATCAGATCGCTATCCGAAAGAGATAAATGGCGTCGAAGATCGGTTAAAATCCCGTTTTGGCTGGGGATTGACCGTTGCTATTGAACCACCGGAACTGGAGACTCGCGTTGCCATTCTGATGAAGAAAGCTGATGAGAATCAAATCCAGTTGCCAGGGGAAGTGGCTTTCTTTATTGCTAAACGCCTGCGATCTAACGTTCGTGAACTCGAAGGTGCTTTGAATCGAGTTATTGCCAATGCCAATTTTACAGGCCGTGCGATTACTATTGATTTTGTACGTGAAGCATTACGTGACTTATTGGCTCTACAGGAAAAGCTGGTAACCATCGATAATATTCAGAAAACGGTGGCTGAATATTACAAAATCAAAGTCGCGGATCTACTTTCCAAACGCCGTTCGCGCTCCGTTGCCCGTCCGAGACAAATGGCAATGGCGTTGGCAAAAGAGCTGACCAATCACAGCTTGCCTGAAATCGGGGATGCCTTTGGTGGACGTGACCATACAACCGTACTTCATGCTTGTCGGAAAATCGAACAACTGCGTGAAGAGAGTCACGACATCAAAGAGGATTTTTCTAACTTAATCAGAACACTGTCTTCCTAGCGCTATGAAATTTATCATTGAACGTGAGCAATTATTAAAACCTTTGCAACAGGTTAGCAGCCCCTTAGGCGGTCGCCCTACTCTGCCTATTTTAGGCAACTTATTATTGCAGGTAACAGAAGGCGCCCTGCTGCTGACAGGCACCGATTTGGAAATGGAAATGAAGGCTCGGGTTACACTGACCCAGCCACATGAACAAGGTGCAACAACTGTCCCCGCACGTAAATTTTTCGATATCTGGCGTGGGTTGCCTGACGGCGCAGAAATCAGTGTAGAACTGGATAGCGATCGCATTCTCGTTCGTTCTGGTCGCAGCCGTTTTTCACTCTCTACTCTACCCGCTTCAGATTTTCCCAATCTTGATGACTGGCAGAGCGAAGTCGAATTTTCCTTGCCTCAGGCCACACTGAAACGTCTGATCGAATCCACCCAATTTTCTATGGCGCATCAGGATGTGCGCTATTACTTGAATGGTATGTTGTTTGAAACTGAAGGCGAAGAACTGCGTACCATTTCCACAGATGGCCACCGTCTGGCAGTTTGTTCCATGAGCATCGGGCAAGATCTGCCGTCCCATTCAGTGATCGTACCTCGCAAGGGCGTCATTGAATTAATGCGTCTGCTGGACGGCGGTGACAATCCGCTGCAATTGCAGATTGGCAGCAATAACATTCGTGCTCATGTTGGTGATTTTATCTTCACTTCAAAGTTGGTTGATGGCCGTTTTCCTGATTATCGTCGTGTATTACCCAAAAATCCCGATAAAACATTGGAAGCCAATTGCGACATGCTTAAGCAGGCATTTTCACGGGCAGCGATTTTGTCCAATGAAAAATTCCGAGGCGTCCGCATCTACTTAAGTGAAAACCAGCTTAGAATTACCGCCAATAATCCAGAACAGGAAGAGGCAGAAGAGATTGTTGATGTCAGTTACCAGGGTACTGAAATGGAAATTGGCTTCAATGTCAGTTACATATTGGATGTTCTGAACGCATTGAAATGCGAACAAGTGAGTCTCCTGCTAACAGATGCCACATCCAGCGTAAAAATTGAGAATTCAGCCAGTCAGGCTGCGACTTATGTCGTGATGCCAATGCGCCTGTAACAAAATTAACTCATTATATGATTCTCTCGCGTTTGTTGATCCGCGATTTCCGTAATATCGCGGATGCTGATCTGCCACTGGCAACCGGTTTTAATTTTCTGGTTGGGCCGAACGGTAGCGGCAAAACAAGTATATTGGAAGCCATTTATACATTAGGTCATGGCCGTGCTTTTCGCAGTATTCAGGCCGGGAGGGTAATTCGTCATGATTGCGAAGAATTCATTCTTCATGGACGACTTGCTCAGCAATCCTATGAACGTATTTTGTCAGTGGGATTAAGCAAAAACCGCCAAGGCGACAGCAAAGTCAGGATAGATGGCAGTGATGGACATAAAATTGCTGAATTAGCGAAAATACTGCCGATGCAACTCATCACGCCAGAAGGTTTTACGTTGCTAAATGGTGGCCCGAAATATCGTCGGGCTTTTATTGACTGGGGATGCTTTCACAATGAGCCACGCTTTTTTGCTGCCTGGGTCAACCTGAAAAGGCTGCTTAAGCAACGGAATGCGGCACTGCGACAAGTCACCCGCTACAGCCAAATCCAGCATTGGGATCGAGAACTTGCTCCATTGGCAACCGAAATTAGTCAATGGCGGGCTGAATATATTGCAGGAATTTCCGAGGATATAGAAAAAACCTGCAAACAATTTTTACCTGAATTCACACTCAGTATCAGCTTCCAGCAGGGTTGGGATAAAGAGAGTGAATATGCGGAACTGCTCGCGCGGCAGTTTGAGCGCGACAGATCGCTAACCTACACCGCTTCCGGCCCGCATAAAGCCGATCTGCGGATCAGGGCGGACGGTACACCAGTAGAAGATATGCTGTCCCGTGGTCAGTTGAAGTTACTGATGTGCGCATTGAGGTTAGCACAGGGTGAATATTTCACCCGACAGAGCGGGCAAAAATGCCTGTATCTGCTTGATGATTTTGCCTCAGAACTGGATGCCGGCCGTCGTCAGCTATTAGCCGAGCGTCTGAAATCTACGCAAGCCCAGGTGTTTGTCAGTGCAATCACATCCGGGCAAGTTACAGACATGATTGATGTAAATAGCAGGATGTTTCGCGTAGAACATGGCAAAATAGAGGTTCAACCACAGGATTAAGATGAGCGAGAAACGTTGATGTCGAATACATATGACTCCTCAAGTATCAAGGTATTAAAAGGGCTGGATGCCGTCCGTAAACGTCCAGGCATGTATATCGGTGATACCGATGATGGTACCGGCCTGCACCACATGGTCTTCGAGGTTGTTGATAACGCTATCGACGAAGCCCTCGCAGGTCATTGTGACAAAATAACTGTCACTATCCACGCAGATAATTCAGTTTCTGTGCAGGATGATGGCCGCGGTATTCCGACCGACATACACGAAGAAGAAGGTGTTTCAGCAGCAGAAGTCATCATGACCGTGCTGCATGCGGGGGGTAAATTCGATGATAACTCCTATAAAGTTTCCGGTGGTCTGCATGGCGTGGGAGTTTCTGTTGTTAACGCCTTATCGGAAAAACTGGAACTGACTATCCGCCGTGACGGTAAGGTTCACGAACAAACCTATTGTCTGGGCGTGCCACAGTCACCATTGAAAGTCGTCGGTGATACTGAGCAGACAGGAACGACTGTCCGTTTCTGGCCAAGTATGGATACGTTTAAGATTAACACTGAGTTCGAATTCGATATTCTGGCCAAACGCCTGCGTGAATTATCATTCCTCAACTCCGGTGTTGCCATTCGTTTAATCGACAAACGTACAAATACCGAAGATCTCTTCCACTATGAAGGGGGAATCAAAGCGTTTGTTGAATTCCTGAGCCGCAATAAAAACCCAATTCACCCAAATGTCTTCTATTTCTGTACCGAAAAAGACGGTATTGGTGTTGAAATTTCCATGCAATGGAATGACGGTTTCCAGGAAAACATTTACTGCTTCACCAACAACATTCCTCAGCGCGACGGGGGAACTCATTTAGTTGGCTTCCGTACTGCGATGACCCGTACCCTCAATAGCTACATGGACAAAGAGGGCTACAACAAAAAAACCAAAGTCAGTGCTACCGGTGATGATGCCCGTGAAGGCCTGATTGCGGTGATTTCCGTTAAAGTGCCTGATCCTAAATTCTCTTCCCAAACCAAAGACAAGCTGGTTTCTTCCGAAGTGAAAACCGTGGTCGAAACCCTGATGAATGAGAAGCTGGTGGAATACCTGCTGGAAAACCCAAACGATGCTAAAACCGTCGTCGGCAAAATCATTGACGCAGCCCGTGCCCGTGAAGCGGCACGTAAAGCCCGTGAGATGACCCGCCGCAAAGGTGCACTGGATCTGGCCGGATTGCCGGGCAAACTGGCTGACTGCCAGCAGCGCGATCCAGCCCTGTCCGAACTCTACCTGGTGGAGGGTGATTCTGCGGGCGGTTCGGCAAAACAAGGACGCAACCGTAAGAATCAAGCTATCCTGCCATTGAAAGGTAAAATCCTGAACGTTGAGAAAGCACGTTTTGACAAGATGCTCTCCTCACAGGAAGTCGCCACTTTGATCACTGCCTTGGGTTGCGGAATTGGCCGTGATGAATACAACCCAGACAAGCTGCGTTATCACAGCATTATCATCATGACCGACGCCGATGTTGATGGATCGCACATCCGTACTCTGTTGCTGACATTCTTCTATCGCCAGATGCCGGAAATCATTGAGCGCGGTTATGTCTACATCGCCCAGCCACCATTGTATAAAGTGAAGAAAGGCAAACAAGAACAATACATCAAAGATGACGATGCAATGGAAGCCTACCTGATGTCCATCGCATTGGATGGCGCAGCGTTGTATACCAATCCACATGCACCTGCCCTGAAAGGAGAAGCATTGGAAAAATTGGTGACTGAATTCAATGCCGCTCATAAAATCATCCGTCGCATGGAACGTCTATATCCGCTGGCCCTGCTGAATAACCTGATTTACCATCCAACACTGACTGAAGATGCCTTGAACGATCAGGCAAAAGTGGAAGAGTGGGTAGGTGGACTGGCTATTCGCCTGAATGACAACGAGCAGCATGGTAGCACTTACAGCTATCAAATCCATGAGAACCGTGAACGTCAGGTTTTCGACCCCGTTCTGTGCATTCGTACACATGGCGTTGACACCAACTACAATCTGGATTTTGATTTCATCCATGGTGGCGAATATCGCCGTATTACCAAACTGGGTGAATTGATCGGGAATTTGATTGAGGAAGGTGCATACATCGAACGTGGCGAACGTCGTCAGGCAGTAAGCAGCTTTGAACAGGCTCTGGAATGGCTGACTAAAGAGTCACGCCGTGGTCTTGCTGTCCAGCGCTATAAAGGCCTGGGAGAGATGAACCCGGATCAGTTGTGGGAAACGACCATGAACCCAGAAACACGTCGTATGATGCGTGTAACGGTGAAAGATGCGATTGCCACTGATCAACTGTTCACAACCCTGATGGGGGATGCGGTTGAACCTCGCCGAGCATTTATTGAAGAGAATGCCCTGAAAGCGGCAAATATTGATATCTAATATTACTGCTAAAATCCTATTATCCCAGATAACCCTGTGTATCTGGGATAAAATATTATCCCTCTATATGAATTCTTACAGCAAAATACGTAACATACGGCGCAAAGGCTCTGCTGCTCCCCATAGCAACTGATCACCCACCGTAAAGGCAGATAAATATTCCGGCCCCATATTCAGCTTACGCAAACGACCCACTGGTGTATTCAACGTACCAGTCACCGCTGCCGGCGTTAACTCACGCATTGTCAGTTCACGATCATTCGGGATCACGCGCACCCAATCGTTATGGGAAGCCAACAATGTTTCAATTTCATGGATCGGGATATCTTTTTTCAATTTCAGGGTAAACGCTTGACTATGGCAGCGCAATGCCCCAATACGGACACACAAACCATCAATCGGGATCACATTCTTGCCCGTGTTCAAGATCTTGTTGGTTTCCGCCTGACCTTTCCATTCTTCGCGGCTCTGTCCATTTTCCAGTTGCTTATCAATCCACGGAATCAAACTTCCCGCCAAAGGAACACCAAATTGGTCTGTTGGCAATGAACCGTTGCGGGTAAAATCCGTTACACGTTTCTCAATATCCAAAATTGCGGAAGCGGAGTTCTGTAGCTCTTCAGCAACCTGATTATGCAGCATCCCCATTTGCACCAGCAGTTCACGCATATGACGAGCGCCACCACCAGAAGCCGCCTGATAACTTGATACCGCTGCCCACTCAATCAAATCATTGGCAAACAACCCTCCCAATGACATCAGCATCAAGCTAACGGTACAATTACCGCCAACAAAGGTTTTGATGCCTTTATTCAGGCTATTTTGAATATGTTGATGGTTAACAGGATCAAGAATAATGACGGCATCATCATTCATACGCAGTGCAGAAGCAGCATCGATCCAATATCCCTGCCAGCCGGTTGCCCTCAGCTTGGGATAAATTTCATTGGTATAATCCCCACCCTGACAGCTAATGATAATATCCAGCGCACCCAGCGCCTCAATATCAAAAGCATCCTGTAAGACTCCTGATTTTCCTGCGCGATTTATTGTAAACTGCGGCGCAGGAAGCCCATGTTGGGAAGTAGTAAAGAAAACCGGATTTATTTCGTCAAAATCCCGCTCTTCTACCATCCGTTGCATCAATACTGAGCCGACCATACCGCGCCAGCCGATAAAACCTACACTCTTACTCATGCTTACCCTGCCTTGAAAGATATTCATCAGATACCACTAATCTCATTAAAACTGACAAAATATAACGAAAGGTGCAAGTATATTTATGAGCTATAGCACTGGAAATTTTAAAGCGATATGTCTGCTATTTTGAAGCCATGAGATTTGCCTTCGGTTTGTTACTTTCAACCGAAAGACATATTTTTGGCGCTATCTCAGGGGGAATTTTCTCTTGGATGACCAAGAAGTGGCTCATCACAAATCGTGAGTTAAAATTTACTTCCACCGTAATGCCGTATCATCAATAGATTGCCTAAATATCTCTTTATCCTTTTTATAATCATGTGAAATACGCCAATTTTGGCTACGCCCTTGACGAGGAAGACCAGATTCACCACGTCTCACATAACCTGAACGCAAATTACCAAAAATATGCTCATTAATTACTATTTCATCCGGTTGAGCATGCGGTGTGACTACCTTGGCATGGCGACGATCCATCTCATTTAACAAACGACAAATATATTCTGCCGAGAGATCAATTTTTAATGTCCAGGCATTATTGATATAGCCAACCAGATAAGCAAAATTAGGAACATTCTGCACCAACGTTCCCTTATATAACAATTGGTTATAACTTTGTGGCTTTTGCCCATCAATAAAAAATTCAATTCCCCCCATAAGGTGTAATTGCAGCCCTGTCGCTGTCACTATGATATCCGTGGGTAATTCCTTACCTGACTTCAACAAAATGCCATTTGCAGTAATACGCTCAATCTGGTCGGTAACGATAGACGCTTTGCCTTCTTTCAGTACCCTAAACAGGTTATTGTCGGGAACAAAACACAATCGTTCATCCCATGGCATGTACTTTGGTGTAAGGTGTCTCATGTCAAAACCAGGCCCCACTTTTCTGCGAACCAATCCCAGTAAAAACGATCTGACCAGGTTAGGAAAATATCGGCTTATCTTATACATAGAACTAAAAAATAAGATATTGCGATTTTTACTTAACGTATAAATCCAACGTTGGGGAATAATGCCTTTTAACAGTTCTGCAATCTTATCTCTTCCCGGTATTGATAAAATATAACTGGGGGAACGCTGTAACATGGTGATATGTTCAGTATCATTGGCCATTGCAGGCAGTAAAGTGACTGCGGTTGCACCACTTCCAATCACAACGACTCGCTTTCCTTTGTAATCCAATTCTTCAGGCCAATATTGAGGATGAATGATTAGACCTTTGAAATTTTCAACACCGGGGAATTTGGGTAAATGAGGTTCATCATAGTTGTAGTAACCTGTCGCCATGATAAGAAAATGACAGGTAAATTGCCGAGTTTCTCCACTGGATTCATCAATTGCAGTAGCAGTCCATTGGCAAGTTTCATTTGACCAGTCAGTTTGAATAATCTTTAACCCGAACTGTATTTTCTTATCAACTTCATACTCTGTTGCCACTGAATGGAGATAGCGTCTAATTGAAGGCCCATCAGCAAAAATACTGGTATCTGTCCAAGGACGGAATTTATAGCCATAGCTCATCATATCCGAATCTGTACGAATACCTGGATAGCGAAATAAATCCCAAGTTCCCCCTATATTACGGCGACGTTCTAAGATCCCCACTTTTTTATCAGGACATTCCCTTGCCAAATGACACGCCATACCAATACCAGAAACTCCAGCGCCTATGATCAAAACATCATAATGGTTACTCATACTACTTCTCCTGCAAAAAGATTCTCTTAACCAAATAAGTGGCTTGTTCAATATGTCATGTTATTTTTTATTTGCAGGAGCAACCATTTGCATTTATGTAGGGGGAGTATCAGGATGTTAACTTTCACCATAAAAAAATCCGGTTAGCTTTTAACGACTAAGCCGGATTTAGAAATTAAAACTTTTTTATTCTTCTACACTAAAACAGATTGGCTCTTACTCCACCGTCACCGACTTCGCCAAATTCCTCGGCTGATCCACATCCGTACCTTTGATCAATGCAACATGGTAAGACAGTAATTGCAGTGGTACGGTATAGAAGATCGGTGCGATCAGCTCTTCTACGTGAGGCAGGGAGATGATCTTCATGTTTTCGCTGTTAGTGAAACCTGCATCCTGATCGGCGAAGACATACAACAAACCGCCACGGGCACGGACTTCTTCGATGTTAGATTTCAATTTTTCCAGTAATTCGTTGTTCGGTGCAACGATAATAACCGGCATATCCGCATCGATCAGTGCTAACGGGCCATGTTTCAATTCACCAGCAGCATAGGCTTCTGCGTGAATATAGGAGATCTCTTTCAGTTTCAGTGCACCTTCAACCGCTATCGGGTATTGATCGCCACGGCCAAGGAACAGTGCATGATGTTTTTCAGAGAAATCTTCTGCCAATGCTTCAATCAGCTTGTCTTTAGATAACATGCTTTCAATGCGGCTTGGCAGGGCATGTAGAGCATGGACAATATCTTGTTCCAGTGCTGCATCTGCATCTTTCAGGCGTCCTATGTAAGCCACCAGCATCAGCAACACAGTTAGCTGGGTGGTAAAGGCTTTAGTGGATGCCACGCCGATTTCAGCCCCTGCTTTGGTCATCAGGGCAAATTCAGATTCACGTACCAAAGAGGAACCGGCAACGTTACAGATGGTCAACGAAGTCAGATAACCCAGTTCTTTGGATAACCGCAGGGCAGCCAAGGTATCAGCCGTTTCACCAGATTGGGACAGGGTGATCAGCAGGCTTCCTTTACGGCGCGCTGGCTTGCGGTAACGAAATTCAGAAGCGATTTCAACATCACATGGAATACCTGCCAGTGATTCGAACCAGTAGCGCGAAACCATTCCCGCATTGTAGGAAGTACCGCAGGCAACGATTTGGATATGCTCAACTTGAGACAGCAATTCCGCAGCATTAGCGCCCAGTTCTGACAGATTTACCTGACCATTGCTTAAACGGCCTTCCAATGTGCTTTTGATCGCCATCGGTTGTTCGTAAATCTCTTTCTGCATGTAATGGCGGTATACACCTTTATCACCTGCATCGTACTGAACGTTAGATTCAATTTGTTCGCGCTCAACCACTTCGCCCTGTACATCAAAGATTCGAACGGTACGGCGAGTGATTTCTGCGATATCCCCCTCTTCCAGATAGATAAAGCGACGAGTCACCGGTAGTAACGCTAATTGGTCAGATGCAAGGAAGTTTTCCCCTACACCTAAACCAATAACCAATGGGCTGCCAGAACGCGCAGCGATCAGCACATCAGGATGACGGCTATCCATAATTACGGTGCCATAAGCGCCACGCAATTTTGGAATCACACGCTGAACCACTTCGAGCAGTGAACCGCCTTGTTGCTGTTCCCAGTGAACAAGATGAGCGATAGTTTCTGTGTCTGTATCAGAAGAGAAGGTGTAACCACGCGCTTTTAATTCTTCGCGCAGTTCTTCGTGGTTTTCAATAATGCCATTATGCACAACAGCAATATGTTCAGAAACATGGGGATGGGCATTGCGCTCGCTTGGTTCACCGTGAGTCGCCCAACGAGTATGGGCAATCCCCGTACCACCAATAACCGGCTGTTTGTCCGCTTCATCAGCCAGCATCTGCACTTTACCTACTTCACGCAGACGGGTCATGCGGTTTTCACTGTCAACGACAGCCATACCCGCAGAGTCATAACCACGGTACTCAAGGCGACGAAGACCTTCGATCAATATTTCTGCAATATCCCGTTGTGCTACTGCACCAACAATTCCACACATTTTATTTTATTCCTAAAAACAGGGCGATGAAGCCCTTTTATGTCGCCAACCTGATTGTGTTCCGGCTTTGCCGTCCCCGAGCTTTGTAGAGATGGGGATTTTTATTATGGATATATCTTAATTATTTTTTCTTCACTGGACGCTGCCAGTTTTTAATATGGGTTTGCTTTACACGGCTGATAACCAATTCGTTCTCAGCAATGTCTTTTGTTACTGTGGTTCCGGCGCCAATAGTCGCACCTTTTGCTACCGTAACTGGCGCAACAAGTTGGGTGTCAGAACCAACAAAAACATCATCACCAATGATGGTCTTAAATTTATTGGCGCCATCATAGTTACAAGTAATGGTTCCCGCACCAATATTTACATTATTGCCAATTTCAGAATCACCAAGATAAGTCAGGTGACCAGCCTTGGAACCTTTGCCAAGTGAGGATTTTTTCATTTCAACGAAATTGCCAACGTGAGCTTTTTCCGCCAATTTGGAGCCAGGGCGTAAACGGGCAAAAGGCCCAATAGTGCATTCGGTCGCAATTTCAGAATCTTCGATGATAGTGTAAGGGTCAATGACTACCCCATCACCAATAACGCAATTTTTCAGGATACAACCAGAGCCAATCTGAACATTATTTCCCAATGTGACATGACCTTTAATAATCACATTGGTATCAATCACCACATCTCGACCATGTTCTAATGTTCCACGCAAATCAAAACGAGCAGGATCTAACAACATGACGCCCGCCAGCAGTAATTTTTCTGCTTGCTCAGATTGGTAAATACGCTCTAAGGCAGAAAGTTGCAGACGATTGTTGACCCCTTCCATCTCACTTAAACGGCTTGGGTGTACCGCCTTGATTTGACGACCTTCTTTGTGTGCCAGTGCAATAACATCCGTCAGGTAATATTCTCCTTGTGCGTTATTGTTTTCCAACCTGGATAACCAACGTTTCAAATCACCGCCATTCGCTACCAAAATACCAGTGTTAATCTCGTTGATTTTACGCTGTTCTTCCGTTGCATCTTTCTGTTCGATAATGCCCGTCACTTCACCATCTTCACGAATGATACGACCATAGCCCGTTGGATTATCCAGTATGGCAGTTAATAAACCAATTCCACCCTCTGGCTTAGCTTTAATCAAACGCGCCAAAGTATCTTTGCCAATCAAGGGTACATCACCGTAAAGGATCAGAATATCTTCATTATCCGAAAAATGCGGAGCCGCTTGCTGCATGGCATGACCAGTACCAAGCTGTTCAGCTTGTAGTACCCAGTTCAGATCTTGACCAGAAAGTGCTTGTTTCATCAAATCACCACCATGACCATAAACCAGATGAACATTTTGGGCGCCCAACTCCATTGCGGTATCAATAACATGCTGAACCATCGGCTTACCAGCCAATAAGTGCAGAACTTTAGGAAGCACGGAATACATGCGAGTTCCCTTGCCTGCGGCAAGGATCACGACACTTTTTGTACCGACACTATTTGCGTTATCATTATTTGCAATCACAGACATAAGAAACCTGACAATCCCAATTTTTAAGTATGAAAGTAAACCTGTTTGCGAAATAAATTGCCACATATTTCGCAATGCAAAAAAGCCAGTTAGTTTTCACCAACTGGCTTTTTATCTAACTGCCTATACCCTTCATCTTTCAAGTTGCAGCCTAATTTGGATGCAATTCGAAATCTATTGGGTATTTATTACATCATTTTTTTTGTCAGCTCGATAACGCGAAGTTTCGCGATCGCTTTCGACAATTCAGCAGATGCCTGAGCATAATCAACATCGCCGTGAGAATTACGGATGTGTTCTTCTGCCTTGCGCTTGGCTTCAAGCACTTTAGCTTCGTCCAAATCCTTACCACGGATCGCTGTATCGGCCAGTACGATAACGCCGTTTGGCTGAACTTCAAGAATACCACCTGACAGGTAGATAAATTCTTCTTCACCAAACTGCTTAACAATACGTATCATGCCCGGTTTTATGGCAGTAAGCAGTGGTGTGTGTTGAGGATAGATCCCCAGCTCACCTTCACTACCTGTCACCTGAATTTTCTGTACCAGCCCTTCAAACATCTGTTTTTCAGCACTGACTACGTTCAGGGAGAACGTCATTGCAGCCATATCAACCTCCCGTCAGCCGTATTAAAGCGTTTTCGCTTTTTCCACAGCTTCTTCGATGGCACCAACCATGTAGAACGCCTGCTCTGGCAGGTGGTCATAATCACCGTTCAGGATGCCTTTGAAGCCACGGATAGTGTCTTTCAGAGAAACGAATTTACCTGGTGAGCCGGTGAAAACTTCTGCAACGAAGAATGGCTGAGACAGGAAGCGCTGGATCTTACGGGCACGTGCCACAACCAGCTTGTCGTCTTCAGACAGTTCGTCCATACCCAGAATGGCGATGATGTCTTTCAGTTCCTGATAACGTTGCAGAATAGACTGTACACCACGAGCCACGTCATAATGCTCCTGACCAACAACCAGTGGGTCAAGCTGACGGCTGGTTGAATCCAGTGGATCAACCGCAGGGTAAATACCCAAAGATGCGATCTGACGGCTCAATACGACAGTTGCATCCAAGTGAGCAAAGGTTGTCGCAGGTGATGGGTCAGTCAAGTCATCCGCAGGAACGTAAACTGCCTGTACGGAGGTGATGGAGCCCGTTTTAGTTGAGGTGATACGCTCTTGCAGAGCACCCATCTCTTCTGCCAACGTTGGCTGATAACCTACCGCAGATGGCATACGGCCCAACAGTGCAGATACTTCTGTCCCTGCCAGGGTATAACGGTAAATGTTATCAACGAACAACAGAACGTCACGGCCTTCATCGCGGAATTTTTCCGCCATCGTCAAACCGGTCAATGCAACACGCAGACGGTTTCCTGGTGGCTCATTCATCTGACCGTATACCAGAGATACTTTGTCCAGTACGTTTGAATCGGTCATTTCATGATAGAAGTCGTTACCTTCACGGGTACGCTCACCAACACCGGCAAATACGGAGTAACCTGAGTGCTCAATCGCGATGTTACGGATCAGCTCCATCATGTTAACGGTTTTACCTACACCGGCACCACCAAACAGACCAACTTTACCACCCTTAGCGAATGGGCAGATCAAGTCCATAACTTTGATACCGGTTTCCAGCAATTCCTGAGAGTTAGATAACTCTTCATAGGATGGTGCTGTACGGTGAATTGACCAGCGCTCTTCTTCGCCGATCTCACCTTTCATGTCAATTGGATCACCCAATACGTTCATGATACGGCCCAGTGTCGCTTTACCCACTGGTACTTCGATTGGGTGTCCTAAATCAGTCACGTCCAAATTACGGCGCAGGCCATCGGAGGTACCCATTGCGATACAACGAACAATACCACCACCTAACTGCTGCTGAACTTCCAGCACCAGTTTTTCTTCACCATTTTTAACCTCAAGGGCATCGTATACTTTTGGTACGCTGTCCTGAGGGAATTCGACGTCCACCACGGCGCCGATTACCTGGATAATCTTTCCAGTAGCCATCTTGAATCCTCTACGTAATTCGTAAACCTAGCTGTTAAACCGCAGAAGCACCCGAAACGATTTCGGTGAGTTCCTGAGTGATGCTGGCCTGACGAGCTTTGTTGTAAACCAACTGCAACTCTTTGATCAGGTTGCCACCGTTATCAGTCGCGGCTTTCATCGCTACCATTCGTGCGGCCTGTTCACTAGCCAGGTTTTCAACGACGCCCTGATAAACTTGCGCTTCTATATAGCGGCGCAACAGGGTATCCAACAGCGCCTTAGGATCAGGTTCATACAAATAGTCCCAAGACTTCTTCTTCAGTGTTTCATCGTCTCCGGCTGGCAGAGGCAATAACTGAGTGATCGTCGGAACCTGAGACATTGTATTCATGAACTTATTTGTCACTATATACAGTTTATCCAGACGCCCTTCGTCATATGCTTGCATCATGACGTGGACTGGCCCGATTAGTTCGGATAATGACGGGTTATCTCCCATCCCTGTTACTTGAGCAACAATGTTGCCACCAACAGAAGAAAAGAAGGAAACCGCTTTTGATCCAATAAGCGCCAAATCAACTTGGACGTTTTTATCAGACCAGTCTTTCATTTCTATCAGCAATTTTTTGAACACGTTAATGTTCAAACCGCCACATAAACCACGATCAGTCGAAACAACCACGTACCCAACACGCTTGACTTCGCGCTCTTCAAGGTATGGATGTTTGTATTCCAGATTACCTAACGCAAGGTGTCCAATTACATTGCGAATGGTTTCTGCATAAGGACGACTGGCCGCCATGCGATCCTGCGTTTTACGCATTTTGGACGCGGCGACCATCTCCATCGCTTTAGTGATTTTTTGCGTGTTCTGCACACTGGCGATCTTGGTACGTATCTCTTTTGCGCCGGCCATTTCTGCTTCTCCGAATTCAACCAGACGGCCCAAGTTTTTTCATTAAATAGAATCAAACAGGGCCGAATAGTGTTACCAGGACTGAGTCGCCTTGAAGGATTCCAACAGAGCTTTCAGCTTAGCTTCGATCTCTCCATTGTAATCACCAGACTGGTCAATCTCTTTCAGAAGATCAGCATGTTCACGGTTAGCATACGCCAACAGCGCAGCTTCGAAACTGACCACTTTTGCGATTTCGATATCTTCCAGATAACCACGCTCAGCAGCAAACAGAGACAGAGCCTGCTGTGCAATGGACATCGGCTGATATTGTTTCTGTTTCAGCAATTCAGTGACTTTCTGACCATGATCCAACTGCTTACGCGTTGCATCATCCAGATCAGAAGCAAACTGGGAGAATGCTGCCAGTTCACGGTACTGAGCCAGAGCGGTACGAATACCACCAGACAGTTTCTTGATGATCTTAGTCTGAGCAGCACCACCTACACGGGATACGGAAATCCCTGGGTTAACCGCTGGACGGATACCTGAGTTGAACAGAGACGATTCAAGGAAGATCTGACCATCAGTGATGGAGATAACGTTTGTTGGTACGAATGCAGAAACGTCACCCGCCTGAGTTTCAATGATTGGCAGTGCGGTCAGAGAACCGGTTTTACCCTTCACTTCACCATTAGTGAACTTTTCAACGTATTCAGCGTTAACACGCGCTGCACGCTCCAGCAAACGGGAGTGCAGGTAGAAAACGTCACCAGGGTATGCTTCACGTCCAGGTGGACGACGCAGCAACAGGGAAATCTGACGGTATGCTACAGCCTGTTTAGACAGATCATCGTAAACAATCAGTGCATCTTCACCGCGATCACGGAAGTATTCACCCATCGCACAACCAGAGTAAGGTGCCAGATATTGCAGGGCCGCAGATTCAGAAGCGGATGCAACAACAACGATAGTGTTTTCCAGTGCGTTGTGTTCTTCCAGTTTACGAACTACGTTAGCAATGGTAGAGGCTTTCTGACCAATCGCAACGTAGACACATTTGATACCAGAATTACGCTGGTTGATGATCGCATCAATAGCCAGAGCAGTTTTACCGGTCTGACGGTCGCCGATTACCAGTTCACGCTGGCCACGGCCGATTGGGATCATGGCATCAACGGATTTGTAACCTGTCTGGACAGGCTGGTCAACGGATTGGCGATCGATAACACCTGGTGCGATAACTTCTACCGGTGAGAAGCCATCGTTCTCAATAGCGCCCTTACCATCAATTGGCTCACCCAGGGTGTTAACAACACGACCCAGCAGGCCACGACCAACAGGCACTTCCAAAATACGGCCAGTACATTTGACTTTCATGCCTTCGGCCAAGTCAGCATACGGACCCATCACAACCGCACCTACAGAGTCGCGCTCCAGGTTCAGTGCAATTGCGTAACGGTTGCCAGGCAGGGAAAGCATTTCACCCTGCATGACATCGGCTAAACCGTGGATACGAATGATACCGTCGTTAACGGAAACAATCGTACCTTCATTGTGAGCTTCGCTCACGACATTGAACTGAGCAATACGCTGTTTGATCAGTTCGCTGATTTCGGTGGAATTCAGTTGCATATGCTCCAGTCCCCTTAAGACTGCAAGACGTCTGTTAAACGATCCAGACGGCCACGAATACTGCCATCTATTACCATGTCACCTGCACGGATAATGACACCGGCAATAACAGACTTGTCAATTTTGCAATTCAGCTTCACTTTGCGTGACAGACGTTTTTCCATCGCCGCAGAAATTTTAGCCTGCTGCTGCTCATTCAGTTCGGACGCAGAAGCCACTTCAACATTGATAGTCGATTCAAGTGACGCACGCAATTGGATAAATTGCTGGAAGACTTCTGGCAATACCAGCAAGCGACCATTTTCTGCCATTACACGAATAAAGTTCTGAGCATGCTCATCAACCTGCTCACCACAAAGGGTGATGAAGGTTTTGGCTAACGTTTCCGGTGCTAATGAACCAGAAAGCAGCTCACCAACCTGCTCATTGCGAGTAACCTCAGCAATGAACGCCAGCATGTTCTGCCAGTGTTCAAGCGACTGGTGTTCTACAGCAAAGTCAAAAGCTGCTTTGGCGTAGGGGCGAGCTACCGTAGCGAATTCAGACATGCCCCTCCCTCCTTACAGTTCAGCGACCAGTTTATCAACGATGTCGCTGTTAGCAGCTTCATCCACGGAACGTTCGATGATTTTCTCGGCACCTGCGATCGCCAGCATCGCAACCTGTTTACGTAACTCTTCACGAGCGCGCTTGCGTTCAGCTTCAATTTCAGCATGGGCTTGCGCTACAATTCTGTTACGTTCCAGCTCTGCTTCTGCTTTAGCATCATCGATAATTTGGGCTTTTTGTTTATTAGCCTGCTCAATGATAACTTGTGCATCAGCTTTCGCTTTTTTCAGTTGGTCGGTCGCATTGGCTTGCGCTAAGTCCAGGTTCTTTTTGGCACGCTCTGCTGAAGCCAAACCGTCAGCAATCTCTTTCTGACGTTTTTCAATGGCCGCCATAATTGGTGGCCATACATACTTCATGCAGAACAAAACAAACAGGACAAACGCTAAGGCCTGGCCGAGGATTGTTGCGTTAATATTCACGACACAATACCTCTATTTCAATTAATGAATTGGCGTAATTTTAAGTTCTGCTATCTTATTAACCGCCAACAGCGAACATCATAAACAAGCCCAGGCCCACAGCAATCATCGGGATGGCGTCAACCAGGCCCATGACGATAAAGAACTGCGTACGCAGCAGAGGAATCAGATCAGGTTGGCGAGCAGCGCCTTCCAGGAATTTACCCCCGAGGATGCCGATACCGATCGCAGCACCGATAGCCGCCAAACCCATCAGAATAGCGGCAGCTATGTACAGCAGATCCATGTTTATATCCATGACAGTCTCCAGTTTGTTTCAAGTTAAAACACAATTATTGATTGATAAAAATTAATGCTCTTCAGATGCCATCGACAGATAAACAATCGTCAGAACCATGAAAATAAAGGCTTGTAACGTAATAATTAGTATGTGGAAAATCGCCCAAGGCAGGCTGAGTAACCACTGTGCTCCCCACGGTAGAAGGGCCGCAATAAGAATAAAGATCAATTCGCCAGCATACATATTACCAAACAGTCGCAGACCGAGTGATATAGGTTTAGACAGCAAGCTGACCCCTTCCAAGATTAAGTTAATTGGAATAAAGAGTGGATGATTGAAAGGCTGCAATGTCAGCTCCTTCGCAAAACCACGAATTCCTTTCATCTTAATGCTGTAGAACAGAATGAGGACAAAAACACCGAGGGCCATCGACAAAGTGACACTGACGTCTGCGGTTGGAACAATACGCAGAGCAGGCAAGCCGAAGAAGTGTTCTCCGATTAAAGGAATAAAATCGATTGGCAGCAAATCCAATGCGTTCATGAGTAACACCCAGACGAACACAGTCAAAGCCAGAGGAGCTATCACTTTGCTCTTGCCGTGATACATATCACGCACGGTGTTATCAACGAAGCCGATTACCATTTCTATTGCAGTCTGAAATTTGCCCGGAACGCCGTCAGTGGCGCGAACCGCGACTCTTCTGAATACAAATAGAAACAACATCCCTAATACGATGGAGAAAAAAAGCGAGTCGATATTCAACGTCCAAAACGTCGCCTCATAACCACTAGCGTGGGGATTGACCAACTCAAAGGTACGCAAGTCCAACTGAAGGTGCTTCAGGTGATGACTTATGTACTCCGAAGTTGAAACTTCTCCTGATGCAGACATGATGCTTTTTACCCTTTTGTTGTTAAAAACGCTAACCGTTCATTACGGCAGGTGCGATGATCTGCACAATCAGCACCGCTAAATAGGCCACACCAAGTGGTGCAAATGCCGCCTTGAACACCCCTAAAGCGACTATCAGCACGATTATCGTAATGATAACCTTCACCCCTTCGCTAATCGCGAAAAACCATGCAATCCGTACTGGAACCCCTTCTTCTTTTACCTTTTGGAAGCGGCTAAGTAGCATAAAAATGGCATTTGGTAGCCAACATGCTAGCCCACCAACAAAAGCAGAAGCGCCCCACTCTGTACTTTTGGTACAAAAAGCTACACTGAGAATAACAAAAGTCATTAACTGCAAAAATAACAGTTTCAGTGCCATTCTACCGCTGTAAAGGGATACAGACATGACTTTTGTTTTCTCCCTGTGGTACACCATTACATATCAGGCTTTGCTGAATGTTGTATAAAACTGGCTTTGCTTAAGAGTGTCAAGTGACAAAAACGTGCAAATTATACGGGCCGACAAAATGAATTCAATCCATAAGTAGCGAAAAAGTGAATAATTATTTAAATTTCTAACTTTGGTGCTAGATCGCTCACAAATACCATTTAATATTCTGCAATGACTAATGGTATGACCTCAAAATTAAACGTGATATACATCACATTAAACAAAAACCATTAATTATATTTATCATTAAATATGTGATAAAAATCTTTTATTTTTTTTATAGAAAATCAAACTATTAATATTATACCTATGCAGTTTTATCTGATATATCGATAAAAAAGGTTAAATGATTATTTTCTCACTTTCTCTAAAATTTATTTATAAAGAAAATCGATAACAATCTTTGAAAAGAGAAATTCTACCAATATAAAAATAACGTTGGTTTTCTGTGAATCATCAGTAAATAAAGTTGAATCCATGGAAGAGAATAATGAGTAACGCCAGTTACATTTTAAATGTAGTTGACGTCACTCATTATTTAGATTTTTATTGACAAATAGCAAAGTTAGTTTGACTTAAGTATTACCAAATGACGCTGTTCATCTAACTCTGTGACTTGGAGAGGAACGACGGTGTCGAGCACAATCCCCGTTGGCAATTCAGCCAATTCATCTTCCGGCAGTACACCTTTCAAAGCATAAAAACGCCCTTCAAGTGGCTTAGGAAGATGGTTGCACCATGATAGCATGTCTTGCAGTGAAGCAAATGCACGACTAATCACCCCATCAAAAAGAGGTTCAGGAATAAATTCTTCGACCCGGCTCTGTACAGGCTCAATATTGTTCAAACCTAATTCATGTTGAACCTGACGCAAAAAGCGAACGCGTTTTCCCAAACTATCCAATAAAGTGAAATGAGAATCTGGGCGTACAATTGCCAGTGGGATTCCTGGCAAGCCAGGGCCTGTTCCAACATCAATAAAACGCGTTCCATGCAGGAATGAATTAACAACGATGCTATCCATAATATGCCGAACCAGCATCTGTTCCGGATTACGGACGGATGTCAGGTTATAAGCCTTATTCCATTTATTCAGCATGTCAACATAGGCAACGAGTTGCTGTTTTTGTGGCAGTGATAACTTAATGTCAGTTTTCGCCAGCAGTGATTCCAATTTGTTAAGCAAAATCTGTCTCCTTAGGCGCTACGACGCAATAGACCTTGTTTTTTCAGCCATACCAGCAAAATAGAAATTGCTGCCGGAGTGATGCCTGAAATCCGTGAAGCCTGGCCAATTGAACTTGGTTTATGGTCATTCAGTTTTGCAATAACTTCGTTGGAAAGCCCGCTCACTTGTTGATAATCCAAATCAACAGGCAATGCGGTATTTTCATTACGTAACTGTTTTTCGATCTCTTCTTGCTGACGGGCGATATAGCCTTCATATTTCACTTGAATTTCAACTTGATCCGCAGCTTGAGGCTCAGTCAGCCCAGGAGAGAAACGTGGTAACGATGTCAACAATTCATAATTCATCTCAGGGCGACGCAGCAAATCTTCACCGTTGGCTTCTTTTGACAGCGATGTTTTCAACATCTGGTTGATATCCTCTAAGTTATCAGAGTGAGGATGAACCCAGATATTGCGCAAGCGCTGGCGTTCCTGTTCGATCATTTCAAATTTGCGGCAGTAATGTTCCCAACGAAGATCATCAACCAAGCCAAGTTTGCGACCTTGTTCAGTCAATCGAAGATCCGCATTGTCTTCACGTAGCATCAAACGATATTCAGCACGGGAGGTGAACATGCGGTAAGGCTCTTTAGTGCCTAGTGTGCATAGATCATCGACCAAGACGCCAATATAAGCCTGATCACGGCGTGGGAACCAACCTTCTTCACCATTGGCATAACGTGCAGCATTGAGACCAGCCAGTAATCCTTGTGCAGCCGCTTCTTCATACCCAGTGGTACCATTGATCTGACCAGCAAAGAACAGACCGTGAATAAATTTACTTTCCAGTGTTTGTTTTAAATCACGTGGATCGAAGAAGTCATATTCGATCGCATAGCCAGGGCGAATAATACGGGCATTCTCCATGCCTTTCATGGAGTGAACAATTTGCATCTGAACATCAAATGGCAGACTGGTCGAAATACCGTTTGGATAGATTTCGTTACTGGTCAATCCTTCTGGTTCCAGGAAGATCTGGTGAGCGTTACGATCCGCAAAACGCATAACTTTGTCTTCGATGGAAGGACAGTAACGAGGGCCGATCCCTTCGATGATCCCTGCATACATTGGACTGCGATCCAAGTTATTGCGGATCACTTCATGGGTTTTTTCATTGGTATGTGTGATGTAGCACGGGATCTGCCGTGGGTGTTGATCGACATTACCCATGAATGAAAATACAGGTGTTGGGTTATCGCCCAGTTGTTGTTCAAGCTGGCTAAAATCAATGGTTCGTGCATCAATGCGAGGTGGTGTGCCTGTTTTCAGGCGAGCTACGCGCAGAGGCAGTTCACGTAAACGATGAGACAATGAGATCGCAGGAGGATCACCTGCTCGTCCTCCACTGTAATTTTCCAATCCGATGTGAATTTTTCCATCAAGGAAAGTCCCTACTGTCAGAACTACAGATTTAGCTTTGAATTTCAATCCCATACGAGTAACAACACCTGTAACAGTGTCGTTTTCAACCATGAGATCTTCAACGGGTTGCTGGAAGATCATTAAGTTAGGTTGATTTTCCAGTGCTGTTCTTACAGCTTGTCGGTAAAGTACTCGATCCGCTTGTGCTCGTGTTGCCCGAACAGCAGGGCCTTTACTGGCATTGAGTGTTCTAAACTGAATACCGGCCTGATCCGTGGCTTTTGCCATTAGGCCACCAAGTGCATCGATCTCTTTTACCAGATGCCCTTTACCGATCCCACCAATGGCTGGATTACATGACATCTGGCCCAAAGTATCAATATTGTGAGTCAGTAGTAAGGTTTGACGCCCCATACGTGCGGAGGCCATCGCCGCTTCAGTACCGGCATGACCCCCGCCGATGATGATGACGTCAAAGTGCTCTGGATAAAACATGTGCGAACCTTCAATAGTGAGAATGCTTCATATGCATTAGGGAGAGAATTCTACTCAAGTTTGGACCTCAGACCAAGAGGCAAGAGATCATCGTTCTTTAAAAGAAGATCTTTTTATTTAAAGATCTCTTTATTGGATCTTTTATTAGGATCACGATCATCTGTGGATAAGTGGATTTTCCATATAAAGATCATGACGCTGTAAAGGATCATTTGCTGTGAATGATCCGTGATCCAACTCAGTATAAGCTGGGATCTAAAAGCTAAGTTATTCACAGCCACTCGATTTGAACTCAGTTGTTAAATGGATAACTACGGGTTAACCCCTGCTTTTCAGATAAGTTATCCACAGATGATCGTTATATTTTTAATCGGATCAGAGTAACTTTGCCCATTCTTTAACCCATTCTTCGGCCGGATCTTCAGGGATTTCATATTGCAGGATGTCGATTTCCAATCGATCGCCGATCCGTTTTGCTCCGTGATCTTCCAATAAGCGTTCCAGTGATCTTATCGCGCCACAGAAGGTGTCATATTCGGAACTGCCGATACCGACTGCACCAAATGTGATATTACTGAGATCCGGTTGCTGTTGTGTGATCTCATCTGCCAGCGGCTGGAGATTATCAGGTAAGTCCCCAGCGCCATGCGTTGACGTAACCACAAGCCATAATCCTTCAAGTGGAAGATCTTCCAATGAGGGACCATGCAGCATCTCTGTTGAAAAGCCGTTATTTTCTAAGATCTCAGCTATATGTTCTGCGACATATTCGGCGCTACCCATTGTGCTGCCGCTGATTAAGGTTACTGTACTCATCATGATCCTTGCTAAATTAAAGAACAACTATTGTACGCAGTGAATCTATTGGGATCTACCTGTGGATAATGTGGTTAACTGATTTTTCGTTTTAAGGTTTTATTGTCCTCATTATCGGGTTTTGCAGGGAGATCAATGTTTCTGTTGACTGGATTTCGTCAATCGTCTGGATCTTGTTGATAAGTACGTCCTGAAGAGCTTCGATGGATCGGCACATGACTTTAATGAAAATGCTGTAGTGCCCTGTGGTATAATAAACCTCAACGACCTCATCAAGCATATCGAGTTTCTTCAATGCTGCCGGATAATCTTTGGCGCTTTTCAATATGATGCCAATAAAGCAGCACACATCAAACCCCAGTTGTTTGGCGCTGATATCTACCCGAGTTCCCGTAATAATCCCTGATTGCTTCATTTTTTCTACGCGGACATGAATGGTTCCCGGGCTTACTGCGAATTTTTTGGCTAATTCTGCGTAAGGTGTACGTGCGTTCTCCATTAAAGCGTGAAGTATGTCACGGTCTAAATTATCGATCTGATAAATTTCTGCCATTTTTAACCCCTGTTTTTAAATAATATTCATTTTTATAGTGTATAAATTATCATTTATAAACCTTATGCAATATTTTTATTATCAGATATTGAATTTGTACCTCATTTTGTTGCTTAATCTATATCAACAGGACACAGGGCCACTAAAAATTTTGAGAGCTGCATCATGAAAACATCCTTTATTGAAAAACAACAGCAGATTAGTTTTGTGAAATCATACTTTTCCCGTCTGTTAGAGAAAAAACTTGGTTTAATCGAAGTTCAAGGACCGATCTTGAGTCGTCTTGGTGATGGTACTCAGGACAACTTATCTGGCCATGAAAAAGCGGTTCAGGTGAAAGTGAAAACTTTGCCGGGCGACACCTTTGAAGTGGTTCATTCTCTGGCGAAATGGAAACGTAAAACATTAGGTCGCTTTGGTTTTCAATCTGAACAAGGATTGTATACTCACATGAAAGCTCTGCGTCCTGATGAAGATCGCTTGACTCCTATCCATTCTGTCTTTGTTGATCAGTGGGATTGGGAGAAAGTGATGGGTGAAGGTCAGCGTTCACTCGACTATTTAAAACAGACAGTAGGTAAAATCTACGAAGCAATAAAAGAAACACAACAAGCGGTAAGTAAGGAATTTGGTCTGGCACCGTTCCTGCCAGATCAAATTCACTTTATCCACAGTGAAGAGCTTCTGAAACGTTACCCTGATCTGGATGCTAAAGGTCGTGAGCGTGAGGCTGCTAAAGAGTTTGGTGCCATTTTCCTGATGGGCATTGGTGGTAAGTTGTCTGATGATCAGGCTCATGATGTACGCGCGCCGGATTATGACGATTGGACTACACCAAACTGTGATGGTTTCTCTGGCCTGAACGGTGACATTATTGTCTGGAACCCTGTTTTACAGGATGCTTTTGAAATTTCTTCAATGGGTATCCGTGTTGATGCAGAGGCTCTGAAACGTCAGCTTGCACTGACTGGTGATGAAGATCGCCTGCAATATGATTGGCATCAAGCGTTGCTCAAAGGTGATATGCCACAATCTATCGGTGGTGGTATTGGTCAATCCCGTTTGGTGATGTTACTGCTGCAAATGGCTCATATCGGTCAGGTTCAGTGCGGTGTCTGGTCTCCTGAGATTATTGAATCAGTTGAAGGTGTACTCTAAGTTTTAATTTCGCCACTTTCTTTGTAAACGGCTTGTAAGCCCGGTATCAAAACGCCAGATATGGTCGAATATCTGCATAATACCGGGTTTTCCATAGTGGGAAAGGGAGACCGCATGGAAGCGGTGTTGTTGATGCTGTTGCCGATTTTTTATCTGATGGATTAGGGAGCTTGGCAATCGTTGGGCAATGAAATCTGAAATAACAACAGCATCAGCATCTTCCCAAGTATTTTCTTTCATTTTTTTAACGGTTGCATCTAAACAAGATGCCAGATCGGTTCCTCCCCTAAAGGTTTGCCCTAGAAAATGCATTGCTTGAGTGAGTCCATCCGGTGATGTCAAGTCATAATGGACGAGTTGTGTCGAGAACAACATAATATGGCAGTGACGATTATCCGCTAGTGCGATACGCATCAAAGCCAGACAGAATGCTTTTGCACATCGCTCATTAACCCCCCCCATTGAGCCTGAAGTATCAACACAAACAATAAATGGCCCCCGAGGCTGTTTTTCATTGTGGTAGTGTGTAATGGGTTTGAGCGTGGTTTTTGCTTGCCAATCGTCTCCTTGTAAGCGATAGGACAGTAATTTTTTCTCCGCCAGCCGCCGATAAAATTCGTATTCCAACTCTTCAATACCTAGCATAGCCAGCTCGGTGGGTAATAATCTTAAGATGTCGTCGCTTTGTCTAACCCCGCTAATTTGCTCAGGTATAGTATCTGGCACTCTTTCGAATCGGGTGAATGGTTCCAGAATTGGGATTTCTTTAGGAATTGATTTCGCTGTTTGACTGCGGCCGAGTAATTGTGCCAGTTTCTCCAGCTCAGGTTGCTGTTTGAGAAAGTCAGCATAGAGAGTAAATAGTTGTATATTTTTCGTGGTCAGGTGAAGTTGTCCTTTACTCATATCCCATAATTGGCCTGCCGCGTGATCATTGTGATCAAATATGGGATCAAGGGCGCCACTGAGTGTTAATCGCTTCTGGATCTCTGCAAGGAGTTGCTCTTTTTCTTGTTCTAATAGTGTCTTGTTAAATGTCGTCGCTTGCAGGATCAAGCTGAGTCGCCAGTGTTGGATAAACAACATTTGTCCTGAAGAGGTGTATTCAGAGAATGCTTTGGAGAGTATACCGGCTTCTTTGGCAAAGGGAGATTCGAGTTGTTGAAGTTTCTCTACGATATTAGGTAACTGTTGATAGAAACTAGCCGTGTCAATTGATTGTATGTACTGGTATAACTGAAACTCTTCGATTAATGGAGCAGGAATAAGCGTCTCTTTTATTTTCTGCTGTAATGTTTGTTGCCATGAGGGGAGATCTTTCAGCAATGCGTTCTTAAGCCTTGGGAACTTTCCAAAGGAAATAACTAACTGAGGGGTATCTAACAGTACCAAAATGATCTCTTCGATCAGCTCGCTTTCGTTGATAGAAAGTAAGAGATCGAGTGTGGCTAGTGTTAACATGTCGCTATCCCATTTTTGATCTCAATTGTTTCTGTTTTTCGGTTAATAGCAGGAAACTCTGTTCAATGCTGGTAAGCCAATGTTCTTCAATAAATAAACAGGGTTGATGTTGATTAAACAGATAGCGTTGTTGTTGAATTTCATCGCTGATGGATATCAGCTTTTCATGCCATTCCGTATTAGTGTTTTTTGCGGGACCAGATAGGCAGAGGACAGCGCTATTACGGCTAATATCCAGCACTGTAAGCTGGTTCTTTTCATTGATTTCTGTCGTGATAGTTTGAGGAAAACCAATGCTATTTAAACAGGCAGAGAGTTCTCCTGTATTATTTTTTAAGGCATTTTCCAGTGATTTTTTATCTAGTTCGATGAAATTGACTTCAATATTATGCATGTGTAATGAAGGATATAAAAATAGGATCAGTTTTTCATCTGCAATATTTTCAGGCAGTGAATAGAAAGCCTTGCGACCAAACAGAGAGGATCTGGCGACTAATTGCAGGGGATGGTCATTTTCGTCTTGGTTGGATTGTATCCATTGCTGGTATAACTTCTCTATTTTTTGCATGAGGGAATGTTGTAGATAAGCCTGTTCTGTCAATAAGACATGCAAAAATTGGGACAGGAGTTTTAAGCTATTCAAGTCGTGCCATAGGCAATCTTTTAATAGCACCATATCTAACGGAGAGATCTCACTTCTGCCACTGAAAAAGGCGCTGGCTTGTAGTAAGCGAATAGATTTTTTCCAACGGCGATCTGAGACATCAGCCGTACTCCCAGTAGCATTTATTTGTTGGCGTAATTGATAAATCAGTTCGAAGATATGAGCTGGCAGGAATACATGGTTGATCTTGTCTTGCCATTGCTGAAATTCATCATCGGTGATTTGAATATGGGCAGGCACGGGATTGCTATTTTCATTGTTTCGGTCAGTCAGTAAGGCTCGAAAATTTTTCTTTTCCTGAATCTTGTCTAGCCAGAGTCGGATCAACATACGATCGTAAAGTGCTTCCAGACTGCTATCACTATCAGGGAGTTCATTGGATGCTGTAACCAGTAAACGCATCGGTAGCTGTTCTTCTTGGTTGCCATTTCTGAATTTCTTTTCATTGATCGCGGTGAGTAACGTATTCAAAATGGCGGGCCCTGCTTTCCAAATTTCATCCAAGAAAACGATTTCTGCTTCGGGTAAATAACCTTCGGTAAGGCGCTGGTAACGCCCTTCATCTTTGAGTGCATGGATGGAAAGGGGGCCGAAGATCTCTTCTGGGGTGGAAAAACGGGTCATCAGGTACTCAAAAGCATGTGCGTTTTGAAATACAAACTTGAGCCGACGCGCGATAAGGCTTTTGGCTATTCCTGGTGGTCCAAGAAGAAAAACACTCTCTCCACATAAAGCGGCCAGCAGGCACAGGCGAATGGCTTGCCGTCTTTCATATAGACCGCTTTCTAGATACTGACCTAACAGGGATATTTTCTCGACCAATCGCATAAAATTTACACCAGGGCTTGAATAGTTACCTTCCTTTATTTATAGATAAAATTCATCCTATGCAAAGGTTTTGGTGATAATTTATTAAGTTTCAATGTCGTGTTTTAAAAAATCGATTCAGCTTAACTTATTCAATAAGTTAGTTTTTATCTTCTAATTATCATCTTCTTAAACGTTTCAGTGATGATCACATTTTCGTATCAATCATGTTGTCTTTGATAGTTAGCTTTATATGATAGCCTCTTAGCGAAACGTTTCGCTAAGAGGCTTATAAAAATGAAAACTATCCCATTATCTACCCAAAGAATTGATTTAGCGCTAACCCAGGGAACATCCGATCTGTTATCTGTCTTTGATGTTGTTGTTCAGGAAGTACAAGTTGAAGCGGTCATTTTGGCCGCTGAAATTATTGAACACAATCCGTAAATACATAAGCAAATCATCAAGCGTATTGCTGCTCTCGAAATACAACAGGGAAATGCAATTGCGATAAAGTATGTCAGTCATAGCATTCTGAAAGAGAAAAGTGTAACTGTCTGAGGTTATTATGGGGCCATTACTGGAGTTAAAGGGAATTGATAAGGTTTTTCCTGGGGTAAAAGCATTGTCAGGAGCTGCATTGCGTGTTTATCCCGGGAAAGTGATGGCGTTAGTCGGCGAAAACGGTGCTGGCAAGTCCACAATGATGAAAGTCTTGACCGGCATTTATACAAAAGATGCTGGCACGATCCGTTATCTTGGGCAGGATGTGGCTTTCTCAGGGACTAAATCCTCTCAGGAATCAGGTATTGGTATTATTCATCAAGAGCTAAATCTTATCCCTCAATTGACGATTGCCGAAAACATTTTCTTGGGACGTGAATTCGTTAATAAATTGGGTGTCATTAACTGGAAAAAAATGTATGAAGAAGCCGATAACTTACTGAGGCGTTTAAATATCCATTACAGCAGCCGTCGGCTTGTTTCTGAATTGTCTATTGGTGAGCAGCAAATGGTAGAAATTGCCAAGGTGCTGAGTTTCCAATCCAAAGTTATCATTATGGATGAACCCACAGATGCCTTGACGGATACCGAAACTGAATCCTTGTTTCATGTCATACGGGAACTGAAAGCGCAAGGGTGTGGCATTGTCTATATTTCCCATCGTTTGAAAGAGCTTTTTAAAATTTGTGATGATGTGACGGTATTGCGTGATGGGCAATTTATTGGTGAACAGCCTGTCAATGCTCTGAATGAAGAGCGATTGATCGAAATGATGGTGGGGCGCAAGTTGGAGGAGCAATACCCGCGTTTGAATCTACCGAGAGGTGAAAAACGATTGGAAGTGGAAAACCTCTCTGGATCGGGAATCAATAATGTCAGTTTTTCCCTGTTTAGTGGAGAAATTCTGGGGATCTCCGGTTTGATGGGCGCTGGCCGTACTAAATTAATGAAGGTGATTTACGGGGCTTTGCCAAAAACTGAAGGCAAGATCTTGCTTGATGGGAAACCGCTGACGATCCATAGTCCGCAGGAAGGGCTGACCAATGGTATTGTCTATATTTCGGAAGACCGCAAGCGTGATGGGTTAGTTTTGGGAATGTCGGTCAAAGAGAATATGTCCCTCACTGCATTACGTTATTTCAGCCGAAATTTTTGTTTCTTGAATCACTCCGCAGAACAAAAATCCGTTGCCGACTTCATTAAGTTGTTCAATATCAAAACCCCCTCAATGGAACAGACGATGAGACTGCTTTCCGGGGGTAATCAGCAGAAAGTTGCGATTGCCCGTGGATTGATGACTCGTCCAAAGGTGTTGATCCTTGATGAGCCAACCCGAGGCGTAGATGTTGGGGCGAAAAAGGAAATCTATCAGCTTATCAATCAGTTTAAAAAAGAAGGCTTGAGCATTATTTTGGTTTCTTCTGAAATGCCTGAAGTGATGGGAATGAGTGATCGTATTCTGGTTATGTATGAAGGTCGTATCAGTGGGGAATTCAATGTGAATGGTATTTCTCAGGAAGTGTTGATGGCCGCTGCTGTTGGTAAACAAAATACGATGCAATTAAAAGAGAATGGTCAAGGATAATGGATATGAATTCTAGTATAGCGCCAGCCTCCCGACGTTGGTTTACGAAAACATGGTTGATGGAGCAGAAGTCACTTATTGCGCTCTTATTTTTGATTGCCGTCGTTTCTTCCCTTAGCCCCAATTTTTTCACATTGAATAACCTGTTTAACATCCTTCAGCAAACTTCTGTCAACGCTATCATGGCGGTAGGCATGACGTTGGTTATTCTGACATCAGGAATTGATCTATCAGTTGGCTCTTTGTTGGCTCTGACTGGTGCTGTAGCGGCATCAATGGTTGGAGCAGATATCAATGCTTTGGTCGCGGTTGCTGGGGCTTTGGTATTGGGGGCTGCAATTGGGGCCTGCACTGGTGTGATTGTTGCAAAAGGCCAGGTTCAGGCATTTATTGCAACATTGGTGATGATGTTATTGCTACGCGGAGTGACTCGGGTTTATACCGATGGGAGTCCGATTAATACCGGTTTCAGTGACAATGCTGATCTGTTTGGTTGGTTTGGTATTGGGCGTCCATTAGGAGTACCTGCGCCTGTGTGGATTATGTTGCTGGTGTTTGTCGCGGCTTGGTTCATTCTTCACCACACTCGTCTTGGTCGTTACATCTACGCATTAGGCGGAAATGAATCTGCAACACGTTTATCAGGTATTGGTGTTGATAAAATAAAAATAATCGTTTATTCCCTATGTGGCCTGTTGGCTGCATTGGCCAGTATTATCGAAGTTGCCCGATTATCTTCTGCTCAACCGATGGCCGGAAGTGGTTATGAACTGGATGCTATTGCAGCAGTCGTACTGGGTGGAACCAGTTTGGCAGGAGGTAAGGGGCGAATTGTTGGTACGTTGATTGGTGCGTTGATTTTAGGCTTTTTGAATAATGGTTTGAACTTATTAGGTATTTCTTCCAACTACCAGATGATCGTCAAGGCAGTTGTTATTTTATTGGCGGTCTTGGTTGATAACAAAAGCAGTAAATAACCTCACCCTACAGGAAAAAACAACATGAAAATGAAGAAGCTGGCAACTATTCTCTCCGCCATGGTATTGAGTACCACTATAAGTGCTAATGCACTGGCGAAAGATAGCATTGCATTGGTTATTTCAACCTTGAATAACCCTTTTTTTGTCACAATGAAAGATAGTGCACAAAAAGAGGCTGATAAGCTGGGATATAACTTGATTGTACTTGATTCTCAGGATAATCCGGCAAAAGAGTTGGCCAATGTACAAGATTTGACAGTTCGTGGCATAAAATTGTTGTTAATTAACCCAACCGACTCGGATGCTGTTGGTAATGCAGTGATCGTGGCAAATAAGGCGAATATTCCGGTTATTACTCTTGACCGTTCAGCGTATAAGGGCAACGTTATCAGCTATATTGCCTCCGACAGCCGTTTAGGTGCCAAAATGGCAGCTGATTTTATCGCTGGGAAATTAGGTAATGATGTCAAAGTCATTCAATTGGAAGGTATTCCAGGAGCTTCAGGTGCGCGTGAACGTGGTGAAGGTTTTGGTCAGGCAGCCCAAAAGTACAAATTCAATATGTTGGCTAGTCAGCCCGCTGATTATGATCGCACAAAGGGAATGAATGTCATGCAAAACCTGCTGACAGCTCATCCGTCAGTACAAGCTGTTTTCGCTCAAAATGATGAAATGGCTCTTGGTGCATTGCGAGCATTGCAGGCAGTCGGTAAAGAAAATGTGTTGGTTGTCGGATTTGATGGCACTGACGATGCTCTTAAGGCTGTACAGAGCGGTAAATTGGGAGCAACGATCGCACAGCGTCCGGATCAAATAGGTATCATCGGCGTTCAGGCCGCGGACAAAGTACTGAAAGGTGAAAAAGTTGATGCCATTATTCCGGTTGAACTGGAATTAGTTGTGAAGAAATAATCAACATTATTCATGCAGCCATTAAAACTAATGGCTGCATTATTTTTACACAGGAATAAATGTAATGAGTATGGCAAAACTGGTTGTGATGGGTAGCATCAATGTAGATCACATATTGAATCTTAACTCTTTTCCCCAACCAGGGGAAACAGTGAGGGGAAAACAGTATAAGGTTGCCTTTGGAGGAAAAGGAGCAAATCAGGCAGTTGCTGCTGGTCGTTGTGGTGCTGACATTACATTTATTGCTTGCGTTGGCCAAGATGACGTTGGTACACGTGTTTGCCAACAGTTGGTGAAAGATAATATCAATATCTCCTCAATTGAAGTGATTGAAGGGGAAACAACGGGTGTTGCTCTGATTTTTGTCAATCGGCAGGGTGAAAATGTTATTGGCATTAATGCAGGGGCGAATGGGAGGTTAACTCCTGATTATTTCCTTCGTTATGACCAAGTAGTCAAAGATGCTGATGCATTATTATTGCAACTTGAAACTCCATTGGAAACAGTACAACTTGCTGCTGAAACGGCTAAGAAACATCATACCAAAGTGATCTTGAATCCAGCACCCGCACAGAAAATCTCGGATCGATTACTTTCGTTGGTAGATATTATCACGCCGAATGAAACCGAAGCAGAGTACTTGACTGGCATTGCCGTAAAAGATGATGTTGGGGCGGACAAAGCCTCTCAGGCTTTACATGATAAGGGTATAGAAACGGTCATTATTACATTGGGTAGTCGAGGTGTATGGCTGAGTGAAAAAGATAAGGAAGGGAAAATTGTTCCCGGGTTTAAAGTAAAAACGATCGACACAATTGCTGCTGGAGATACATTTAATGGCGCCTTGGTAACGGGATTGCTGGAAGGAAAAGAGATATTGTCGGCGATCCGCTTTGCACATGCTGCGGCTGCGATTGCAGTTACGCGTCAGGGAGCGCAGCCTGCAGTTCCGTGGCGGAATGAAATTGACGCATTTCTATTTGAACAGGATTAAACGTGGCTACCATGAAGGACGTTGCTCGTCTGGCGGGCGTATCAACATCAACAGTTTCTCATGTGATTAATGGCAATCGTTATGTCAGTGAAAACGTGAAAAAGAAAGTCAATGCAGCGATTGAGGAATTGAATTATGCGCCGTCTGCTTTGGCAAGGAGCTTGAAAGTCAAGCAAACCAAAACTATTGGTATGTTGGTTACTACCAGTGATAACTCTTTTTATTCTGAAGTCGTTAGAAGTGTAGAAAAGAATTGTTACGAACGGGGATACAGTTTAATTCTGTGTAATACCGAAGGTAGTGTTACCCGTATGATTCGCAGTATGGAAACACTATTGCAAAAACGTGTTGATGGTCTTTTAATTATGAGTTCCGAACATAAATTGTTATCCAAAGACTTTCTATTGCGATATCCGCTAGTGCCAATAGTGACATTGGATTGGTCTCCTTTTGACGCTTTTAGTGATGTTATTAAAGATAATTCTCTGTTCGGAGGGGAATTAGCCACATCTTATCTGATTAATCGAGGGTTTCGCAAAATTGCCTGTATCGCAGGCTCACAGAATATACCTCTTTCCCTTCAGCGTCTGGCTGGATATCGAAAAGCAATGAGAGATGCTCGGCTTGAGATCCCAGATGGTTATGAAATCCACAGTGATTATGAATTTACGGGGGGATTGTTATCAATGAAAAAACTTCTCCAATTACCTGAAATTCCCGAAGCAGTTTTTGCGGGAAATGATGCTATGGCGATTGGTGTTTATCAGGCTTTATATCAGGTGGGGCTTGCTATTCCTAGAGACATTTCTGTCATTGGGTATGATGATATTGCTATAGCTTCCTATTTGACCCCTCCTTTGACGACAATTCATCAACCAAAAGATGAGTTGGGTAAGTTAGCTATAGATATGTTGCTCTATCGAATAGATAATCCAGATAGTGAACCGAAACAATTAGTATTGACTCCGAAACTTATTGAGCGAGATTCTGTAGGTCAGCGTTGATAACATCATTTTTTAGGTTGCTTTTTCTTCACCAAATTGCTGCCATCCTCTTTATTTAAAAGTAAAAAAATAAAAGCAGAAGCCAAAGTAATCGTACCTATTGTGATAAATGTATAGTGAAAGTGTTCTACCGTAGAACCATCGCTCATTGACTCATAAAATCTCAGGACTGCCGCACTGACAGTCACCCCAAAACTGATGGATAACTGCTGAGTGACTGCCAGCAAGCTGTTACCGGCACTTGCATTGTTATCATTCAGATCACCTAAGGTGATTGTATTCATTGCTGTGAATTGTGTGGACATTACCATTCCCAATATAAAAAGAGGGAATATCAAAAATACGATGGGGAGTTCCGGTGTCTGTAGCGAAAATTGTGAAATCATTACGCCAATAATGATCGTGACCCAAATGAGGGTGTTTCGATATCCAAAGCGGGTCAATATATTGGTCACAAAAGATTTAGCTAAAATTGAGCCAATAGCATTCGGTGCCATCATTATGCCAGCAATGACTGCTGAAAATCCAAACCCCACTTGTAGCATCAAAGGAATAATAAATGAAAGCGAGCCAGTACTTAGCCGAGTAGCAATATTACTGGCAATACCGATTGAAAATGTGCGTGTTTGGAACAACTGGAGGTTAATGAGGGGATTTGAGTGTCTTTTAGCATGGAAAGTATACCCCAATAGCATAATGATACCGCCAGAAAATAAAGCGGGAGGAACATAGCCAGAGAATGAGTGATCCCCAAATAAATCAAAGCTGACCGAAATCGTTACCAAGCCCATACTAAACAGCATGAATCCCAGAAAATCGAAAGGGCATTTGGGCATAGTTAAATTAGGCATATTCTTTCTGGCGTAAATGATACCTAATAAGCCAATGGGAATATTGATGATGAAGATCCAATGCCATGTTGCATAGGTCACTAACAATCCACCGAGCATGGGACCCAAAATCGGGCCGAGTAACCCTGGCATGGTGACAAAATTCAAAATAGGTAGTAATTCACTACGTGGATATGTTCTTAGTAAAGTCAGGCGGGCAACAGGCATCATCATCGCCCCACCTATACCTTGAATAACGCGGGATACAACTAAGAAAGAGAGATTGTGTGACAGTGCACAAGCAAGTGAACCTAAAGAAAAGAAGGAAACAGCATAAATGAATACCGTACGAGTGCCAAACCTATCAGCGAGCCAACCGCTTACGGGAATTAGCATCGCTACAGTTAAGGTATAACTGACAATGGCGGGTTGCATTGCTAGTGGAGAGTGATTAAGACTTTTTGCAATCGCCGGTAGTGCAGTGTTAAGAATTGTGGCATCTAAAGACTGCATAAAAAAAGCTATCGCCGCAATCCAAGGTAACCCCGACATACTGCGTGCGGATTTGACCATTAGATATCCCGTTTATTTTTTAATGATAGTGAATACATAATATCTTACTATATCAAACTCAAACCATTTATTGGTTATTAATCAATCAATAACTTGCTCTAAGGCCAATTAACAGTTGCCGTAGGCAATTGCACAACAATCATTGCATAAGAACTTTGCCTTTATGATTGTTGTTTAAGTCATCAATTTTAGGGTGTAAAACACGCATAATTACCATTTTTGTTGAAAAAAACCACGAACAGAAAAAAAATTAAAAAAAACTATTGTCAGCGCCGTAAAACCCCCTATAATGCGCCACCACTGACCGACGCTGAGCTGAAACAGGCCGCGCAGGACGGTGAGAGAAAAGCGAAAATAATCGCTTGACTCTGGCGGCGAAAAGCGTAAGATACGCAGCCTCGCAACCCGGAAGGCACTTCCGGTTGCCAATGCTCTTTAACAAATTAATCAGACAATCTGTGTGGGCACTCGCAAGACACTATCGATATGCCGAAAGGCAAAAAAGATTAAAGTCTTAAAGAGTGACCTG
>NZ_NKHQ01000015.1:25469-59156 GCF_014467265.1 Xenorhabdus sp. TS4 | reverse complement strand
GCTGGGAAATTGAAAGTGGTTTTGAGGAAACGAAGGGGGAATGTGGCCTGGATCATTATGAAGTGCGGCAATGGCACAGTTGGTATCGGCACATTACCTTATCGCTATTAGCTCATGCGGTGCTGGCGGTCTTGCGGATACGGGAGAAAAAAAACACCGGCAGGATTGGTAGCCCTGAGTATCCCGGAACTGCGTAAGCTGTTGTCAAAATTGATGGAAAAAACGGGAGAGGCAGTCGAACAGATTTTACATTGGTCAGACTGGCGGCGGCGACACCAATACTATGCACAACAATGTCATTACCGTCGTCGGAATAACCCTATGGTGACAGAGCAATTACGGCTGTAGTACTAGACACGCCTACACAATGGAAGAATAACAGTGGCAAATTGTCAGGAGAAACACTGAACCTGAAAGCACCTGTTCTGGAAAATCAGAAAGGAACTATCCAGCAAACAGGAAACACACCTCTGCAACTGACACAAAAGACCTTGGATAATACCGAAGGAGAGTTGCTGAGCGCTGGAGATCTGAACATGACAGTGGGAGCACTGAATAATCAGCAAGGCAAGATTGCCGCTAATGCGCAGGCAACATTGACAACAGGCGATATCAATAACAAAGAAGGCAAAATTGTCGCGAATAGAGGGCTAAAAGTAAGCAGTCAAGCATTAGATAACACTGTCGGTGAATTGCTGTCTGCGACCGCTCTGATCGTGGATACGCAGAATCAGAGGTTGATTAACCAACAGGGAGTGATTGCATCCAATCGCAAAACTACTCTGAAAACGGGTGAAATCAATAATACGCAAGGTCAGATCGCTGGTAATGAGGGACTGGAAATTACCAGTCAGGCGCTGGATAACACCGCGGGTAAATTGCAATCGTTCGCGGATGTGACCGTGGATACGCAGGGTCAAAAGCTGACGAATAACTTCATTAAAATTATTGACGAAAATGAAGGAAAACCTACCGTCTCGTTTAAAGTCGGTCAAATTGTCAGTAACCAAACATTGATCTTCTACACAGGTGAATTGGAGAACGAAAAAGGTCAAATTTCTGCCAAAGAAGGGGTAACAATCACCAGCTCGGCACCGGAGAACGCCGAGGGGAAATCACAGCCTACGGTAGTTCGTAATGCTGGCGACATTGGTGCGCAAGCGGGGGATGTCATACTCAATGTAGACGGTAAAATTGAAAATAGTGGAACAATTACCGCAGCGGGACATACCATATTAAATGCGAACAGCATCAATAGTACTAACCAAGGCACGTTAGCCGCAGGTATTGATAATGATGGAAAAGCCACCGGTACTGGCAATCTGGTGTTGAATGGCCGCCATGAAGTGATAGCTAATGGGAAAAATCTGGCAGGCGGAGATTTGCAAGTAGTCGGCGATAGGATCGATTTGCAACAAAGCAAAACCTATGCCACCAATATTAGGTTGACGGCCACACAGGCTGATGTGGATACCTCTCATGGAACATTAGTTGCCAAACATGAGCTGAACCTGGATACGCCTACACAATGGAAAAATAACAGTGGCAAATTGTCCGGGGAGGTACTGAACCTGAAAGCACCTGTTCTGGAAAATCAGGAAGGGACTATCCAGCAAACAGGAAACACTTCTCTGCAACTGACTCATGATATTCTGGATAATACCGGAGGAACATTACTAAGTGGTAATGATCTGAACATGACAGTGGGAGCGATGAATAATCAGAAAGGTAAGATTGCCACCAATGCTCAAATAACGTTAACAACAGGCAATATCAGTAACAAAGAAGGTAAAATTATCGGGAATCGCGGGCTGAAAGTAAGCAGTCAGGCGCTGGATAACACCGAAGGTAAATTGCAGTCTGCGGCGGAACTGACCGTAGATACGCAGGGACAAAAACTCACCAACCAACAAGGCGTAATTACCTCTAATAGCAAAACCACACTGACAACCGGTGATATCAATAACACGCAAGGTCAAATTATTGGTGATAAAGGGCTGGAAATTACCAGCCAGACGCTGGATAGCACAGAAGGAAAATTACTGTCTGCCACCGATCTGACTGTGGATACCCAAGGGCAAACACTCACCAACCAACAAGGTGTCATTGCGTCCAATAGCAAAACCACGCTGGCAACGGGTGTTATTAATAACACTAAAGGCCAAATTGCCGGTAATAAAGGGCTGGAAATTACCAGCCAGGCGCTGGATAACACCGAAGGCAAATTACAGTCTGTGGCTGAACTGACTGTGAATACCCAAGGGAAAGCACTCACCAATCAGCAAGGTATGATTGCCTCCAATAGTAAAACAACACTAAAAACGGGTGATATCAATAATACGCAAGGTCAAATTGCCGGTGATAAAGGGCTGGAGATTACCAGTCAGGCGCTGGACAGCACTAAAGGAAAATTACTGTCTGCCGCTGATCTGACGGTGGAGACGAAAGGGCAAACACTCACCAACCAACAAGGTGTGATTGCGTCCAATAGTAAAGTCACACTGATAACCGGTGATATCAACAATACGCAAGGTCAAATTACCGGTGATAAAGGGCTGGAGATTACCAGTCAGGCGCTGGATAGCACAGAAGGAAAATTACTGTCTGTCGCCGATCTGACAGTAAATACGAAGGATCGTGCTCTGATTAACCAACAAGGTGTGATTGCGTCCAATAGCAAAGTCACACTAAAAACCGGTGATATCAATAACACGCAAGGTCAAATTGCCGGTGATAAAGGGCTGGAGATTACCAGTCAGGCGCTGGATAACGCCGCAGGTAAATTACAGTCTGTGGCTGAACTGACTGTGAATACCCAAGGGAAAGCACTCACCAACCAGCAAGGTATGATTGCCTCCAATAGCAAAGCCCTACTGACAACCGGCTATATCAATAATACGCAAGGTCAAATTACCGGTGATAAGGGGTTGGAAATTACCAGTCAGGCGCTGGACAGCACTGAAGGGAAATTACTGTCTGCCGCCGATCTGACGGTGGAGACGAAAGGACAAAAACTCACCAACCAACAAGGTGTGATTGCCTCCAACAGCAAAGCCACACTGACAACCGGCGACCTCAACAATATAAACGGTCAAATTTCGGGTAATGAGGGACTGACAATTACCAGCCAGACGCTGGATAACACCACCGGGAAATTTCTGTCTGCCGCTGATCTGACCGTAGATACGCAGGGACAACAGCTTATCAATGCTGAGAAAGGCCTGATTGCGTCCGATGCCAAAACCACGCTGACAGCCGGTGTAATCAACAATACCAAAGGCCAAATCGCCGGCAATAAAGGACTGACGATTACCAGTCAGGCACTGAATAACACCGAAGGTAAACTGCAATCTGCGGCGGCGTTGACGGTCAATACGCAGGATCAGGAGCTGATTAACCAGCAAGGTGTGATTGCCTCCAATAGTAAAACTACACTAAAAACGGGTGATATCAACAATACGCAAGGTCAGATCGGTGGTAATGAAGGCGTGGAAATTACCAGTCAGGCACTGAATAACACCGAAGGTAAACTGCAATCTGCGGCGGAGTTGACGGTCAATACGCAGGAGCAAAAACTCACCAACCAGCAAGGCATCATTGCGTCGAATGCCAAGACCACGTTAACAGCTGGCGATATCAACAATATCCGAGGTGAAATTTTAGGTGATAAAGGACTGGCAATTAGCAGTCAGGCGCTGGACAGCACTGAAGGGAAATTACTGTCTGCCGCCGATCTGACGGTGGAGACGAAAGGACATAAACTCACCAACCAACAAGGTGTGATTGCCTCCAACCGCAAAGCCACACTGACAACCAGCGACATCAACAATATAAACGGTCAAATTTCGGGTAATGAAGGACTGACGATTACCAGTCAGGCGCTGGATAACACCACTGGGAAACTGCAGTCTGCCGCTGATCTGACCGTAGATACGCAGGGACAACAGCTTATCAATGCTGAGAAAGGCCTGATTGCATCTGATGCTAAAACCACGCTGACAGTCGGTGTAATCAACAATACTGAAGGCCAAATCGCCGGCAATAAAGGCCTGAAGATTACCAGCCAGGCACTGAATAACACCGCAGGCAAATTGCAGTCTGCGGCGGAGTTGACGGTCAATACGCAGGATCGTGCTCTGATTAATCAACAAGGTGTGATTGCGTCCAATAGCAAAGTCACACTTACAACCGGCGACATCAACAATATAAACGGTCAAATTACCGGTGATAAGGGGTTGGAAATTACCAGTCAGGTGCTGGACAGCACTGAAGGGAAATTACTGTCTGCCGCCGATCTGACGGTGGAGACAAAAGGACAAAAACTCACCAACCAACAAGGTGTGATTGCCTCCAACAGCAAAGCCACACTGACAACCGGCGACCTCAACAATATAAACGGTCAAATTTCGGGTAATGAGGGATTGACGATTATCAGCCAGGCGCTGGATAACACCACCGGGAAATTGCAGTCTGCCGCTGATCTGACCGTAGATACGCAGGGACAACAGCTTATCAATGCTCAGAAAGGCCTGATTGCGTCCGATGCCAAAACCACGCTGACAGCTGGTGTAATCAACAATACCGAAGGCCAAATCGCCGGCAATAAAGGCCTGACGATTACCAGCCAGGCATTGAATAACACCGCAGGCAAATTGCAGTCTGCGGCAGCGTTGACGGTCAATACGCAGGATCAGGAGCTGATTAACCGGCAGGGTGTGATTGCGTCCAATAGCAAAACCACACTAAAAACCGGTGATATCAACAATACGCAAGGTCAGATCGGCGGCAATGAAGGCGTAGAAATTACCAGTCAGGCACTGAATAACACCGAAGGTAAACTGCAATCTGTGGCGGCGTTGACGGTCAATACGCAGGAGCAGAAACTCACCAACCAACAAGGCATCATTGCATCTAATGCCAAGACCACGTTGACAACGGGGGAAATCGACAATATCCGAGGTGAAATTTTAGGTGATAAAGGACTGACAATTAGCAGTCAGACGCTGGATAACACCGAAGGGAAACTGTTGTCTACCACCGACCTGACGGTGGATACGCAAGATAAGATGTTGATTAACCAACAGGGCGTGATTGCTTCCAACAGCAAAGCCACACTGACAACCGGCGATATCAACAATAAGAAAGGCCAAATTTCGGGTAATGAAGGACTGACGATTACCAGCCAGGTGCTGGATAACACCACCGGGAAATTGCAGTCTGCCGCTGATCTGACCGTAGATACGCAGGGACAACAGCTTATCAATGCTGAGAAAGGTCTGATTGCATCCGATGCCAAAACCACGCTGGTAGCCGGTGTAATCAACAATACCGAAGGGCAAATCGCCGGTAACAAAGGACTGAAGATTACCAGCCAGGCATTGAATAACACCGCAGGCAAATTGCAGTCTGCGGCGGAGTTGACGGTCAATACGCAGGAGCAGAAACTGACCAACCAGAAAGGCATCATTGCGTCTAATGCCAAGACCACGTTGACAACGGGGGAAATCGACAATATCCGAGGTGAAATTTTAGGGGATAAAGGACTGGCAATTACCAGCCAGACGCTGGATAACACCGAAGGGAAACTGTTGTCTGCCGCCGACCTGACCGTGGATACGCAAGATAAAATGCTGATTAACCGGCAGGGTGTGATTGCGTCCAATAGCAAAACCACACTAAAAACCGGTGATATCAACAATACGCAAGGTCAAATTTCAAGTAATGAAGGACTGGAAATTACCAGTCAGGCGCTGGACAGCACTGAAGGGAAATTACTGTCTGCTGCCGATCTGACGGTGGAGACGAAAGGACAAAAACTCACCAACCAACAAGGTGTGATTGTATCCAAGAGCAAAGCCACACTGACAACTGGCGATATCAACAATAAGAAAGGCCAAATTTCGGGTAATGAGGGACTGACGATTACCAGTCAGGCGCTGGATAGTACCGCCGGGAAATTGCTGTCTTCCGCTGAGCTGACCGTAGATACGCAAGGGCAACAGCTTATCAATGCTGAGAAAGGTCTGATTGCGTCCGATGCTAAAACCACGCTGATAGCCGGTGTAATCAACAATACCGAAGGGCAAATCGCTGGCAATAAAGGACTGAAGATTACCAGCCAGGCATTGAATAACACCGCAGGCAAATTGCAGTCTGCGGCGGAGTTGACGGTCAATACGCAGGAGCAAAAACTCACCAACCAGCAAGGCATTATTGCGTCTAATGCCAAGACCACGTTGACAACGGGGGAAATCGACAATATCCGAGGTGAAATTTTAGGTGATAAAGGACTGGCAATTACCAGTCAGACGCTGGATAACACCGAAGGGAAACTGTTGTCTGCCACCGACTTGACCGTGAATACGCAAGATAAGATGTTGATTAACCAACAGGGCGTGATTACATCCAACAGTAAAGCCACACTGAAAACCGGCGACATCAACAATACGAAAGGCCAAATTTCGGGTAATGAGGAACTGACGATTACCAGTCAGGCGCTGGATAACACCACAGGGAAATTGCTGTCTGCCGCAGAGTTGACCGTAGATACGCAGGGACAACAGCTTATCAATGCTGAGAAAGGTCTGATTGCATCTGATACCAAAACCACGCTGACAGCCGGTGTAATCAACAATACCGAAGGGCAAATCGCCGGTAACAAAGGACTGAAGATTACCAGCCAGGCATTGAATAACACCGCAGGCAAATTACAGTCTGCGGCGGAGTTGACGGTCAATACGCAGGAGCAGAAACTGACCAACCAACAAGGCATCATTGCGTCGAATGCCAAGACCACGTTAACAACGGGGGAAATCGACAATATCCGAGGTGAAATTTTAGGGGATAAAGGACTGGCAATTACCAGTCAGACGCTGGATAACACCGAAGGGAAACTGTTGTCTGCCGCCGATCTGACCGTGGATACGCAAGATAAAATGTTGATTAACCAACAGGGCGTGATTGCCTCCAACCGCAAAGCCACACTGAAAACCGGCGACATCAACAATACGAAAGGCCAAATTTCGGGTAATGAGGGACTGACGATTACCAGCCAGGCGCTGGATAACACTACCGGGAAATTTCTGTCTACCGCTGAGCTGACCGTAGATACGCAGGGACAACAGCTTATCAATGCTCAGAAAGGTCTGATTGCGTCCGATGCCAAAACCACGCTGGCAGTCGGTGTAATCAACAATACCGAAGGCCAAATCGCCGGCAATAAAGGCCTGAAGATTACCAGCCAGGCATTGAATAACACCGCAGGTAAATTACAGTCTGCGGCGGGGCTGACGGTCAATACGCAGGATCAGGAGCTGATTAACCAGCAAGGTGTGATTGCGTCCAATAGTAAAACCACACTGACAACCGGTGATATCAACAATACGCAAGGTCAGATCGGCGGCAATGAAGGCGTGGAAATTACCAGTCAGGCATTGAATAACACCGAAGGTAAACTGCAATCTGCGGCGGCATTGACGGTCAATACGCAGGAGCAAAAACTCACCAACCAGCAAGGCATCATTGCGTCTAATGCTAAGACCACATTAACAACGGGTGAAATCAACAATACTGAAGGCCAAATCGCCGGCAATAAGGGATTGACGATTACCAGCCAGGCATTGAATAACACCACAGGTAAATTGCAGTCTGCGGCGGAGTTGACGGTCAATACGCATGAGCAAAAACTGACCAACCAACAAGGCGTAATCTCATCCAATGCTAAGACCACGTTGACAACGGGGGAAATCGATAATATCCGAGGTGAAATTTTAGGTGATAAAGGACTGGTAATTAGCAGCCAGACGCTGGATAACACCACCGGGAAATTGCTGTCTGCTGCTGACCTGACCGTGGATACGCAAGATAATATATTGATTAATCAACAAGGTGTGATTGCCTCCAACCGCAAAGCCACACTGACAACCGGCGATATCAACAATACGAAAGGCCAAATTTCGGGTAATGAAGGACTGAAGATTACCAGCCAGGCGCTGGATAACACCACAGGGAAATTACGGTCTGCTGACGATCTGACCGTGGATACGAAAGGACATAAACTCACCAACCAACAAGGTGTCATTGTATCCGATAGCAAAACCACACTGAAAACCGGTGATATCAACAATATCAACGGTCAAATTTCGGGTAGTGAGGGACTGACGATTACCAGTCAGGCGCTGGATAACACTGCCGGAAAATTGCTGTCTGCCACTGAGCTGACTGTGGATACGCAAGGGCAACAGCTTATCAATGCTCAGAAAGGTATGATTGTGTCCGATGCCAAAACTACGCTGGCAGCCGGTGTAATCAACAATACCAAAGGTCAAATCGCCGGCAATAAAGGACTGACGATTACCAGCCAGGCGCTGGATAACACTGGAGGGAAATTACAATCTACCGCCGATCTGACCGTAGATACGAAAGGACAAAAGCTCACCAACCAACAAGGCATCATTGCGTCTAATGCTAAGACCACGTTGACAACGGGTGAAATCGACAATATCAGAGGTGAAGTTTTAGGTGATAAGGGGGTGAAAATTACCAGTCAGGTACTGGACAGCACTGAAGGGAAATTACTGTCGGCTGCCGATCTGACCGTAGATACGAAAGGACACAAACTCACCAACCAACAAGGTGTAATTGTCTCCAACAGCAAGGCCACACTGACAACTGGCGACATCAACAATATAAACGGTCAAATTTCGGGTAATGAGGGACTGACGATTACCAGCCAGTCGCTGGATAACACCACCGGGAAATTGCTGTCTGCTGCTGATCTGACCGTAGATACGCAGGGGAAACAGCTTATTAATGCTCAGAAAGGTCTGATTGCGTCCAATAGCAAAACCACACTGACAACGGGTGATATCAATAATACGCAGGGTCAAATTACCGGTGATAAAGGGCTGGAGATGACCAGTCAGGCACTGAATAACACCGAAGGTAAACTGCAATCTGCGGCGGAGTTGACGGTCAATACGCAGGAACAAAAACTCACCAACCAACAAGGCATCATTGCATCTAATGATAAGATCACGTTGACAACGGGAGAAATCGACAATATCCGAGGTGAGATTTTTGGTGATAAGGGGATGAAAATTACCAGTCAGGCGCTGGATAACACCGAAGGGAAACTGTTGTCTGCCGACGACCTGACAGTAAATACACAAGATAATGTACTGATTAACCAGCAAGGTGAGATTGCCGCTAATGCCAAAACCACGCTGACAACCAGTGATATCAATAATACGAAAGGCCACATCGCGGGCAATGAAGGGTTGATGATCACCAGTCAGGCACTGGATAGCTCCGCAGGCCAGTTGCTTTCTGTTATGGATATCAGTATTGATACTCAAGGCAAGAAATTCACTAATAAGCAAGGCAAATTAGCTGCAGAGGGAGCAGTCACATTACACAGTGGTGACTTGGATAACCAGCAAGGGATCATCATTGCAAATACGCAAGCTAAATTGGAAACAGGCGACCTTGATAATACAAAAGGTCAGATAGCGGGTAATGATGGTGTCAACCTACACAGTAAAGTGCTGAACAATACTGAGGGTAAATTACAATCTGCAGCGGACCTGATGGTAGATACACAAGGACAGCTATTCACCAATAAGCAGGGGTCACTGGCCGCAGATGGGCAGACTACTTTACATACAGGTACAGTAGATAACCAACAAGGGCAGATTCAGGGCGGAACCGGGCTGATTATTGATACTGGTACTCAATCGTTCGCCAATCCTCAAGGGAAGCTCCTCTCGCTGGGCACGACCAATATCAAAACTCATTCGTTAAATAACCAGCAAGGCCAGCTACAATCGGTGGGTGATATATCACTGATTGTGCCTGAGAAAATCGACAACCGTGATGGGCTCATCCGTGGTGGAAAAGCATTGTCCATCAGTACAGATACCCTTATCAATATCGGTACCCTGAACGAAAAAGATAAAGGCATAGAAGCGAACAACCTGTTTTTAACAGCAACGGAACTCAATAATATAGCTGGCGCAATTCGGTCGACTTCTGAACAGGTATTACATGTTAAAAATTCAGTAGATAATAGTCGAGGGCTTATCAGCAGTATTGAACGCCTGACGGTGTCAGATGAAAATAAAAATTCACTCGGAATTGTTAACTCTGATGGAACTCTGATTGCAGGTAAGCAAGCGCAGGTAGAGGCAAAAAGTTTGAGTGGCGATGGGAAAGTCTTGTCACAAGGTGATATGGAGATCAGCTTAACCAAGGCCTTCACCAATATAAAAACGGTTGCTGCTAATGGCAATGTGGACCTACGTTCAGAAATGGAAGTAACCAACAAGCATCAGATTCTGGCTGGTAATACACTGAAAATAGAAGCGCCACAGGTCAATAACACTGAAGTGGCAGAGATCAGTGCGGTTAATACCCATATTAAAGCAGAAAACCTACTGAACAGTGGTTTGATCGACGGTGCACTCACTCATATTGAAACCTCGGTAATGACCAACCAAGGCACAGGGCGTATTTACGGCGATCAGGTGGCAATAAAATCCGAAACGTTGAAAAATCTGAAAGAGCGAGATAAAAGCGCTGTTATTGCTGCTCGTGATCGGCTGGATATCGGTGTCGATGACATGCTGTTAAATCAGGATCACGCTTTGCTTTATAGTACAGGTGATATGCGAATTGGCAGCCGTCTGGATGAAAACTATCATGCGGCAGGGCAAGCGGGAAGAGTGAATAACTACAGCGCGAATATTGAAGCAGGCGATAACTTGTTTATCAAAGCTGCCCTGCTGGAGAACAAAGATATTCATCTGAAATTGTCGGATAAACCCGTGGAAATTGATCGTGAGCAACGTCATCAGTTTCAGGGATCGGGCGCCAGTACAGTTTATAATGCCACTGATGAAGGTGTTAGCTACGACGTTGATGGACGTGAACACACGCTTTCGACACCGGAAGATTTTTACAAAAACTTCGCTGAATACAAATACGATCATGTGACTTCTGAAACGCAAGTAGAGAATAAAGATCCCGCTACTATTATGTCCGGTAAAAACCTGACTTTAATGGGCTATCAATACACCAATGAAAATAGCCGTATTTTAGCGGGTGGTGATTTGCAGGAAGCAGTAGGCAAGTTGGACAATCTGGAAGCAACGGGGCAACGCGTTATTACGGATGTGGATACTGATGGAAACGGCAGTATTTGGCATTCAAAACCGAAAAAAAGAAGAATGGGTAAAAAGAAGAGTAGTAGCAGAACGTTTAGCAATTATGGCCCCTTTGAAACCGTTACCACATTGCCGTTACATCTGATGGAATATCAGGCTAATACTCACAGTGCTGGTATCGGCGGTTCACCGGATGCCCGTCAATCTCTGGCGTTGACAGATAATCCAATAGAAACAAGTCATATTGCTACGCGGGGTGGAAACTTAAGCGTAGATACGCCGAATTCGTCAGTCTTAATAAAAACAACGAGTGCAACAAACGCATTAGAATCGGTCAAAGTGACTAATGCAACGAACACATTAGAACCTGTCAAAGTGGCTAATGCAATAAACGCATTCGAGTCTGTCAAAGTGGCGGATGCGACAAACTCATTAGAGCCTATGAAAGTAGCGGACGCGACAAACGCATTCGAGTCTGTGAGAGTGCCGGATGCGACAAACGTATTAGAGCTTGTGAAAGTAGCGGGTGCGGCAAACGCATTAGAACCGGTCAAAGTGGCGGATGCGGCAAACTCGTTAGAACCTGTCAAAGTAGCGGATGCGACCAATACGTTAGAACCTGTGAAAGTGGCGGGTGAGACAAACGCGTTAGAACCTGTGAAAGTGGCAGATGCGACAAACGCACTAGAGCCTGTGAAAGTAGCGGATGCGACAAACGCATTAGAACCTGTAAAAGTGCCGGATGCGGCAAACGCGTTAGAGCCAGTGAAAGTGCCGGATGCGACAAACGCGTTAGAGCCAGTAGCAGTGGCGGATGCGACAAACGCGTTAGAGCCAGTAACAGTGGCAGATTCATCAAATCAGTTAGATCTGATAATGCCGACAGACTTACCAAACCAGGTAGAACTGGATAATCCAAATAAAATACAGACGGTACCTGTTCAGAACGTACGCCCCGGACAAGAATCAGACATTCGCCGTATTCAGGTGGACACCCATTTGCCGGATAACAGTTTATTTACCATAAATCTTGGGAATTCTAACAAGCCCTTAGTCGAAACTGATCGTCGTTTTACCGATCATAAGACTTGGTTAAGTACGGATTATATGCAGAAGCAGTGGGACAACAACCCTAATAATATACATAAACGTCTGGGTGATGGTTTCTATGAACAGCGGCTAATACGTGACCAAATAGTGCAGTTGACGGGTCATCGCTATCTTGACAATTACAGCAATGATGAAGAGCAGTTTAAAGCGCTGATGAATTCAGGTGTAGCCTTTGGCAAGCATTACGGACTGACACCGGGTATTACCCTGACATTTTCACAAATGGCGCTGTTGACAACCGATATAGTTTGGTTGGAAAACCGTCAGGTTACCTTATCAAATGGCTCGGTACAGACTGTAGTGGTACCGCAGGTCTATGCGCGGGTAAAACAGGGTGAACTGACTGGTAGCGGAGCATTGATGACAGGACAGCGAGTACTGGCAAATGCCTTGCAGGATATTACTAACAGCGGGCAAATTTCCGGACGGGCAGTCACTCATCTCACTGCTGAAAATGTGCGGAACCAGGGAGAAATCAGAGGTAATCGGGTAGAGGTGCAAGCCCGCGCGGATATTAGCAATCTGGGTGGACAAATCCGAGGGAATGACAGTGTGACGTTGTTGGCTGGTAACAACCTGACCAGTGCGACAACCGTAGGTAGTCAGGGTACTGACCAGTGGGTTGACCGTACTGCAGGTATCTATGTCACCAATGATCAGGGTGAATTGACTCTGTATGCAAATAATAACCTCACCCTGACCGCCAGTGAAATTGTCAATAAGGGTAAACATGGGGCAACAACACTGAGTGCTGGTAATGACCTACGTATTAATACTGTCACAACGGAAACAACCCGTAATCATGACTGGGACAGCAAAAATTACCTACATCAGTATGAAAAAACTGATGTCGGCAGCATATTGAACAGTGAAGGTTCTATGCAACTACTGGCTGGCAATGATCTGAAAGTGAAAGCTGCTGAAGTTGTTGCAGGTGATAATTTACACGTTCAGGCAGGACGAGATATGACACTGGAGTCCGGTGAAATGCAACGTTCACTGACGGAACACCATTATCGTAAAGATAAAAGTCTCCTCTCCTCCGAATCAACGGAAACCCATGATGAAGTTCATCAGCGCCAAGCACTGAGTACGACACTGAGTGGAAATAAGGTGACAGTGAAGTCCGGACAAGATTTGCATGTCAAGGGCAGTAATATTGCGGGTACAGAGGATGTTGCACTGGCTGCCGGACGGGATGTTCAGGTGACGACTGCCGTAGAATCGTTTACTGAGCAGCACGTGAAGCAAGAGAAAAAATCCGGCCTGTTGGGAACAGATGGAATTGGCTTTATGGTGGGCAAAACCAGTCAGAGGGGAACTACAGACAGTGATAACGCGAGTGAAAAAGCCAGCATCATTGGCAGTAGTCAGAATAACCTTACCGTTACTGCGGGACGCGAAGTCAAAGTACATGGTAGTGAACTAATTGCCGGTAAGGATCTGACAATTAGTGGCAGCAATGTACAGATTGACGCTGGGCGTAACAAACTGACCCGAAATGAGACTTTCGAACAAAAAACTAAAGGGTTGATGGTGACTCTCAACGGTTCTGCTGGTAGCCCTGCTGCTGCAACTCTTTATACCGCACATCAAGCGAAGCAAGGAAACGACAATCGAGTATCGGCATTATATGCAGTGAAAGCAGCATTAAATGGCGCGCAAACCTTTCAAGATACAGCAGAAGAAAATGCTGTCACAGGTCATGATACGATGACGCCATCTTTTGGAATCAATGCCTCGATTGGTTCGCAAAAAAGTTCTTCTTACTCTCATAAAGAATCGGATGTTGTGACAGGTTCTACTCTGAATGCAGGTAATGATTTATCTATTACAGCAACAGGACAAGGTCAAGGATTTGATGCTGGTAAATTAGCTATTTCAGGTAGTCAGCTCAAAGCGGGTAATAATACCGTTTTACAAGCTGAAAAAGATATCGAGCTGAATGGAGCCGAAAATACTTACAAATCTGATAGCAAGAATAGCAGCAGTAGCAGCAATATTGGTGTCAACATGACTCTTGGCATGGAAAAGGGCATCACTATGACACCTGACTACAATGCCAAGAGCAGCAAGGGTTTTGAGAAGGAGAATGGAACTACTTGGGTTGAAACGAAAGTAGAAAGTGGTAAGACTATTATCTTGAATAGTGGTCGAGATACTACATTCGCGGGTGCTCAAGTCAGCGGGGAAATAGTTAAAGTCGAGGCTGGTCGTGATGTCATTCTTACCAACCAGCAGAACGTTGATCATCATGAATCTAATCAGACAGATTCTTCCACGGTGACTGGCAAATTGTCGAAAACCAAGTCAACAACATATGACAAAGTTGATCAGCAAACTGCGAAGTCCAGTACGCTTAGTGGCGATCATGTGGGTATACAGGCAGGCCGTGATATTAGCGTTGAAGGTAGCAACATCGTAGGTACTCAGGATGTCAATCTGACTGCCAACCGTGACGTAAATATCACAACGGCAGGAGAGTTCCAGTCTGTTACTCATCTGAATGAAGAGAAAAAATCAGGCCGAATCAAATCGGGTGGCGTCAGCGCCATGTTTGGAAAGAGTCGAGATACCGTAACAGTAGACAGTGATGGTAGCAGTGAAAAAGGCAGCATCATTGGCAGCAGTGAGGGTAGCTTGAATGTCACTGCGGGTCGTGAACTATCGGTGCACGGTAGTGAAATGATTGCTGGCAAGGATATGATCCTGAAAGGACAAGAAGTCACTATCACTGCCAGTGAGAACCAACTTAATCAGAACCAGACTGTAGAACAGAGAAAAACGGGAGTGAAGGTTGCTCTGTCCGGTACAGTTGGTAGTGCTATTAATACAGCAGTAGAAACAGCACAACAGATCAATGAGGAAGATGATAGTCGTCTGGCAGCACTTAAAGGCACAAAAGCGGCACTGAGTGGTGCTCAAGCCATGCAGGCTATGCGGATGGATTCAGCACAGGGTAATGATCCATCAAGCGATAATGGTTTCGGTGTTAAGGTTTCCCTGGAAACTCAATCCTCCAAATCTACACAGGAACTGCGTCAGAACTTCTCTCAAGGCAGCAGCCTGACAACAGGGGAAAACCTTTCCATTACGGCGACAGGCTCGGGTGACAAAGGAACAGATGGTGATATCACGGTACAGGGTAGTCAGCTACAGGCGGGTAAAGACGTCAATCTGTCTGCCAACCGAGATGTTAATTTAGTTTCTGCAGAAAACCGTCAATTGCAGGATGGTAAAAATAAGAGCAGTGGTGGTAGCGTAGGGGTAGGCTTGACAGTCGGTTCCAGTGGTACTGGAATCCAATTCTCAGCAAGTGCCAACAAAAGCAAAGGCTTTGAAAAAGGGACCGGTACTACTTATACAGAAACTACTGTGAATGCCGGTAATGAGGTGAAACTCACGAGCGAGCGTGATGCCAACCTTGTGGGAGCACAGATAACGGGTGAAACTGTGAAGGCTGAGGTGGGACGTAATCTGACCCTGCAAAGCCAGCAGGATAGCGCCAGTTATGATGCTAAACAGGTCAGCGCAGGTGCATCGGGAAGCTTCACTTACGGTACAATGACAGGTTCAGGTAGTGTAAACGTCAGCCGTGAAAAGATGCACAGCAACTATGATTCGGTGCAGGAGCAGACGGGGATCTTTGCGGGTAAAGGCGGCTTTGATATCAAAGTGGGTGAACATACTCAGCTTGATGGGGCTGTCGTCGGCAGTACTGCAACAGCGGATAAGAACCGACTGGAGACAGGCACCATGGGTTTCAATGATATTGAAAACAAAGCGGACTATAAAGTTGAGCACCAAAGTGCAGGTTTTAGTGCTAGTGGCAACGTTGGTAATAATGCAGCTAAAAATCCGATGGCTGTTCCTAATGGAAACCCATTAAGCGGTGCTGATAAGAGCTCTCTGCCGACTATGGCAATGGGAATGCCTGTGGGTGGGAATCGTGAAGGTCATGACAGTTCTACGACCCACGCGGCAGTGAGTGAAGGTACACTGGTTGTTCGTGACACGGAAAATCAAAAACAGGATGTAGCTGAATTGAGTCGGGATGTAGAACATGCCAACCAGACTCTCAGTCCGATCTTTAACAAAGAGAAAGAGCAACGCCGGATACAGCAAAGCCGCCTGATTGGGGAAATCGGTGGCCAGATGATGGACATTGCGTCAACAGAAGGTAAAATTCGTGCGACCGAGGCTGGTAAGAAGGCATTGGCGGATAAAGGCCAGCCTGAGCCAGGCAAAGATGCCCCAAAAGAAAAGAGAGAAAAATACTATTCGGACTTACAGAAGACAAAAGCGTATAAGGACGAATGGAATAAATGGGGTACAGGCAGTGATCTGAATAAAGCCATGATGGCTGCTACTGCGGCAATACAAGGATTGGCAGGAGGTGACCTGCAAGCAGCAATAGCGGGAGGCTCAGCGCCATACTTGGCAGAATTAATTAAAGTTAAGACCACTGATCCTGAAACCAAAGAAGTAAACAAAGCGGCCAACGCAATGGCCCATGCTGTATTGGGTGCCGTAATGGCAAAAGCCAATGGTAACAATGGATTGGCAGGCGCAGCGGGAGCCGCTGGTGGTGAGTTGATGGCGCAGGTGATTGCTAAAGAACTTTATCAGGCTGAAACACCGGAGCAAATCGGTCAATTAGAGGAAGAAAAACGGCAAACTATCAGCGCATTGTCTACACTTGCGGGAGGACTGACGGGGGGGATTACCGGGGATAGTTCGGCAAGTGCTGTAGCGGGCGCGCAGACGGCGAAGAATGCGATTGAGAATAATGCGCTGGCCTCGCGAAATCTGGGTGATTGCCGCACGCTGTCACCGGAAGCGTGCGGCAAGGCTAAGGAGCTGAGCCAGCGCATTCTGGATAAAGGTCTGCCGTCGGTTGAAGACATGCGCGGTAAACTGGCATCGTGTCAGGATGACAGCTGCCGTAAAGGGGTCTGGACGGAATATCGACAGGCCAGTGATGCGACCATCAACAGCCTGAAACAAATGGCGTTGAATGGAGAGTTAAGCCGCGAAGAGCTGGCATTCATCAACCATGAGCTGGGCAAGGAACTGGCCGTCTCAGGTTACCGTGCCAATGACAAGCTAGGCCGTTCAGAGCAGAGCAGCTGGTTAAATGGCGGTAGTGGACCACTCTCCGGGTTCTTTAATACTGAACTGCGCCAAAAAGAGCTGGAAAACGCCGGGTTATCCAAGGCGGATGCGGCGCAGTACGTGAAGGAGGAGCAGCGTAACCTGATGTTGCTGGAGACTGCGGTCGGGGCTATTGGGGGAGCAGCCAGTAATAAGATCCAGGCGAAGCCATTATCTGTATCATCAAAAAATAATGTTGATAAAAGCGTTCCGGCGGAAGCTACTCAAGTACAGCCTAACCAAACGGCTAATGTGGGAGCAAAAGGAAATAACGCATCTGCAAATCAGCCTAATAATGCGTCAAAAGGTGCGACAGGCAATATCTCGACGTTTAATCCTAATGAAATCAGATTCTCACAGAACACGGTTTCATATAATAAAACCGAAAGAGGAAGTGGTGTGAAATACAGTTATGACGACCTTGTTTCAGGTATGAAAAAAGATGGTTGGAAAGGTGACCCTGTTGATGTTGTAAAAATGCCTGATGGGAAATTTACCAGTATGGATAACACTCGTATAACTGCTGCGAGAGAAGCGGGTATTGATATTAAGGCTAATGTTCGTAGCTTCGATGATAAATTAACTCCAGCAGAATCAATCAGGTTTTCTGACCCCAGAAGAGGACTTGAGCCTAAAACTTGGGGAGAGGCAATAACAGGACGGATTAATAAGCAAACTGGTGGTTTTAGTAAAAATAACCCCTATGGTTCCGATGCTCCTCCTAGAATAACTGGAAAATCAAAGGATTAATTTATTATGTCATGTTACTTATATTCACCAGAAGAGCTACCAAAAGGATTCAATTTTCCATCGCATTTTTTGGAAATAGTAACTCAAGAATCTATTTTGGATTTAGAACCTTGGTGGTTTTTGTGCGAATTTGAAAAATTCGCTAAATACTGGTTGTCTGAAATGAATACGCAATATCCAGAAAGGCAACTCATACCATTTGCAAAAATATCTTATTCTGATGATATTGCTTGCTTTGATGGCTCTGATGTCTCAGGTGATCCAAAAGTATTTTTTATCCATGCTTTTGCGTCAACTGGGTGGGAAGATAGAGGGAGCCTTAATAATTTTGATGAGTGGCTAGAATTAGCAAAGGAAGAATCAGTGCGTTATAAAATAGATCAGCAAGCAGAGTAACAAGTGAGACTTTGCTAATTAAGGTTGTACAAATAGCGTTAAGATCCCAGCCAAGCACTGGGATTCTCCCTTTAACGGTTAGCCGTTTTCAACAAGCCGGATAATCAACTGCCCGTGCTCAACACTGACCTGTACTGGCTGCCCGGTCGCAAAGCCCGCTTCTTGCAGCCAGTTCCCTTTTAAGTGCAAACTGGGATGCTGGCTGTAATAGCGGGTCATGCCAGTGTGGCGGTCGGCGTGACACCGGCTGATATAGCCGACTTTATAGCGGCGTTGCGCTTTCGAACTGCCTGAATTTACATTACAATCGCGTTCAGCCATAGCTAACTACCTCTGATAGTGGGTTGTGGTTAGCAGCGTTATCCGGGTGGCAGCCCGGTAATGCTGCGTTGATAAAAGTCGTCTCTTCTGTAGCCAATGTCTTCTACGATGTCAGTAACTGCGTCATCTTGGAACGTTTAAGTAAACTGTCCATTAATACAATCAGCGCCTGCTGATCTTCATCCGAAAGCGAATCCATCTGAGTCACGAGCGCCTGTAAACGGGGATTATGTATCTGTGGTGGTGCCATCGGTTCCAGCCCGACGAGTGCATCCAGGCTACTCTGTAATACCTGAGCGATCCTGACCACAGCATCTAGTTGGGGAACAGAAGCCCCCCGTTCCCAACGGTTATACACCCGGCGATCGACATTGAGCAGTTCAGCGAGTCTGGCCTGTGTCATTTTACGGGCTTCTCTAGCTTCCTTTAGTCGCTTGGCAAACAGTTGCATATCTTCCTCACAAATCCAGTTCGGTAATGAGGTGTGCATTGTAAGCCCTCCTTTTTAATTGCTTGACTCAATAGCTATATTATAGTCTCATATTAATGCTACTACAATGTCTATTGACAGGTTTTTATAGGAGGTCACTGATGACCCGCGTTCCCGATACCGATTTAGCCCGCTTAAAGCAAACCGTCTCGTTGCTGGGGCTGGCGCGTAAGCAAGGCCGTGCGATGAAAAAACGCGGTGAGGATTATGTGCTGCGCTGTCCGTTCCATCACGAGAAAACGCCCTCAATGGTGATATCGCCTGCCAAGAATCTGTATCACTGCTTTGGCTGTGGCGCGGCGGGGTCGGTGCTGGACTGGGTGATACAAACAGAAGGCGTCACGCTGAAAATCGCTATCCGCCGGCTGCGGGAGCTGGCCGGGCTGCCGGACATGGACAATGCAGTTGTGGCCGCTTCTTCTTTAGCCGCCCCGCCGGGATCACAGGGCGCACCTCTGCCGAGCCCGAAACTGGCCGACCTGGACGATGACGGGCAGGCGCTGTTGCATCAGGTGATTGATTTTTATCATCAGAACTTACTGGCGTCACCGGAAGCCAAAGCCTGGCTGGCACGACGCGGACTGCATCATCCTGAACTGGTCAGCCACTTTAAGCTGGGGTATGCGGGTCATCACGGTATCAGCGGTTCCGCGGGGTTGTTGCCGTCCAAAGACAGTCAGGAAGGTCAGCAGTTGCGCGGCAAGCTATCGGGGCTGGGCGTGTTGCGTACCACCACCCGGCAGGACCACTTCCGGGGCTGCGTCGTGGTGCCGATAATCGGCTGGGCCGAATCGGCCAGTGTGGCCAGCCGCGGGCGGGTGCTGCAACTGTATGGCCGCCGAACCCAGCCGGATTACAAAGTGCTGAAAGACAGCCCAAAGCATCTGTACCTGTCCTCACCCCTGGCCGGGGTCTGGAATGAGGCAGCGATGAAAGCCGCTGCGGAAATTATCCTGTGCGAAGCGCTGATCGATGCCATGACCTTCTGGTGTGCCGGGTTCCGTAACGTGATTGCCGCGTTCGGGGTGAACGGGTTTAACCATGAGCACCTCGAAGCTTTGCAGTATCACGGCGTGAAGCGGGTGCTGATTGCCTTTGACCGGGACGAGGCCGGAGACCGTGGCGCGGCTAATGTGGCCGCTGATTTACTGGAAGCCGGTATCGAGGCATGGCGGGTGCAGTTCCCGCCGGGCATGGATGCCAATGACTATGCGCTGAAAAGCGGCAACGCCGAACATGCGCTGGGGCTGGCCTTGCAACAAGCGGTCTGGCTGGGACAGGGAACAGCGCCGGGCGCGGTGTTCAGCCATGAGCGGCCCGTATCGCCGGCTGTGACGGAAAAGTCTCAAAGTGCCGATGTGGCTAAACCTTCTTCTTTAGCCGCCCCGCCAGAGCTGACCGTTGCACCCGTGCCCTGTGAGCGCACGGCCTGCGGTGAACTGGTGATGAAAAGCGGCCCCCGGGTCTGGCGGGTACGGGGGATGAAGAAATCGCCGGTGCCCGATGTGATGAAAGTCAATGTGCAGGTGCGGGATGAAACGTCCGGCCTGTTCCATGTGGATACACTGGACATGTATCACGCGCGGCATCGTCAGAACTACATCAGCACGGCGGCGCAAGAGCTGGAATGCGAGCTGTCGGTCATCAAACGCGAAGCCGGGCGGGTCTTGCTGATGCTGGAGCAGCAACAGGATGCCGAGCAGCAAGCGGAGGCCGAAGCCTCAGGGACAACGGCGGTGACGGTCAGCGCGGAAGATGAAGCTGCCGCGCTGGCGTTGCTGACATCGCCGAACTTAACAGAACAGATTATCAACAACATGGCCGCCTGCGGCGTGGTCGGCGAATCCACCAATCTGCTGACCGGGTATCTGGCGGCAGTCTCGCGCAAACTCGATAAACCGCTGGCCGTGCTGATACAAAGCAGCTCGGCGGCAGGGAAATCTTCCCTGATGGAGGCGGTGCTGAACCTGATGCCGGAAGAGGAGCGTATCCAGTACTCGGCAATGACCGGGCAGAGCCTCTACTATCTGGGGGAAACCAGCCTGCAACACAAAATACTGGCGATAGCCGAAGAGGAAGGCGTGCGGCAGGCGGCCTATGCCCTGAAACTGTTGCAGTCCGACGGCGAGCTGAAAATCGCCAGCACCGGTAAGAACGAACAGAGCGGCGAACTGGTGACGCGGGAATACAAGGTACAGGGACCGGTGATGCTGATGTTAACAACGACGGCCATTGATGTGGATGAAGAGCTGTTAAACCGCTGTCTGGTGCTGACGGTCAACGAATCGCGCGAGCAGACGCAGGCCATCCACGCGATGCAGCGGCACCGCCAGACGCTGGCCGGGTTGCTGGCTGACTCGGAGAAAAGCTATCTGACGCAGTTACACCAGAACGCCCAGCGCCTGTTAAGGCCGCTGAAAGTGGTGAATCCCTACGCCCATCAACTGACGTTCCTGTCAGACAAAACCCGGATGCGGCGCGACCATATGAAATACCTGACGCTGATACAGGCCATTGCCTTGCTGCACCAGTATCAACGTGAAGTGAAGAAAACCACGCATCGCGGGCAGGTGATTGAATATATCGAAGTGACGAAAGACGATATCCAGCTCGCTAACCAACTGGCACATGAAGTTCTGGGGCGCACGCTGGATGAAATGCCGCCACAGACGCGCAAGCTGTTACTGCTGATACAAGAGATGGTGAACGCACAAGCGCAAATCCAGCACTGCCAGCCAAATGAAGTCCGCTTTACCCGGCGAGATATCCGTGCCTTTACCCACTGGAGCGACAGCCAGCTTAAGAATCATTGCCAGCGTCTCACCGAAATGGAATACCTGCTGTTGCATGGCGGCAGCCGGGGACATCTGTTGCAGTATGAACTGCTGTGGGACGGGGAAGACAACGGCGCAGCCCACCTGTGCGGCCTGCTGGAGGTGGAGGAGCCGGCGGTAGAAACCGCCGGCGGTGAACGCAAGTCTGAGCCGAAAGGTCGCAAGTCTTCCCCAAGTCTTGGGCAAGTCTGGCCTAAGTCTGGGGAAGAAAAACCCGCGTCAGCCCAAGCAGAACAAGGGCAGGCGGGGACACAAGTCCGGGCAGATGAACCCGCGGTTATTAAGGAAAATAATCACGGAAACGCCTTGCCTGTGCCTGACAGGGATAAAACGCCGGAAGCCACCCCGACAGGTCATGAGAGCAAGTCTGACTTAAATAAATGCAAGTCTGACCGGGAAGACAGTAAGTCTGCCTCAAGTCTGGGGCAAGTCTGGGGAAGAAAAACCCACGTCAGCCCAGACAGCACAAGGGAAAACAGGGGCACAAGTCCGGGCGGATGAAAACGCAATAATTAGAGGCAAAAATAAAATGGCCCCGTCGCCCGCTGCCTCAGCCGCTCATCCCCCCGCTGAAACGGAGATAAATCATGGCAAACCGTAAACCCCGCAGGGGAAGCCTGCTGACCGTGGATGAAGTGTACCGTAAACCTGTCGGGCCGGCGCACGACCCGAAGAGCCTGTATGCGTTGTTGCTGCGCTTTGTGGTGTGGCGGCAGGAACGTAACTGGTCAGAAAGCACACTGAAAGTACAGACGCACCATACTTACCACTTTATCCTGTGGGCAACCGAGCGCGGTTTATACTACGCCGCGGATATCACCCGGCCGATACTGGAGCGTTACCAGCGTTATCTGTATCAGTACCGCAAGACCAACGGTGAACCATTAAGCACCCGGACGCAACGTACCCAACTGGAGCCATTGAAGGTCTGGTTCAAATGGCTGACGAAACAAAATCTGATACTGGCAAACCCGGCGGCGGACCTTGAACTCCCCAGACTGGAAAAGCATCTGCCGCGCTATATTCTGACCATCGATGAAACCGAACAGATACTGGCGCAGCCTGACCTGACGACGTTGCAGGGGGTACGTGACCGGGCGTTGATGGAGTTGCTCTGGTCAACCGGGATGCGTCGGGGCGAATTAACCCGGCTGGATGTGTACAGCGTTGACGGAAAACGCAAAACCGTGACCGTCCGGCAGGGCAAAGGCAATAAAGACCGGGTGTTGCCCCTAGGTGAACGGGCCTTAAGCTGGCTACAGCGCTATCAGCAACAGGTACGGCCACAACTTATCGTCAATCCTGACGTCAAGGCATTATTCGTGGCAATGGATGGGCTGGATGGCTTACAGGCCAACGGTATCAGCAATCTGGTAACAAGTTATATCAACGCGGTGGGTATCGAGAAAAAAGGTGCCTGTCACCTGTTCCGGCACGCGATGGCAACCCAGATGCTGGAGAACGGGGCGGACCTGCGCTGGATACAGGCCATGTTAGGCCATGCCAGCGTGGAATCCACCCAGGTGTATACGCAGGTCTCTATCCGGGCCTTGCAGGCGGTACATGCCAGCACCCACCCGGCGGAACAAATGGCCGACGAAAAAGTCAGCGACGCCGATGAGGTGGGTTTACTGGCCGACCTGTACGCCGAAGACAACGCCGACACGCCGCCGGACAGCCCGACGCCGACCTGAAACCTCAATATCCGCTGACCGTCCGCACGCCCCCGTTAAGCTGGGCGGGTTCGGTGTGGGGGCAGACCGTGGCCGGACTGCCCGTTAGCATCGGCGCACGCGGGGGTAAATAGTCGTCAGGCGGCGCAAGCCCCGGCGTCCCCGTTGAGCCGGTCCTGGCCGCCCAACGCCTATTGAACATAATGCGGGGGGAATTATACGCACTGCGCCGGTAAGCCCGGGCAACCGCCTGAGCATTGATGAGCGGCTTAATGCGTATAATTGGCATTATGTCTTGCGCCCCCGCGGGTCGGCATTGCGGGGAGTGGCGCACAAGGCTGACGCCTTATGCTCTAACCGACTGAGCCGGACATCGGCAACTCTGAGTTCTTCTTTAGCTGCCCTGCAACCGTTGGGCCAACCCCCCTAAAGGCAAGTCGGCCTGCGGCCTCCGCTCATTAACTTCCCCCCGCCCCAACCCCGCTGCACTGGCTGCGCCCGGTTCGCAGTCGCAGGCTCCTTGCTCATTCCCGTGCTCGCCATCGCCGCCCCGTGCAGCCCCCAGGGGCTTCCCTGAACAAAACCTCGTGGTCATGCAAGGCCATGCGCAACCCGAAGCCACGGTGCCCCCGAGCGTCGCAGGGGCGCCGCTTGCGGGCTCTATGCCGCCCGCGCCCGCAGAACGGGTGCCCGCCGCCCAAACAAGTTGGGCGACGTTCGCCCGTTGCCGAAAAAGCCGCTACACTGGCAATGGCACGGCAGGAAAAACCGGCGTTCAGGGGTGAAAAGCGCGTCAGGGGGTTTTGGGTTCGGCGACAAAGCAGCACGGGAAAAAACGGGTTGTAACTGACTGAGGGCATTAGGAAAATCGGTGACCGGCGGTCAACTTCGCAATGGAATGGGTTGTTGTTGAGAATAACTATCTCAAAGCCAAACAAATCTCCTCATGGTTGGAAAAGTTCAATGCTGCTTCTACGGAAGAAGAAAAAGATCGCTTAGTTAAAAGTATCAATACAGCAGACCAGAGCCAGCAAAATAAAGCGACAGAAACCCGGATCACCAAAGAATACCTGATGCAACAACAGGACGAACTTATCAAACTGGTTCAATCACCGGACTGTAGTGCGGATTGTACAAAACTGGCAGAACATAGCCTTAAGCAACTTAACCCAATCATTGATAACTACGAAGTGCTACAGAGAAGAAATAACATTCCGCGGGCGGTAGTTGCAACGACAATGATTGCTGCGCCTTGGGCGAGCAGATCGGTGGCACCTTTATTGGGTGACGGGGTAGGCAGTATGATGCTCAGAACGGGTACGATAGGAGACCATAAAAAACCTTGGGGCACTGTGTTAAATAGACGATAGAATGAGCAAAGGAACATCATTTTATCAGACACCTCACCATGAAAAATTATATCGTGAAAATTGCCCTTCGGGGAATCAGTCCTATGCTCTGGCGTCGATTCAGGCTGTCAGGCAGGACTTCTTTAGCGGCTTTTCACTATATCATTCAGATCGCGCAAGGATGGCAGGATGATCACCTGCATCAATTCCGTATTTATGGTAAAAATTACGGCATTTCGTACTCCGGCGGGATTGCATTTTCTGATAACCCTTACAAAATCGCGCTGGATGACTTTGAATTTGATGCCGGTGATCGCTTTACTTATGAATACAATTTTTTTGAGCACTGGCTTCACGATATCCGTATTGAAACTATTCTCGAAAATTCTAATCTAACGTCTCCCTTTTGTCTGGCCGGAAACCGAATGCCCGGGGCGACGTTAGCCGATGAAGCCGATAAAACACTGGCACTGTTCAACGCGATTATTCACGCTGATGAAACGACCACAGTCGGAGAGATCCGGCCATTGGTTGAGGCACTTGATGCCGTCAGATTCAACCGCCGAAAGATTAATCGCCAATTAAGTCGGCTCAATCTTGATTCACCAGAACTGGAACCCATCGTGATAGGGCTGTAGCGGATAGGGTGATCGGTATCCATAAAGGTATACCTTTTCATCCGTGCTGAAAACAAGACCATAACACTCTATAAACCTCGAAAAAGTTAATTTTATAGAGTATTCTACAAATCTTTATCAGGTTTAAAGACTTTTGAGGTTAGTATGCTCTATGCCTATATTCGGGTGAGTTCGGTTGACCAACATGTTGAGCGCCAGAAAGAAGCGCTGTCTTCATCCGGTATTAAAATTGATAAAATGTATGTCGAACAGGCCAGTGCGAAAAACATCAACCGGCCACAACTTCAGGCTATGCTTCAACAGGTCAGAACCGGTGACACGATTGTTGTTCACTCCATCGATCGGTTATGCCGCAATATGATGGATATGTGTAGCCTGACCCTGCGTTTACGCCAGCAAGGTATTACACTGATATTCCTGAAAGAGCAGCTTACGTTTAGTGCTCACGAGAGCACGCCCATGCAAGAATTGCAACTGCATATGATGTCGGCCTTCAGTCAGTTTGAACGGGCACTCATTCGGGAGAGGCAAAACGAAGGGATCGCCGCAAAAAAACAGCGCGGGGAACGAACGGGCAGGCCGCCTGCGGATATCAGTAAATTACCTCAAATAGACGCGTTAAGAGCAAAAGGTATCAAGTTAAAGCTGGCCTGCGATAACGTAGGATTAGGTGTTTCTACGTATTATAAATTGCGTCACCAGCTAAAAAACGGGGGAATACAGTAGCCACAACCCCGGGAGGACAGCATCATGCAATTCACAATCCAAATCGCGATGGTCGATAAATCGGGGCATCGCCATACTGAGAAGTTATTCACGATAGAAAAACAGTCCGACGCCCCCAATGACATTGGACTTTCCCTGTCTGAATCTAAATTACTTTTGAACGCTATCCAGCAATCAGTGATCCAGAAATTTGGATGAACATCGCACTTGTCCTTGCTGTCAGCGAAACCGGCGAATAAAAGGCAAACAGACAATCCAGTATCGAACCTTGTTTGGCATTATTCCCGTGGAGGGATTTCGGGTTTACCGGTGTGCTTGTGAAAAACATTCAACCCACACCGTTAGCTTGCTCAATCACTGGTGTGATACGCATACTCACCCGGAACTCAGGTATATAGAAACCCGGTGGGCTTCATTGATGTCTTATGGATTGACCGCCAATCTTCTCAAAGATATTCTGCCGGTGGGTGAACGCTGTAATGCCGCCACAGTCAGAAACCACCTCTGCCAGACCGCTAAAAGACAAGAGGCCGAATTAGAGGGGTTGCCTGATTTTCTCCCCGGCGATCCCAGAGAATGGGAAAAATTACCCAAACCGGGAAAACCGATGGCGGTGGGTATTGATGGGGGGTACGTCAGAAACCGGGACGACAGAAAACATCATTTCGAAGTCATCGCCGGAAAATCATTCGCAACTAATGTTCCGACCAAACGTTTTGGTTTTGTGCAGTGTCTGGAAAATCATCCCCGAAGAAAACTCATTGCCCAGTTATCTTCACAGGGAATGCAGGCTAATCAACAAATTACTTTCTTATCAGATGGCGCTGATAACCTCAGGGGTCTGCAATTTAATTTGTACCCTGAATCCCAGCACGTGCTCGACTGGTTTCATATCACAATGCGCCTGACCGTCTTAAAACAATATGCCAAAGGGGTATCAAAAAACGCCCCTGAACTCGGTGCAGAATTATTAGACGTTTTAACCAGCACAAAATGGTCTATCTGGCATGGGAATGTCAATAAGGCATTAGAATATTTGGATCATTGTGCCTTGATATGTGATGACGATACATTGCATTATGAAAACCATAAATCGCTGTTAAAACATCTTGATGAAATGTATACCTATATTGAAAATAACAGCATGATGATCCCGAATTATGGTGAAATGTACCGATATGGTGAACCGATCTCCTCGTCATTTGTTGAATCGGCAATCAATGAAGTTATCGCTAAACGTATGGTGAAAAAGCAGCAAATGCAATGGAGCCAACCAGGCGCACATTATTTACTCCAGACACGCACAGCGGTACTTAATAATGATTTAAAAGCCCGATTTGAGTATTGGTATCCGGGAATAAAGTTAGGTGAAGAAATGGAGCGCTATTTGACAGAAGCTGAAGCTATTGCGGCATAAGTGCCCCACACATTTTTATGGTCTCCTTGCAATAAAACGTTGTGTAAAACCGGCTTCTTTTAAGCTGAAAATCTGATATCTTTCTATTTCGGTCAGTTGTGTATAGGCCATAGTGCATTTTCCTTTGGCGAGAAAGATGCCTACTATAGCAACTGATCGCCTTTTTCAGAAATTGCACTTATTGGGCGAATCCAAGATACTTTAAATTATTTTAATAAATAAACTAATCGTCACTTCCAATTACTCAGTAATTTAAAATACTCACGGGGTATATTATGTTTAATAACAGTAATAACAGTAATAACAGTAATAACAATAATATAAATAATATTAATCTAGATGGGTTAGATAGGTTGAGAAAAAGATGCTATTCCCTTGAAAGAGTCACCAATCATCAACATTTACGTCATTTCCCTTATACCTTAAATTGTAATAAAATGAAGCGAGTAGAACTAGATGAACTAATAACAACCATGAACAGGTTTGGAATGAATCCAGTTAGCAAATACAATTGGAAAAGAGCTATTGAATTATTAGTTAAAATAAATGCTCAAGAGAATGATTGTGATTTAGAACTTTTATCTAAAAAGTTAGAAAGTGAACATAAAAACAAGGGGTTTTTTACTAAAGTTGGATGTCTCCGATCTATAAATAATACATTTAATGGAGCGATTTCTAAAATTTTTGGAGTTGGTGGAGTAATACTTTGGGAATTTAGCCAAGTTGATCAAAATTACATTAATAAAATAAATTTTGAAGATCAATCTAAAATAAATAAAGAAGAATTAGAAAGGCTGATAAATGAACAAAATTATTATATATTTTGTGCTAGACTTTCTTCTATTATTGAAGGTTCTGTTGCTCTACTTTTTGGAGTGATTGTTCATAAAATTGTAGAATGTTTTATTTGTAAACTTGATAATATAAGTGAAAATGACGTTGGTTTTATATCAGTATGGGTTACCAATATTCTTAAAGAAAGATATATGAAAGAAAAAGAACTAAAAATTTCTGGAAACATTAGCGAACGATCTATTCCTAAACTAGCTTTTTATACGGAAAATAGTAACAATTATCAAGTATACGTTCCAGATAATATATCTTATATAGAAACTATTTGTAATATCTACTATGAAATGTATCAATCAAGAAATACGCAAGAATTATCAGAAGTAGTTAACAGACCCATACGTTATTAAATATAGTTTTAACCTCTTTTAACCTCTTTTAATCTCTTCAAGTTCAACAAGGGGCTAGTAGGTGGAAGGCCTCACTGCGTAAAACCTTCCACCGCCTGCAAGCGTGTTTTAACTGGTGTTGTTCTTTACCGGTCGGTACAACTTCAAAAAAGCAAGTAAGAATACGATTAACATTTCTGCACTGGCTGACCTGTTGGAACAGCACTTAAGACAATTGGCTGGTGACTCACGTTCTGCTGACGTGAAATTGCATGACTCAGGCTAAGTACCAACGCCCCCGAACTCGGTGCAGAATTATTAGACGTTTTAACCAGCACAAAATGGTCTCTCTGGCATGGGAATGTCAATAAGGCATTAGAATATTTGGATCATTGTGCCTTGATATGTGATGACGATACATTGCATTATGAAAACCATAAATCGCTGTTAAAACATCTTGATGAAATGTATACCTATATTGAAAATAACAGCATGATGATCCCGAATTATGGTGAAATGTACCGATATGGTGAACCGATCTCCTCGTCATTTGTTGAATCGGCAATCAATGAGGTTATCGCTAAACGTATGGTGAAAAAGCAGCAAATGCAATGGAGCCAACAAGGCGCACATTATTTACTCCAGACACGCACAGCGGTACTTAATAATGATTTAAAAGCCCGATTTGAGTATTGGTATCATTGGTATCCGGGAATAAAGTTAGGTGAAGAAATGGAGCGCTATTTGACAGAAGCTGAAGCTATTGCGGCATAAGTGCCCCACACATTTTTATGCTCTCCTAAATGACTCGCAGTCAGAAAACTTATTACAGGTTCGGCCAGCCATGTATCAAGGAACGCCTGCTGGTGATGTCAAAGCAGTCTACTGGAATAATTCAGGAGAGTTTTTGTTATTACCTCACGATGATTTAGCTCAACTTAGCGATCCTCGACAAAATGATTTTGAGATTCAGAGTGTCAAGCGTGTCATGGCCGTCAATTTTTATGCGGAAGTCCCACAAGGGGGCGGGCAATTGAAAGTGTGGAATATTGACCCTGATATGGAATCTCGTTCTGCTCTTGGACTCATCCACAGTGGTTTTCCTTATCCTACAGATCTACTCGAAGAACATGAGAGTATGGTCATTGATATAGCCCCAGGGGATTTAATTTTACTAAATGGCAATTTGATACATGCTGTTTTAACTGGAAATGCCAATCAATTGCAGAAAAAACGGCTACTCATTACATGCTTTATGGGACGTCACGAAGATGGCGATCTTATTTGGTGGACATAAGTTCTGAAAAATATTGTCGATGATATGACGTGAGACTGCCCGAAATGAAATTCGGGCAATCTATCAACGACTAAGTACGTTACTCTACATCTATCTTGATTGGGCAAACAAAACCATCAGGCTTTATAGCCAACAAATCACATCTTAGTTGATCGATGACATGTTCGGCAGTATTGCCAAGAAATGCGGCTGATAACCCAGTTCGACCAAGAATACCTAAAACAACCACACCAGCATTGAGTTCATCACATATTTCAGGGATGACTTTTTCTGGTATACCTTCATGAACGTGAGTTTGCTGCTCATCAATATAGAATTTCTGTCTCAACTCTTTCATGGCGATCAAATGTTGGCCGCGCAACGCCTGGTTATACACATTAGGGTCAAAGTCAGGTAATTCAGTTGCAATATTTAAAGGCGCGACTGGATAAGCGCTAACGAGATGGATCAGCGGGTCTTTTACAATTCGATTGGCAAGTTCTTGTGTCTCACGCACCAATTTCAGATTCAATTCATTATGGTAAGGTTCTTCATTAGATAAATTGACAGCAACAACAGCAGAACCATTTTCTGGCCATACTTGATCTTTTACCATCCAGACTGGGCAAGGGCACTTACGTAACAGATGCCAGTCAAGTGGAGTAAAAATAATCGATTCCAATCGGGAATGTTGATGTGTCATTTTCAATAATAAGTCGTGATTTCCAGTAATAACTTCTTGAATGATGGCTTCATAAGGACGATTATGCCAAACCACTTTGATCTCAATATCAATGCCTGATTCAAGGTAGTAATGGGCTTGCTGTTTTATCCAAGCGACCCGTTGGCCTATGACACCTTTTCGCATAGCATTTCTTTCTTCTGGAGAAAGTAAGGTGGTCATTTCATATGAAAAGTCATAAATAGGTAAAAACGCTTTAATCTGCCCACCACTGCGTTGCACGATATAGACTGCGCGCCTTAATGCGGGCTGATCATCCTGATTAGGGTCAATTGCAACCAAGAGGTTTTGGTAGTTTGCCATATTGAGTTCCTCGCAGAGTCTGAATGCCTCTTTCGTACAGAAGATAAACCAATATAAACAACTATAACAGGATAAGAGTAAGCCAGATCAGCAAAATATAGTGATCTGGCCTAAAATTTAACTAACGTTAGGACGCATTAGCAGGGGATTTGCCAGCCAACTCTGTCAATTTATTCATATCTTCGATTGCAATATATTTACCTTTGACAGCTAAAATTCCATTTTTCTGGAAGCGGCCAAGCAGGCGACTAATTGTCTCAACAGTCAAGCCTAAGTAATTACCAATATCACCGCGTGTCATAGTAAGGCGGAATTCACGAGGTGAGAAGCCGCGTTGTGAAAAGCGGCGTGACAGGTTGTAAATAAAAGCAGCCAATCTCTCTTCTGCGTTCTTTTTGGAAAGCAGTAGGATCATTTCCTGGTCACCTTTGATTTCTCCACTCATCAAACGCATCATTTGCTGGCGGAGATTAGGCATTTTTCCAGAAAGGTCATCCAGCGTTTCAAATGGGATTTCACATACCATTGAAGTTTCCAAAGCCTGGGCAAAGCTTGGATGTTCAGTATTAATGATGGCGTCAAATCCAACTAAATCACCAGCAAGGTGGAAACCTGTAATTTGTTCATCACCTTCTTCGGTAATAGTATAGCTTTTGATGGTCCCAGAGCGGATGGCGTAGAGTGATTTTAGTGCATCACCGGCCTTAAATAACGTTTGCCCTTTCTGGATAGGTTTCTTACGTTCAATGATGTTATCAAGCTGATCCAGTTCATGTTCATTTAAGGTGAAAGGAATGCAAAGCTGGCTAATGCTACAATCCTGACAGTGGATTGCACAACCACCAGATTGAATCCGACGAATAATATGTTTTTCCGGGATCATAGGGAATGCTCATTAGAAGTGATTGATATGTGTAAATTTAACATATTTAGGTTGCTCTGATAAGAGCAAGATACTGCCATTAATCGCGGTATTTATCATCACTGGTGGAAAGATAAAATTTTTTTGTATTAACGTTGAACTTGCGTAAAATTTTAGCTATTCAATATAATATCTCAATCAAACTGAAATTAAATTAATAATATATGGATATAATACGCATAAATGATGTTATTTGGTTACAGATAGATGGAATAGGGTTGTGACATGAGTGAATGGTTATTAATTGCATTTACAATGATAGTACAGAGCTCGGTGGGGCTTGTCTTGATGAGCGGGCTTTATACTTACTGGATTAAGCATGAATTAAACACATGGCAACATTCAGTGACCATTTTTGTGCAAAAAATATTACTAAGAACATTACTAGTCAGTAGCGCATTGGCAGGGATAGGGTTAGCTGCTTCTTTGAACATTATAGAATACCCATTCAGCGTTTATCACACTTTGCAGAACATAATACATGAATGGGTAAACATAGAAACAATTTTTGCTGTCATCTATTTTGGTTTGCTGGTCTTATACACACTTTTTTTTGTGATCACAAAACGCGCATGTTTTTATATTATGCTGGCAATTGGGGTTATTGGTTTAATTGATCTTTATTATATGGCAATTATTTATGTTAATAGCGCTATGATTACTTGGGCAAACATTAACACCTATTTTTTATTCTATAGCGCAGTATTTACGTTAGGGCCTGCATTGGCGCTGTCGTTTATTTCCTATCCACTAGGAAAATATCTTCGAGGAATATTACCTATCAAATTAGTAATGGCTGCTTTGCTGGTTGTTTTCATTAGCGTTACCATGCGACTGATTGAGCAACCAGCCTATATGGAGTGGCTATCGGAAATCACAATCGTTAATGATAATGTTATTTTTCCACATCGAGCTGAATTCAATATCAAAAGCGCCTTTGGATTAAGAATGCTTTCATGGTGTTTGTATATTATTGCAATGATAATCTGGACTTATTCCCTATGGAAAACAAGAGATAATCCATTGATTAACAATAACTATTCTATTCCCATCGGAGCAGCCATCATGTTTGTTGCAGAAGTGATCAATCAATATACATTTTTTATTATGTGAAACATATGATACGCGATGCTCGACTTTAACATCTTATAACGTTGGCTTGTTGAAGCCAGTCGCGTTGACTTTTACCTTGTTTAAAATTGGCAAAAATACCCAACGTGTGAGAAAGAAGTTTTCTAGCAATTCG
>NZ_NKHQ01000015.1:0-25369 GCF_014467265.1 Xenorhabdus sp. TS4 | reverse complement strand
TTATCCTCTACCCAACAAAACACCCAAATGATAAAATCTTGTTGTGACATAGCCTTTTGTTCCTTTATTTCTCTTTGTTTGTCAACTTAAAGTTATAAAGGAGCGGCTATGTCATTTCAACTCACCATAAAAGTCGAGCATCGCGTTATGATAGATAATTCATACTATCTCAATTGATTATCCTAGTTCTTTTCACTCTTCTCTCAACATAACGCAAACTGTGACAACGTCACGGTTTACGTTATGCATGAAAGTAACATACCTTATAATTTCAATGGTAATATTTGCAATTGGATACTATGAGGTATTATTTTCATTTCTTTGTGGTAGCGCACAAAATTAAAGTTAATTATTAACTTATTATTAATATTCCAAGAATTATGTTTTATATCTATATAAAATAGATTTATTCGGCATAATATTGCAGAATGCTTTTTATGCAATTGCAGTGATCGAAAATCAAACAATTATTTTCAGTTAGTTACTGTGGGGGGGTTATCACCTCCGCAAGACATTTGTTGTTAAAACAGAAAATAAAAACAAATCTATTAATAATTTTATAAATATTTAATTTAAGACAAGACAAAAAGAATCAATTAAAAGGTTACATGATCATGACTAAACCATTTCATCCTAATTTAAATGTAGATGCATTGTTTTTGGGACCAAAATCAGAAAACGCTGTTTTTTTTAGAGAGATGATGGATTATGCAGTGAGCGAACATTTACATTGGCGTTCTGGTTTTCATCCCGAAGATTCAACTTTAGTCACATCCGTTGCTCGCTATGAGCATAACTATAGAGAAACGCTTTATCGTACAGAAGGGATCTTAAATCAGCTGTCAGCAAAACTGAAAAACACATCTATTCCTTTCTTTTCTCCTCGTTACCTTGGTCATATCAGTAGTGATACCTTAATGGTTTCTAATCTTGCCTACGTTATGGCCATGATGTACAACCCGAATAACTGTAGTTATGAAGCATCCCCGACAACAACAGAATTAGAGCTTGAATCAGGATTAGATCTCTGCCGCATGTTTGGTTATGACCCACAGAAATCCTGGGGGCATATTACTTCTGGTGGCACAGTAGCTAATTATGAAGGTTTATGGGTAGCCAGGAATTTAAAAACATTGCCTTTTGCTATATCTCAACATCCTAAAGCAAAAGATCTAATCGAACATAAAACGTCCCGGCAATTGAAAAATATGCCAACCGCTGAACTTTTGGATCTTATTACCGAACTGCAAGAACGCGGACTATTTGAAGAAATTCGCGATATGACATGCCGTGGTACGGGAGTTAAAGCAGAAATTCTAGGTAAATTACTGGTTCCACAATCCAAGCACTATTCTTGGATGAAAGCTGCAGATATTTTTGGTATTGGTCAAGAAAACATTATTCCATTACCTGTAAATGAGAACTATCAAACTGACATTGCCCAAATGCGAAAAATCACCTTTGAATTAATTGAACAAGGTGAACCAATCTTGGCAATGATTGCCGTGGTGGGAACGACTGAAGTTGGAGCCATTGATCGGATTGATGAAGTCATTGCGTTGAGGAAAGAGTGTGAGGAACGTTATGGCGAATCATTCTATATTCACGTTGATGCTGCCTATGCAGGATATGCGTGTTCCATGCTCCTGAATGAGCAGGGGGAATTTGTAGAATATGATGAGCTGGCTAGTTACCACCGTTCGGTGGGGATCATGCCGGAAAATATCAGTTGGCCAAAACCGGAAGTTTACCAAAGCTTCAAGGCATTGAAAGAAGTAGACTCGATTACTGTGGATCCGCATAAAGTTGGCTTCATTCAATATGCAGCGGGCGCTGTCTGCATGAAAGACAAGCGCATTCTCGAATTGATCTCTTCACATGCGGCATATGTGTTTGAAGATCATGATGATAAAACAAATACCATCAATCGGGGAATTCTTGGTTCATCCATCATGGAAGGTTCAAAATCGGGAGCAACAGCAGCGGCACTTTGGGCTGCTCATCGTTTGTTACCTTTGAATATTAATGGATATGGAAAAATAATTGCGGCTGGTATCGTCACAGCACACAGGTTGTTGAATAAATTGGCAAACTTACCGTCAATAGAAATCGGTAAACATCAATTTGAAGTACATATCTTTCCATCCCCTGATTTCCATATGATCAACTTTACGTTCAAAGAAATCGGCAGCGAAAGCCTAAGCAATCATAATGCACTTAACAAGCGTCTATACGAGCTTTGCTCATACTCCACAGGGCGTGCTTATGCCAATGATTTTCTCACATCATCCACCATATTAGATTATAAAGAATATGGTGATACACCGTGGCACTATGCAGAGAAATGTGGTTTTAGCCGTAGTGAATGGGAGAAAGTACGCAATATCTATGTACTACGGGCTGCGGTAATGACTTATTGCTTACGTGATGAAGAGCACTTTGAAGAGTTTTGGCAGCAACTTCAAGCTATCTTTGTTAAAAAATTGAACCAAGTTGTTGATGAAGAAGAGAAAAAATTTCGTTCTAAATTAGAACTAGAAGTACCATTTATTGGTTAATAAATACAAGCTTAAATGTTCAGCGATATTGTTTAACTAATTGAAAAATGATTTCTTAACTCAAAAAAGAGCTTACATTTACCTAAGCTCTTTTTTATTTCAGATGTTTTTCTTTTATTCCTCATAAGATATCCGATTGGTTATTTATTTTTCTAATGTAATCAATCAATAAGAAAACATCATTTTGTAATTATATGAAAAATAAAAAATAACAATTTTGAAGCATAATAATGTGATTTTTATCACAAAATATAAGTATTTTAAATGCGAACTGAAGTTATTGATGTTTAAATGAAAAAATTAGCACTATTAAATTAGCATTCAATAAGACTATAAATTTAATCTTTAAATTATTAAGTCGGATTATTTTATTAACATTTTCATAAACGCTCATATAAATTAATTAAGTGTAACTAATAGATAAGGTTCATAAAAAATATTATTGGATATTGCTGAAGATTAAAGACATTAAAAAATGAACATATAATTATATTTAATATAATTAAAAATAAAAACGATAAATCGAGAAGTTTAACAATGCATATCATTTTGTTTTCGGTTATTTTTAATGTTTAACTAAATAAGTATTTTTATGGGGACAATATATGTCACTTATAATTGAGCCTATTAAAGGAAGTTTTGGTGCTTATATAACTTGCCAAAATGTTTCAGCGTTATCATCAGAAGAGTATAAAGAAATAAAATTGTACTTATCAAAGTATGCGCTGTTGATTTTCAAAAATCAAAAGATGGATGATGAAGTACTGGTGAATTTTGCAAAACAGATAGGAAGCGGAAAACTTGAAGAACCTGCCAGAAAAATTTCGTTGTCAGACAACCGAAAATATGTCGCTTATTTGACTAATCTTCGTGATAGTCAAGGTGAACTACTGGGTTTTGCCGGAAATGATACCGATTATTGGCATTCTGATCAGGAATTTAGGGTTAACCCGGCTTCAGTTAGCATCTTATATGGTGAAGTCGTGCAATTTAGCGGTGGTAATACATCTTTCGCTTCAACATCAGTAAATCATCTCGCGTTTACCCATGATGAAGTGTCAGTATTGAGTAACTTGTATTCTACTCGCCAGCCTGCTTCCTCACATGACAATGTGCCTCATATTACAGTTGCCCATCCTGTCATTCTTGAAAATGTGCAAACGAAAAAACGTTATGTTTATGTCAGTGAAAATACTATCGCATTTTTCCGCGATGAAGAAATTTTACCAAACTCCGATATTCTCAAAAAATCCATTTTAGATAAGATCTTATCACCAGAAAATATTTATTCACACCAATGGGAAGAAGGGGATTTGCTGCTATATGATAATAGCCAGCTTTTACACCGCCGTGAATGTTTCATCGGAAATAGATTTATCAAAGGATTGAAAATATATCCTGATACATCTTACCAACCTGAAATACCTGGTTGGATTGTTGGGGGAATTTGATATGAACCTTACTAAAGAACAAGAGAAATCCATTACTCAATTGGTTAGAAACAGTAATCGAAAATATACTCAAGGGCGCGAACTAAGTCCGGCTGAACCTATGTTAATCAGGGCAGGAATCGCTGGTGATTTGCCATTTAATAGCTTAACCACAGATGTGGTAACGGGTTGTTTGCCAGAAAGTATGGCTTGTTATGGAATGTGTTTTTCCGCCATCTCCAGTTGGGAAAATGGTATCGACTTTGGTAAACGAATCAATAATCATTTGGATGAAGATATTTTCTCTTGTGATCTAAAAGCATTACCTGATTCGCAAAAATACATCAGATGTGGATGGAATAGTGACCCTTCATGGAATTGGCTATTATCGACACGAATGGCTGAATTAGCACGAGAAGAAGGGTTGTTAATGATCTTTATCACCAAATCCTTTAAAAAAATGACTGATGAGGTTGCGCAACGTTTAGTTGCGGTTAAGGCTGAGATGAGAGTTTCTGTCAGTGCGCTAGATACCAATGAGCAATTACAGAAACGGCTCGACTTTATTGCATATTATCGCAATACAGGCGGAATAGTTATTCCAATTGTTTTAACAGCATTTTTTAAAGATATTACACTAATGGAACGGCAGCAAAATATTGTCGATTGGATGGTCATTCATGACTACCCAGCCGCCGAAAACAGTCTGCGATTTCCTGACAGCGCTAAAATTTCTGAGGTTGTTGAGCCTAGTATGGTCAGGCCATTGGATAAAGGCGACCAATTTTGGAGTGGCCGTTTATATCCTGATCAACTTATCTTTCCTACCACAACCACTGTTCCAGAAGATTATCAAGGAATTAATAGTAGTTATCTTTCCAAACTGGATATAGATGAAATTCATCAATTATTCCTTGATCCTGTTAAAACGCATCAAGAGGTCATGCAATCTAATCTGCCACTGTCTAGTCCCAAAATGTGCGGAGTCTCTGATATGCATCGCCGTGCTAAACATTGAGAAGGTGTAAATATCGCCCTCAGAAATCATGGGGCGAATAAAGGGAAGAACGGTAAGCAAGTTGTTTGAAGAGTTTGCTCACCTGAAAAAGCGTTATCCGAATGATAACTTCAGGCTGGATAATTGACGCATCGTTCAGCCGATGCGTATCCGGACTTTCAGTCCGTTAATCACTCACCCACCGACAGTTCAATAAGATGGACGCTCTACATCAAGTATCAATTTCGCCTAAAATGGTGATATTTGTTAACGACAGGAGCGTCCGTTGCAGCTCCTTTCTATTATCTATCTGTTTGTTTATTTTATATATTTCGTCTTTACTTCATTTTATCCCTGTCCATATCGTCCAAAAATCTTTCTCAACAATATCCGTCTCAGCACCCAGCGATTTTTCAATATGCCTGATTAGATGAGCTATTTCCTCATCACTTAATTCATGCAAAATAGATCGACCCTTGCGCGCCTGAAAATCTGCGGCTAACTGTAAGAAATTTTTATAAGTAGTGCGTTTTTCCAAAAGAGAAAATACCTTCACTTGTTTAAAACCAACAGATTGTAATCCATCGATCACTTCAATATTGTCTGGCCTGCGTTGATTTTCAAAATATTGCAGGTGAGGATAAATATCAAAGAGATAACCACGAATATGTTCAGGTGATCCCGGACGTTGGATATCTTGCAATGTTCTGTCCTGCAAAATATACGTTCCGCCAGAGCGCAATAAACGATAGGCTTCAGCAAAACAAGAGGTTCTATTTTCCTGACTGATATGGTGGATAAGCGCTCTTTCAAAGGCAATATCCTGGCTGCTATCGGGTAAACCAGTGCAAAGAGCATCCCCTTGTTTGATAACTATATTTGGCAAACCTTGGGTGTTTTCCACTGTATCAGCCAGCATCTGCTGAGAAAAATCAACGCAAGTCACCTTTTTGGCTCCCATTTTCAGCCATGCCAAAGAATAAATACCTCCACCACAGCCAATATCCGCGATTTCCTTATCGCGTGGTTCCACCAGCTTCTGCATTAAATCGAACCATTCTTGCTGAGCTTCACGACCAAAATAAGTATGTCTATTTTCTGGAGAATTAAAGTTGATTGGCATAATAGTTAACCCTTGTGGTTGTTTTGATTATGTTTTTGTACACCACAAGCTATTTTCATGGTTGAAAAAAGCATTCAATGAACCCCAAACTAGACTTGCTGATTTTTGTCATTATTATCATTTAATATCAATATGATACATAATTTAACTCTATTAAAAAAAGAGGAAATTATTTATATTTAGATATCGTCTTACTATCTGAATCTACAGCTTACCAATTTACCAGACAATAATTAAATGGCATATAAATATAAGGAGCCACTTTATGAAAAATGAAAGAAGACTGTTTCTGAAACAGGCGAGTATTACTGGTGCAGTATTTTCATTATTACCTCTGGTTCCAGCAGGAGCTTTTGCCTCTTCACATAATCAATCAAAGAAAGAGGATGGTATTGATATAGGCGTTTGCGAGATGACCCCAGAGGAAATGTCAGGACCATACTTTATAAATAACAAATTGCTGAGAAGGAATATAACAGAAGATGAACCAGGAATACCTCTTTTATTGACAATGAAAGTCATTGATTCTGTAACCTGTAAACCTCTACATGATATCCTTATTGATATATGGCATTGTAATGCAATGGGAAAATATTCAGGTTGGAAATACATAAACCCAGACCTTGAGGCTCCATCTAGTAATATAGGAACGATTTCGAGAACTGATGAAAGCACATTCCTTCGTGGGGCACAAAGGACAGATAAAGAAGGCATAGTCAGATTTACCACAATTTTCCCCGGTTTTTATGCTGGAAGAGCTATACATATTCATTTATCAGCAAGGAATGCGAATGTACAAAAAAGACAGGAAGATAAATTCTATTTTGTAGGCCAGCTATATTTCCCTGAGAATATATCTAAAGAAGTCATGAGTAATGATATGTATTCTCCAAGGGATGTTAATAGGCTTAAAAATGAAGATGATTCCATTTTTTCTGGAGTTAAAAATAGAGCAGCAATTTTGACAATAAAAAAAATAAGTGATAATCCTTTGGATGGATTACACGGAAATATAGTTTTATCTATTAATAAAGATAATGTGTCTAAGAAAATAACCCCTAAAGACTTGGCTAAATACACTGTATAGGTGAATATAATTTAGAAAAAATCTCCATAACCGGAGTTTGAAATAGTGGTTATGCATTATTACTCCGGTGAAACTGGGCTAAAGAAGAAGTAAAGTTCGAAGGAGTAATTAGTGGTTTTAGTTAAGTGACAGTGTCACCAACAAATCTTTCAGTGTTAGCACAATTGCCACGATAAAACAGCTTCCCAGTATCATCATTGTTACCGCAGTGCCATATTGTGACAACGACATAGTAGCTATTGGAAGTAAAAACAGAATGGTTAGATTATTCAGACTTTCTGAGATAGCCAATATTTGACCTTTATCCTGCTTTGCCCGATTTGCCAGAATCGAAGTGCTTATCGGAGCAGCAAGGCCGAGTGTATATCCCCATAACATCAGACAAACCAAACTAAAAAGCAAAAACAGGGGCAATAACATAAATGCAGAACAAGTAATGAAAAGTAAGACTATTGCCAACAAAAGTGCACATTCATCTCTGATATTCAGGTACTTCACAATACTTACGGATAGATTACCCAAACAAAGTCCGATACCAAATGCAGAAACAGAGATACCAACGGCTCCTGTTCCCAGATCGTAATGATGTCTTAAGACCTCTCCGGCTAATATAAAAGCAGATACTGCTGTACCATTCCAAAATCCTTTCGCAATAAGGGGGCGTATTAAGTTTTTTTGGCATCCAAATTGAAATAGTGATTGAAATAGTGATTGAAACGTCACCGTTTGGTGAACAGTTTTTAGGGTATCAATCTGGTTTGGAATGTAATTTTTTCTCAAAACTTTTTTACTTAAAACGTAGAGCAAAAAACAACCTGCTGCACTCACTAAAAATGGCACTTGCCAGTAAAATAATTCAGTCAAAACACCGGCAAAAATAGGGCCTCCTGCAATTCCGGCTGTCATACCAAGCATGACAATTCCCATCGCTGACGCCTGTTTATAAGGTGGAAACAGTTCTGCGACCAGCGCAAAAATGGTCGGAATCAAAGCGGCAGAAGCAATACCACCAAAAATACGTAAACTAATTGCAATCTCCAAGTTGGGGGCTATCGTTAATGCTAATCCATCAAGGAACAGAAACAGCAAAGATACCCGCAATAATTTGCGTCGATTGATCCGATCAGATAACCAACCGAAAATTGGTGCCGCAAGTGAGTAGGCGAGGGCATAACCAGATACCAGCCAAGTGGCCTTGTCTGTTGTTGTCCGAAATGCATCAGCTAAAGGATTGAGCATAGGTGATACCATAAATTCCATCGCACCAATGAAAAATACAATAAGTGAAAATATAAGTAGCATCATAGATAGAACAGTACGTGGCGGCATATTTAAGCCTCCTTAGATATAAGAAACGGGATTGGTAAAACAGTAGAATTATTTGATGAAAATTTCGGAAATTATGCTGAGTGTTGAAGGTGAGGCGATAGTATGAAAAAAACGAAAAATAAGGGGGAAATTAGTACGATGATATTAAATAAGATACTAGGGATTATTAAATATGGCAATTTATCGACTCTACTAAGACAGCAACTTAGCTCAGTTTTATGATTTCGATAACGAATGGGTACCAGATTACGACTATTATGTCGGACTTGCCAAAAATGCACATGCTATTTTAGATTTAGGCTGTGGCACGGATGAGAATATATAAGGAAAACTCACTGCCAGCTTTTGCCAACAGTGAGTTCATTTACTTTTTACTTAGTAGTAGTTGCTTCAATATCAAGTACATTAATCGGGCCAGCATTTCCTGCCATATCTTCACCATATGCGCAAACACGCCATGGTGCTTCAGATTTTGCCAACATTGTTAGTCTCCAGGGATAGCTATAACCTGTTTTGTCGTCACAATTCGTTGTTGCTTTAGGTCCATATTTAATTTGTACACTTGAGATATCATACGGACGAGCGTTAGCTGTTATACGCCAAGTATCTCCATAATCATCCTTATTTAACACGGGCTTAATTGACGGTGGAGTATTATCAATTTCTCGCAACATGACAGAAGCATCTTTTGTCTTTTGCCATTGACCATCATTATTCTGGTGAATAACACAGAGTTTATAGATGCCTTCTTTGTCAGGAACCTGCATGTTTTGCAGCGGACTTTGGCTTACAGGAATAGGAGCACTGTATCCTGCTTCAGCAGAACAATCGACATCACTGATTAATCCTGTTTTATATCGAATACTCTTAACGTTAGCATTTTCCTTGATAACGATGTCCCATTTTGCTTTCTCACCACCAACAGGATTAACACTCTGAGTTATCCAACGTGACCAAAGTGGGCTTCTTTCCAGAATATTACCGCTGTTATTTTCCAGTTTAGGCAGATCTAACTTGCTATCCTTTGTCAACGCATTAGCAATACTATCGACAGGGATAAAATAACTAGCTCCTTCTGTTGAAACGACTTTATTATTTTCGATAGTACAAGGTCTGCCAAGTCCACAGCCGGTCATTCCTGGTGTTACTGTTGTATTCAGTACACCAATTACGTCTGTTTTATCTTTCTCAAAAACAGGGGAACCAGACGTTCCACCAGCTACACCATCACAATTCACGGAGAAAACCGGAGTCCAAATCCATGGAGAGCCACCCTCATATAAGACGGGTGATTTTCCAGTGATATTACACTCAGATTTTCTGAGATAAGCGTAATTGTAATCAACGTTATCGACAGGAATATGAGTCAACACAATAGGTTGATGTTTCATATCAAGGTTTTTCTTCAACTTCAAAGGATGATAGCCTTTTTTAGCTAAGTCACCATAAGTTGCATCCAATTGTAATACCGCAATATCTTCATATTTCATCGTTGAATATAAAATACGGTTGACTTTTATTGGTGATAACTCATCTTTCTTATCAATGAAATAATCTGGGGTATATCGCCAATATTCAGGTGCAGGCTGATCAACCATAACATCATTTGTGCCTACATTGCTATCTACACAATGCCCTGCGGTAAGTATCAATGCTGGTGTATCCTTATTCGGTGCATTTTCACCAGAAATCAGGGTTGCTGTACAGTTTGAGGTTCCATTTAATTTACCAACAGTTCTAAACTTTTCAGCGCCGGAATCGGTTGATTTCATCAACGGAGCACCATTATTATTTGAAGCTAAAGAACTTGCTGAAACAGAAAATAAACTGATTAATAGGATCTTACGATAAGTCACAATTTTCCTCCTTTGGATTGGTTTAATGACTTAAATACATTATCTGATTTAATCATTAATCAGTGCTACCAAAGTGGTTTGTACCAAAGCAGATACAAAAACCTAAAAATCTCAAGGCATAAAAAACTCACTGCCAGCTACTGCCAGTCATTGCCAGCAGTGGGTTTTTGCTATCAAGAACATATGTAATTTTTACTGACTAGAATTTCCAATTGGCATTCAGGAATACACCATTATCCTTATGACTGCCTGATAAAACACCGTTATACCCCAGCGACAGTTTAGTATTTTTATTAATTTCCAATTCCGTCCCTACCTTAATTACAGCAGCATCACGTGCGGCTGCAACACTGTTAACAGTAAACGTAGCATCGCTATTGCTAAAACTTAATTTAGTGCCCCGATCTACACTGCCAAACTGATGTTGCCAACCCAATTCACCATATGCTCCTATAGTGATTTCGTTTTCAGCCTGCCATTTTTGATCGACACGTAAACCTAATGTGGAGAAGGTGGCATTTTTCGACTGTTTCTTACCGTTCAATGCAGCAGCACCGCCATGTTCATTAATACCTTCATTACGGAAATTAACATAAGACAGATTGGCGAATGGTTCCAGATTCAGCCAAGAAGTATTTATTCCGTAAGCGGCTTCAGTAAACAATTGACCAGTTTGAGCACCATATTTCGCTTTCAGATGGTCGGATTGACTGCCAAAAGCAACCGAACGTTTGGTATCAAAACGATGCCAACTGTAAGTAGCGCCGGCACGCAATGCCAAAGCATCAATCTGTTTGCTACCGTATAGCGCCAAATGGAAATTGTTACTGCGTGCTGAAGTGTTATATCCACCATTCAAAGAAGAGCGGGTATATCCAGTAGCGACACCAAGCCGCCAATCATCACTCAACTCTTTATCCGCACCTAATAATACGCCATAGTTGGATACACGATAACCGTTGACTTCACTGCTACCATTAGCACGTTGCCAGTTACCTATGACTTGTCCCCAAGCACCATTTCTATCAACTTTGATATCCTGTTCAATGGTTCCACCATTAGCCTGACGCAAACGGGTATTCAACGTATCGCGCAGATGGCGACTATTATTAATTTGTGCCACAGCGATATCAGCATGGATCTGACCGGAAGAGAGTTGCTGGAATGCCTGGCTGGCTTGCGCCGCTGTATCAAACATCAAGATACTCTCATAAATCGGATGTCCCCAACTCAGTTTATCAGCCGCATTAGCCACAGCACGCTCATTAGCGGTCATTCCTAAACTGGCAAATGTGGTGGAATTACGTTTTATATCCAACATTACCTGATTAGGTCGAGAACTAGATTGAGAATTAGGTTGGTAACTAAGTTCAGTACCAATAAACAAATAGTTTGGTACTACGGTAGTAAACTGGCCGTTGATACCACGATTTGCTTGCAGAATATTATATTGTTGCCCAAGAAAACTACGGACTTCTTGCTTCGATAACAGGTTACTACTATTTTCCAGAGTGACTTGCACTTCACCGCCTTTCAATATAGCTAAACCATTGCTGATAATGCGATCACTATACCCTTGGCTATTTGGTGCAACGTTTACCAGATAACGTGAACCCGCTTGGAAAGTAACATCATGAGCAACATTCAGCGTGCCGCCAGAACTGACAGAGTTAGAACTTAAGCTGCCTGGTGCAATACTGGCCCCTGAGTTGGCCATGATTGAACCGACAGTACCATCCCCTCCAAGAATTGCGCTATCTTGCACAGTAACATCCGAAGTTATGGAACCGCTAACCAATAAACGACCTTGTTCGACCAAAGTTGGCCCTTTATAGGTGCTATTTTTACCGGCCAGTTCAAGTATACCGTTACCGATTTTCGTCAATCCACCATGACCGGAGATATTATTACCCCAACTGTCATAAGCACATTCAATACTATTACAGACTCGTTCTACAGTAGTACCTTTCTCAACTATGCCACCAATACCTGGAATATTGGCGATAAATTGAGTTTCGGAATAAGAACCGGGAATATAGTGTTTCTTCGGAATATCCTTTTCGGTGATGAACATTTTGGGACCATCAATAGCATCTTTCAGATTCAGCATTCCCCAACCATACATGTCATCCAAACCAGGCTTACCTAAATCGGTTGCCGTGGTTTTAAGGACATCTGCGATCTGCCCGGCCGTCATGTAGGGGAAGCGTTGCATCAAGACGGCAGCGGCTCCAGCCACATGCGGTGATGCCATTGATGTACCTGTGTAGGCATCATAGGTGGGATCAATCGTCAGCTCACCATCTTGGAAAGCATCTTCGTCGATTTTTCCATTCACTTTAGAAACGAATTTTCCCGTGCTGCTATAAATTTTTGTGCCTGGTGCCGACAAACAGTAACTGGCTGTATAACCACAACGCGTTGATGAAACGTTAATTTCGTTTTCCTTGGTCAGGTTGGCAACGCTGAGGTAGTTTTTCAATGCGTCAGGGAAGAAATAGGGCATACCCGCATGTAACCAGGTAATGTTATAGTTATTTGCATTCCCCGCAGCAAAAACAACTAATTTTCCATGACGTGCTGCACGCAATAGGCCCGAGGTTCTCGTTGTATAGTCATCGAGCTCTGGAATCGGAGAGCGGCTTAACCTATCCAAATTATCTTTAATTGGTGTGACATAATTAATGAGATCTTGCAGTGTGATTGAGTAATACTTGATCGTCCCATTTTCCCATCGCTTAGGCTTACCATTCTCATCAGTTTCATAGGAGGGGCGAACACCCCAGCTGTTATTAATGACACGTGCGTTGCTTTGGATCATGGCTTCTGTGCGGTTATACGGGTTTTGTAAATATTTCCCAGTAATCAAACCTGCATCAAATGCCACACCATGCATTTCCTTGCCATCCCGGTTTGCTGCAATGATCCCAGAAACATGGTTACCGTGAGCCCCAAAACTGATAATCCCAGTGTCGGAATTTTTATCGTAATTCCAGGTATCGTCTGGGCTTAAAATTTTTAGTTTTCCTGCAAATTCAGGATGGTTGGTAACGGCTTCATCCAATACACCAACATTAATACCTTTTCCTGTGTAACCACGAGCATAAGCATAATGAGCACCAATAGCGGCCAATCCCCACTGATGATTAAATTCATCTGATAACCAACTATTCGGTGAGTTTTTTTTACCCTGTTCCTGATATTCAGAAGCAGCCATTGAGGTACTAACAGGTAATAATCCAAAAAATAATGTTGTCATCCACAGAAAAATCGGTCGTGCCGAATTGTTTTTTTTCATAATAGAGGTTCCATTTTTCAAAAAGTGGCAACTTTCAATTCGCTGTTTGGCACATCGCTCCTTGAAAAGTCCTTATTAATAAAACCGATGACGATGATTGAGATATAACAAGTAGGCTATGGTGAAATTCACCTATATTTGGATTAGCTACAGAAAAATGCAAACCATAAATATTCTCTGCCTACAAGTTGCTATAGCATAATAATTAAACCCAAAGTGCAAGGAAAAAATTTAACTTTGTTATAACCATTTTATAACAATAATGGAATCATATACATAACATTAGCCTTCTTAAAATCCTTTTAAAATGGCATGATTTTGGCATTGCGTGGATTAATTACATATTAATTGTTATTAATTTGTTTTTTTGTGGGGTGGTTACTATTTATAATGTTTACTTGGATGATGGTTTATTCGATGGCTGTTTCTATCAAGATTTTTAATAAAACTGTTCTAAATTTTATTGTTTCGTTTCAATAATTATTAATATAAACATTATTATTAGAAGTTTTAACTGTTATCCTAATACCTTATCTTTTTACATAAACAATCAATCGTAAATGTCTTTCTAAATCAGTGATCATTGATGTGTAATCGAAAATAGTTTCTTTTCCATTCACATTCAACTCCCGTATTCCATTACAAGGTTCATAGATTTCATGTCTATGCCACATATCACAAAAATCAGGTGATATTTTGATCAATTTATTCACGATTTCTTGAATATAACTGTCTTTAGCGGCAAGAGCATAATCACGCCTAAAGCTAGCAAGTAAACGATAAGCATCTCGTTCCCAATAGCACAAGAGCTCACGATAATACTCATTGGTAAACAATAACCATAAGAAATTACACTGCTCTCCTGCAAATTGACTGAAACGAAAGTATTCATCTGCTGGTTGATTAAAAGCTAAAACATCCCAATGTAAGTTCAGCACATAAGTTAAATGAGGGGATAAGTCATCCATAATCTGTGTGATCAATGGAGAAACAACACACCAGGTTTGCCCAGTTTCGACAGGCTCACGCATGTGTGCCAGTAGGTATAAATGCCTGCGTTCAACGGTAGTCAGTTTTAATATTTTAGCGATATTGTCTAAAAAATCAGCTGATACGCCAATTTCCCGGCCTTGTTCCAACCATGTATACCAAGTTACGCCAACTCCTGCCAAAGCAGCTATTTCTTCGCGCCTTAATCCAGGAGTACGACGACGTCCAATATGGGGCAACCCAACGGATTCAGGGCTGATACTTTCTCTCTTAGTACGTAAAAAGTTAGCTAATTCAGTACGAGATCTTTTCATTTTTGTCATTTATTTCAACCCATTACTTTTAGTAATAGTATAAATAGTTAAATTGTAACAGGCTAATAGTGTGATTAAAATCCGTTTATCTCAAATATTGTGGGGATTTGTATTATGACTAAAAAGGAATATTTAGCCTTGTCAGTTTTGTTATCAGCTGGATTTGTGACTATTTTTGATCTTTTCGTTGTCAACATTGCCATTGCTAATCTTCAATTACACTTACAAGCCAGTTTATTCCAAATTACACTCGTTATTGTAACCTATGAAATTGGATTTGGTTTATTACTGATTACAGGAGGGCGCTTAGGCGATCTATTTGGGCGGAAGCGATTATTTCAGTTAGGCATACTCGCTTTTACTTTAACATCATTACTTTGTGGCTTTGCACCTACAGCAACTTTTTTGATTTTTGCCCGGTTTTTACAGGGGTTATCAGCAGCTCTGTTATTTCCACAAGTTTATGCCAGTATCCGTGTCAGTTTTGACGACGATAATAGTCGTCGAGCATTTGGTTTATTAGGAATGACTTTAGGTTTTGCTGCTATTGCAGGGCAAACTCTGGGGGGGTGGATGATTTCTGCCAATTTATGGGATTTACAATGGCGATCAATTTTTCTGGTTAATGTTCCAATTGGTTTATTGGCTTTAATTTTCTCGAGGTATCTTAACGAAAGTATTGCTCAAGAAAAAACAGAATTAGATTTAACTGTGGTGGTACTTTCCAGCATTGGTATTTCTGCTTTGTTGCTACCGCTTTTGGTTGGGCCAACATTGAACTGGCCAATGTGGTGCTGGATATCTTTCTTTTTAGCTTGTCTGACGCTGTTGCAATTTTTTCTCCATGAAAAACGTTATGTTGCAAAAGGAAAAACACCGCTATTCAATTTTGATTTATTGAAAAACAAACAATTTAGTTTAGGTTGTTTATTGGTTTTATCTGTTTATTCCACCTCCAGTTCATTCTTCCTTGTTTTTGCGCTACTTTTACAAAATGGCTTAGGTTTCAATCCATTGGATGCAGGATTGATTTTTGCTCCAGCAAGCGTAGGTTTCATTTTATCTTCACTCAATGCTCCTTATTGGGTTAAACGTTTTGGCAGTAAGGCCATCATTACCGGAAGCTTACTTTATGTACTTTCTTTCATTGCCTTGATTGTTGCCATTAGTGCACTATCACCAACAAATTCACTCATATTTTTGATAGTGCCAATTCTAATATTCCTTGGATATGGTCAAGGTTTTGTCATGACACCATTACTTAATATTGTTTTAGCTTTTGTTAACGTGAGATTTGCAGGTATGGCATCAGGGGTAATTGCAACTTTGCAACAAATTGGCGCCGCTTTTGGTGTTGCCATGGTTAGTATATTAGTCCAATGGCACTTTAATGAAATAGAGACACTGCTTTTTGTTACATACCAAAAAGCCTTTGTTTACAGTATGCTTTACAATGTTATAGCTGCTTTTATTGCATTTTACTTATTGAAAAGATTACATCGAAAGTAGAGTAAATCACGAGGATATCAAAAATGATCAGGCCATTTACAAAAGCAGATATGGATACGGTTCTATCTATTTGGTTGGAAGCTTCTATCAAAGCTCACAATTTTGTGGCGGCTGAATTTTGGCAATCGCAGGTAGAAAACATGAGAAGCATCTATATTCCGGCTTCAGAAGTTTATGTCTATGTACAAAATTCTAACGTTGTCGGCTTTTACGCTCTTCACAAAAATAGTTTGGCTGCGATTTTTGTATCACCAGATAAACAGGGGCAGGGAATTGGCAACGCATTAATGAATGATGCCAAAAATCGAAGAACTGAACTCACGCTATCCGTTTATCAGCAAAACCAGGCAAGTTATGATTTTTACTTATCGCAAGGGTTTTATGTTGTCAGCGAAGAAGTCGATGAACACACTGGATGCCAAGAGTATTTTATGTGCTTAGATGCCGGGTAGCATAGTCGTGTATACGTTTCACCCGCTGTAATTGTTCTGCACTCAGTTCGGCTACAGACATTTTTTTCCTCAATATGCAAAGTGCTAATCGTACTGACCTGATACCAGTTCATTAAAAAAGGCTTCGCCATCGATGGTGTTACCGGATTCAATATCAACGCGGGCCTGTGCTGCTCTTGACTGCAATAATTTTAATCTGAGTGTTTCAATACTTTCGTACTCATCCATTGAGATAACCACTGCGACGGGTTTTCCATTCTTCCACAGGACCCGTAAGAAGGAATATTATCCCAGAGGCTTAAAGATAACTTGTATTAATAAATGAAAAGGTGATTATTTAATCTAATTGAATGCAAAAGTAGCTATTTGTGTTTTTTTATTAAACAAAAATGCCAAGAATACGATACACTGTTTTTTTATACAGCATGGCTAATGATTTGTAACTTGTTCGATGAAATTACTCGATAGAAAAAGGAAATACTCTCGGCTCAAATAGTTGAGCCGAGGTTTATGTATGAAAGAAATGGATATTATTTATTTACATACCATACAGATAATTTTCGCTTTCTTCGCCAACATCTTCACGAACTTGCTCCAGTGCTTTAGCATAAGATTCAAGCAGTTTCAGCGTATAGTTAACACGGCTTTCAAATTCCTCATCGTTACAAATCAGATCTTCTGAAATCAAACTTTCACCTTGACGGAAGACTAAATGGTCAGGCAAGAAACAGACATGGTTATTTTTAAAACCTGTCATCCTTAATTCGCAAAGAGGATAAACACCGTTAATTCCACTTGACACACTCGCCAATAATGCTGGTTTATGGCCTAATTCTGCTATAGAACAATACAATAGAAGGTTCTTCAATGCCGGAGTTGACATTCCATGCCATTCTGGAGTTACAAAGATAAATGCTTTGCTCTCTCTTAAATGTTGTGCAATTGGCTGCCAGGGATGAGACTCCGCTGATATATCTGTTGTATAACCATCATGTAGTGGCAATTCTACATTGGAAAGCTCCAGAAGCTCTATCTCTGTAAATCCATATTCGCTACTTAATTTTTGCAAATAACAAGCTACACGTTGGCTGCGAGAATCTGGGCGTTGACTACCTGAAATTATAGTAAGTTTCATTGATTTTCCTGTTATTCATTAGGTTGTAGAATTATCGGATTTTTTGTCTAATCCCGTGGAATCGAAAGCCAAACAGCAATAATGATGGTGCATGCCCCGAGTATTTGTGGCAAGGAAAATGTTTGTTTTAGAAATAAATATCCTAAAATACAAGCAGATAAAGCACTAAGAAATCCCAGAAAAGAGATTGTCACAACCGGTAACTTTTCAATTCCTCGAAACCAGATAATATAAGAAAACACCGCACCGACCATGCATAAATAGCTGTAGCCGAGAATATTGGTTACGGTAAGATGTTGTGGTAAACCTTCTATGGAAATAGCGACAGGCAATAACATTAATCCCCCAAGCGTTAATTGCCAGCCAGTAAAACTGAGTAATGACAAATTGGTAGGGCGGTTCCAATATTTGGTAAGCACAATCCCTAAAGCCATACAATTGCATCCCACAAAGCCTGCAATAATGCCCTGCCAGTTTAGGCTGGTGGTTGCATTTAATACCAATAAACTAATCCCGATAACACCCAATATGGCTGAAATAATGTGTTTTATTGTGAGGGAGGTTTTCAATATGCCAGTGCTTAACAAGATAACAATTATGGGTTGGCAAGCCACGATTAATGATGCCGTTCCACCTGGGAGATATTCCGCTGCAACAAAGAGAAAATAGAAGAAGGCACCGATATTAAGTAAGCTCAATATCATAATACGTAACCACCAAATGCCTTTAGGCATGGTACGACAAATCAACAATAATAATATCCCGGCAGGTAACGCTCTGATGGTAGAAGCTAGCAAAGGCATATTAGGTGGCAATACTTCTGTCGTAATAATGTAAGTGCTTCCCCAAACAATTGGGGCCAATGCAGTCAGTAACATATTCTGGATAGATCTAATTTCTGACATGTTGCTGCCCTTCTGGTTTGTTCGTTTTTCACCCTGTTTATCACTCTATCAACTTAAATATATCATCAATAAAAGTATCTTTACGTAAAGATAAATTAAAATAATGGCCTAATTGATTTTTATCAAGTATCTTTTCGTCAAAATAAATGAATAGGGAAAAAGTATGAAGTACGATCATGTTGACCGATTACTGATACAGTGGGAACAACAGCGTCCAGACCTTGATTCGTCGTCAATGGGCGTCATTGGGCGGTTATGTCGCATAAACAAGATTATTGAACAACGCTTGCAACATGCTTTCAAAGAACACGACCTAAGTGCGATAGAGTTTGATATCCTTGCGACACTACGACGTAACAACATACCCATTACACCTACTGAGCTATATCAATCCGTTATGTTAACTTCTGGAGCAATGAGCACTCGTATTGAACATATGGTACAGCGAAGATTGATTGGGCGTATTGCTAACGAAGAAGACCGACGTAGCTGCAAGGTCTTTCTGACCTCAGAAGGAAAGGCATTGATAGACAAAGCAGTGGAAAGCCATTTGGAGAACCAAAAAGCCATTCTCGAACCACTGACAGAAACTCAACAAGAGCAACTTGCAACACTGCTGCGGCATTGGTTGCTGGATAATGAGTCAGCTAGTGATTCGCCCTGATTTATGTCAGGGCGAGATAGGTCTAGGAATAAAAGTATTAGAACTTAATATTAACTCTTGCCCAATAAGTACGCCCAGGCTCGTTTACTGCCGTATTACCGGAATAACCAAAGCCCTGATTCCCCGCTAAGTTAAGATGTTCGCTATAGGTTTTATCAAAAATATTGTCAACACCAGCACTAACTTGAACGTTTTTGGTCACCTTATAGGCTGCATTGGCAGATAGAATGGCGAAGTCTTTGCTACGATCAAAGTCTTTTCCTACAACGTTACCTTCATTGATTGCCACTCGGTGCTGGCTATTGACCAGGCGCAGCAAACCGCTGCTAGTCCAGTCGCCATGTTCCCAGGTCAGGCTGAAACGAGCTTCCAAAGGTGGGATCTGCGGTAATGGGCGATGATTAGTGGTATTTTGCGCCCAGGAATACGCCAGGCTGGCATCGGTTTTCCAATTTTCGTTAAACTTATAAGCGACCCCCGTTTCTCCGCCCATAATGGTGGCATTCACGTTACCGGCCACCGCATTCTTGTTGCGATAATCGAACAGGATAAAGTCATTCACTTTACCCACATACGCTGATATCCAACCCTTCAGGCGGTTATCATTATATTGTGCACCGATATCCAACTGGGTCGTTTTTTCGGGCTTGATATGAGTGAAAGCATTGTTGCCCGCTTTACCCGAAACCAACTCCCAGAAATCAGGAAAACGCTCGGTATAACCAATGCCGGCATAGAGCATCACAGGGGACTCTTTCAGGTTATGTTCAAGCCGAATAAAGCCAGCAGGCAGGGTTTCTTTACGTTCTTGTTGAGTAGTATATTTATACGCTGTTGCACGATCTAATCGCGCACCACCGATAACTTTATTCTGTGCAGTTGCATCCCAAGTTAATTCACCAAAAATACCGTAATCGCGGAAACGGACATTTTTCACCCAGCCATTTCTTTCAGCTTCAGCCATCTTACGATCGGTATTGGTACGGTGAATATTAGTTTGCATATCCACACCGCTCTGGAACTTGAAATTTTCCCATATCCAGGTTCCCATCATACGGCCACCCATTGTCAGGCGATCGGGTTCTGAGGCCATTTTCATTTCCGAATAACGCATGGAATAGTTATCCATAACATGATCGGTATAATTGTAATAAAAATTGGATTCGAATTTATCAAACACTTCGCCAATGTTAGTTTTTTCAAAACGTATGCCAAGACTTTTGCGCTTGAATTGGGAGCCATCCATGCCTCGTGTGGCGTAACGTGCTTCACCATCACCCTGTCCAGCGCTTAGCTCAAGTAACGTATTTTCATCAGGTGTCCAACCCAGGGCGACATCGGTGTTCCATTTATCCCAGCGGGAAGGAACGTGATTGCCATCACCATCTTTATAATCATTGGAGCGAGATTTATTACCGATCAAACGGATATAACCCAGTGCATTGCCAATACTGAGATCAGCATTACCATCCCAACGACCATGAGAACCAATCACTGTGCTGACATTACCTTGAGTGCCAAATTGTTCAAACTGAGGGCGAATACGCTCGAAACGAATAGTTCCCGCTGAATTACCCGGCCCCCAGAGTACGGTTTGTGGGCCTTTGACTAAACTCAAAACATCATAACTTTCTGGTGAAATATAAGAACTTGGCGCATCCATACGTCCACCGCAGGAGCCCAGTATTTCACTGTCATCAATTAACATTCTCAAACGAGAACCAAACATGCCACGGAATACAGGATCGCCATTAGTACCACCGTTACGGATCTGTGAAAAACCCGGAATGGTTTTCAGATAATCAGAACCATCACTGGCAGGCACTGGTTGGCGAGGGGCCTTCAGTGAAGAAGCTACTTCAAGTGGTGAAACTGCCGGTGCAGTTACAGTGATCACAGTTTCATTGTCGTGATCATAGGCAATGCGTGTTTCTTTGGTATGTTCCATATTGGCAGCCCAGCCACTGGTTGGCATTGTGAGTGCAATAGCCAAAGCTGCTGTCAAAGGTGATATACGAAATAGTCGTGTAGTAAACATAAAAAATCCCTTAATTAGCAACATTGCCATACAAACTTCGTAAGGCAAGGAAAATAAAATGGTTTATTTCAAGCAGACAGACTAATTAAGGGGTGGGGCGCGTGGTTGTGATTCGCCGTAAAACAGCCGAATAACGGGACCAAAGAAGCGCGATACTGGTGGTGCCCGGGACACAATTAGTGTCAGTAGAATGAAAGGAACAAAACCACCTGCTAATAATGGCAGATTAATCAGAAGCTGGCAGTAACCACAAGCGATATCATCCATCAATTCCATATGAACATGATCCACACCATGATGATTCATAGTGTGTGTCGATGGCATATCGGACATAGACATGCAGTGATTTATTTCGCTTCTTATTCCTTCACGATGGTGCTCCAGCGTTTTTGATACCACGGGTGCAATAAACAACATCAAAATCGCCAGTAAAGCGATGATGGCGGGTGTTCGGCTTTGTGAGAAGCGAAAAAGCGATAACAAGCTAATGATCCGGATCAATTTCTACGATTGAAGGCTAATCTTACTGCATTTTGGGTGGAGGTTGTTAAAATATTTTGGGGTTGTATATTCCTGATTTTTATCTCAGTCACAAGCGTTCCAGTGCAGCATTGATTCACTGGAACGCTTGTTTTATCTGTTCTCATCTTTTCAAAGAAAAACAGCTTTCCCACGTAGATACAATTATTATGGAAATCCTTTGTCTACTGTCTGGCCTGCACCTTCTCCTACCCATATTCCTGTAACCCATTCTCCATTACATTGTATCTCCATTTTTTGCCCTGTGAGTAAGGCTGTTTGTAGTAAGGAAAAAGCAGCTTGTCCTTTAATATCGTCATAATTATAATTTGTCATTATTGCTTTACCTGGATTATTTTTATCAGTCTTGAACATAAATGTTATACGACCATACGTATTATCAGTTGTACCATAATAATAACCGATAACCAGAGCAGTAACGTAGCCAGCGGTATTACCATTGTTTCTACACTTGACGAGTGCATAACCAAAATGGCGCACTAATAATATATACATATATCTTCTTACTGCTTCATACGGATTATGAACATCACTAAATACTCTCATTATTCTGTCGTCATTCATTCCTGTAAGGAAATTATCAACATATATACCGTATTGCCCTGCAAGATTAGCATTCCTTAGTGCCAACGTATTTATATATTCAGTTTTAGGAGGTATAACATAACGAATCTCTCCTTCATAAGCTTCTACTGGGTTATAATTAATCTAAAATAAAGAACGAATAAACCACGTTTGCAAACATTAATAATAAAATCAATCAGCGGAAGGAAAACATAATATGTTTATGATTATACCTATTTTTAATTTGTTAGTTTCATTTACGTGAGTAAACTCATCACTAATGATTTGATAATTGAGGTTTAACTTGAGTATAGTTTCATTGCAAACTCTTGGTTACAACCTTGTGCGAGGAGCTATAAAATGCCAGATAGAAATTATTTCCAAAAATTGAACTTTAAAGCACATTGGATGCCGTTCAGCGCTAATCGTCATTTTCAACAAGATCCACGTTTAATTGTCTCAGCAGAGGGAAACTGGCTGGTTGATGATCAAGATCGTCGAATTTATGACAGCTTATCAGGATTATGGACATGTGGAGCAGGCCATTCACGCATTGAAATTCGTCAGGCTGTTTCAAATCAACTGGGAACATTGGATTATTCCCCAGGTTTCCAATATGGACACCCTTTGTCATTTAAGTTGGCAGATAGAATTGCCAGCCTTATGCCTGATGATTTAAATCATGTATTTTTTACCAGTTCAGGTTCAGAAGCTGCCGATACCGCAGTAAAAATGGCTCGTGCTTACTGGCGGATCCAAGGACAACCTGCAAAAACTAAATTTATCGGTCGGGCACGGGGTTATCATGGTGTCAATATCGCAGGAACCAGTCTTGGCGGTATTGGGGGTAATCGCAAAATGTTTGGTCAGTTTATGGATGTTGACCATCTTCCGCATACATTACAACCTAATATGGCTTTTACTAAAGGAATGCCAGCGGCTGGTGGCCCTGAACTGGCAGATGAACTACTAAAACTCATTGAATTGCATGATGCCAGCAATATCGCTGCCGTTATTGTTGAACCACTTTCTGGCTCTGCTGGCGCTATTATCCCACCACAAGGTTACTTACAACGTTTACGGGAAATCTGTACCCAATACGATATCTTGCTGATTTTTGATGAAGTGATTACCGGTTTCGGGCGCCTGGGATGCTGGAGTGGTGCTGAATATTTTGGTGTAACCCCAGATATTCTTAACTTTGCCAAACAAATTACCAACGGTGCAATTCCTTTGGGGGGTGTGATTGCGTCCAGCAAGATCTACGATGCCTTTATGTCACAATCTCTATCCGAACATATGATTGAATTCAGCCACGGTTATACTTATTCAGGTCACCCGGTTGCCTGTGCAGCGGGATTGGCTTCATTGGAACTGCTGGAAAAAGAAAATCTGCCTCAACAAGCTGCGGAATTGGCCCCACATTTTGAACAAAAATTACATGCACTGAGGCACTGCCCAAATGTCGTGGATATTCGTAACTGCGGGCTGGTGGGGGCCATTCAAATTGCTCCACGGGATGGAGATGCAGTTGTCCGGCCTTTTGATGCCGGTATTGCATTATGGAAAGCGGGTTTTTATGTCCGTTTTGGTGGTGACACGTTGCAATTTGGTCCCATGTTCAATGCTAAAATTGATGATCTTGATCGTCTGTTCAATGTGGTGGGTGATGTTCTGTACCAAATCAAATAAAGAAAATCTTCATTAATGAGGGGCAGCTGCAAGATAATATGAAAACAAGTGAAGTCATGGAATTAATTGAAAGTAAATATCCAAAAGCAGGGCATTGGGTATTTGGTGATTCTCCTTCCATGTATGATGAATTGGCTAAGTTAGTTGCTAAGGGCATAAAAACAGCAACAACTTGCTCATTTCACTCTTGTGAGTCGGACGATAGCAAAATTACAGTTGGTAATCACTAGTTTGTATTGTCAGAATCACTGCCATGCACTTGATGCAATTTTCTGAAATAACCGAGGAACTGGCATGGTAAAGAAGGCGAGGGAAATAGGAGCTTGTTTCATTGGCAAGTAGAACATCAACATTTTTTGAGAGGATAGGGGAGTTTTCACCAGATATGGAAATTGTTGTACTTGCAATTGTTGCTGTTGTTGCTGTATTTTATTTTTTTCTTCATTGTAAATATTATTCCATTCAGTATGGTAGGGAACGATAATAATAGTATCTTATATCTGCTTAACACCATTAACCCACGGGTTTTCATTCGGACCCCCATCACAGAAAGACATAATAAGTAGCTTGATGGAAAGTAATTATTCCAACATATATTGCTCAAATTATAATTTCATTAAGTTATGATATTGTGTATTGGTCGAATCATTATATCAATATAAAAAATAGGAAATATTATGACTGATAATAGTACTAGAACCGATCTTTTCTCGCCTACCAAATTAGGGGAAATTGAACTTTCCAATCGTATTGTTATGGCACCTTTAACACGTGGTCGCACGAATGAGGGGTCACGCTCTCAATGATTAGATATTGTGATAAACTCCCTGCTTTTTATTATGGAGTGAGAGATGGCTAAAGTGGATGTGGTTTGTCGTTACTGTCATA
>NZ_NKHQ01000014.1:56442-167870 GCF_014467265.1 Xenorhabdus sp. TS4 | reverse complement strand
CTATTTGGAATCAGCAACAACGGAAATTGACTGAGTCGGAATAAATATAGGGGCAAACTATGCCCCTGATTGTTATTCTGGCGCTTTAGGCCAGTCAATATTTGGTGCAGTCGAACAGTCTACGCGGTTTAATAACACGGTGTATTTTTTCCACGCGATCAGTGCCGCCCGTTCGTTATCTGTTTCCATTCTCAGGTCTACAGCATATTGCAAAGGAGCAATGGCATTTGCAGCCTGTGACATTAGATAGCGTTTCTGGGATTCCGCCCGCTGCTGCAATTCCGCTGGTGTCGGAGGGGGTGGCGGGGGGATATCAACCCAGCATGGCATTCCATAGCTATCAGCTCCGCGCAACTTCCCTGATTTGGATTGGCTAAACTCCAAAAATACTGCATCAGCTACAGGAATGACATCATCAGGCAATGTTCCCGCCGCTCTATAGTCCGCTATCCATGAAACGGGATAGAAACCCAGTGTTGAGGGACTAAATAAATAACTATTAAGACTCATATTAATATCCTATTGCGATATACGATAATGTCGGTGCACGCGGCGGTATATATTTTGTGTGGATCAATAACCCTGCACTGTATCGATCGGTTAATACTGTCTGCGCAATTGCAACCCATTGATTATCTGCTCCCCCATCAACGAGCGAACAGGTCACTGCAACACATTGGTTTGTAAACGGAATTGCGAACTGAATGGTTCCTGATACCTGTGACCATCCATCAGATGGGCTACTGGGATACTGTCCAAGTGCCTGTCCCCATTGAATAATCACGCCGCTGGGCAGTTTTTGATATCCTGATTTGGTTTGCCTGGACTCAAAAAACGACATATCAGGGATCTGATTGCGCCCGTTTCCTACGGTTCTATAGACCGTCTCCGCCAAACCGAGGTTTTATGAAATTACGCAATAGGTTGATTCGTGCAGTAAAAACGGGTATCTGGCTGTTGAATGTGCTGAAATTAAACAAATTATTAGTTCAATAAATGAGCAAAATGAGGATTTGGAGGGGGGGGTGGGGCGGTAGTGATGTGTCAACTGTGACAAAATTGTGTCACAAGGAAGTGAGAATGACACAAAAATTCACAAAGATTGACATACTGTATATCACAAGGCTGGCGTGTACAGTGGCATCATTAGTGTTTAGAATGCATCATTTTATGTCAAGCATCAGACTGTCTTTCTGATGTCTGGAGGTTAAGTGAAATTTGAGTTACAAAAGACGGATGGGAATGCCCGTCGTGGTCGTTTGATTTTTGATCGCGGCGTTGTGGAAACCCCGGCGTTTATGCCTGTGGGAACTTACGGCACGGTAAAAGGTATGACACCGGAAGAGGTGAAAGAAACGGGAGCGCAAATCCTGTTGGGAAATACTTTCCACCTTTGGTTGCGTCCGGGACAGGAAATCATGAAGTTGCATGGTGACCTACATGATTTTATGCAGTGGCAAGGCCCTATTCTGACCGACTCTGGCGGTTTTCAGGTTTTCAGCCTTGGCGCCATGCGTAAAATCAAGGAAGAAGGGGTTCACTTCCGTAACCCAATTAATGGAACACCTGTGTTTCTCAGCCCGGAAAAATCCATGGAAATCCAATATGACTTGGGTTCCGATATTGTCATGATTTTTGATGAATGTACGCCATATCCTGCTGATTGGGATTATGCGAAGCGTTCCATGGAAATGTCATTGCGCTGGGCTGCCCGCAGTCGTCAACGTTTTGATGAATTAGACAATAAAAATGCCTTGTTTGGCATTATTCAGGGCAGTGTTTACGAAGATTTGCGTGACATCTCCATAAAAGGGCTGGTGGAAATCGGCTTTGATGGCTACTCTGTAGGGGGACTGGCTGTCGGTGAACCGAAAGAAGATATGCACCGTATTCTGGAACATGTTTGCCCTCAGATCCCACTGGATAAGCCTCGCTATTTGATGGGTGTTGGCAAGCCGGAAGATCTGGTTGAAGGTGTTCGTCGTGGTATCGATATGTTTGACTGTGTGATGCCAACACGTAACGCCCGCAATGGTCATCTGTTTGTGACCGAAGGAGTTATCAAAATCCGCAACGCCAAACATAAAGAAGATACTTCTCCGTTGGATGAACATTGTGACTGCTATACTTGCCGCAATTATAGTCGGGCATACCTCCATCACCTTGATCGTTGTAACGAAATTCTTGGTGCAAGGCTGAATACGATACATAATTTAAGGTATTATCAGCGTTTGATGGCTGGAATTCGTCAGGCCATTGAAGAAGGCAAACTGGAACAGTTTGTTGAAACGTTTTATCAGCAGATCGGTAAACCCGTTCCGCCGTTAAATATATAATTTATCGTGACTAATCAGTCTCAATATGTGTAGCATATTGGGCTGGTTTTTGATCGAGCCACTGTCGATTTTCAATAGCTATGTTTTCAATAGCCATGTTTTCGGCAGTCACATTTTCGATAACAATGAGGGAAATTTGATGAGTTTTTTTATTTCTGAAGCTGCGGCAGCTACTGGTGCATCAGCGCAAGCTCAGGGAAGCCCATATTCTCTGATTATCATGCTGGTTGTTTTCGGTTTGATTTTCTATTTCATGATCCTGCGTCCACAACAAAAACGCACCAAAGAACATAAAAAACTGATGGATTCTATCTCCAAAGGGGATGAAGTACTGACTTCTGGTGGTTTGGTGGGTCGTGTCTCTAAAGTGTCTGATACTGGTTATGTTGTTATTGCCTTGAATGACACCACAGAAATAACTGTCAAACGTGACTTCGTTGCTGCCATTTTGCCGAAAGGTACAATGAAGGCTATTTAATTTTCCGATTTTCCCGAAGGGAACTGCCGTGTTGAACCGTTATCCTTTGTGGAAGTATCTGATGCTGATCGCTGTGATCCTCATCGGTTTGCTTTATGCACTTCCCAACCTTTATGGTGAGGATCCGGCTGTACAAATCACTGGCGTGCGAGGCATCGCCGCCAGTGAAAAAACGCTGGACCAAGTCCGTAATGTTTTAGAAAAAGATCAAATCAAGAGCAAGTCCATTGCATTGGAAAATGGCGCAATTCTTGCTCGTTTCAGTAGCACTGATGTGCAGCTCCGTGCGCGTGAAGCGTTGGTCTCTGCACTGGGTGAACAGTATGTTGTGGCATTGAACCTCGCGCCTGCAACGCCGGTCTGGTTAAGAGCAGTCGCTGCTGAACCGATGAAACTGGGTCTTGACCTGCGTGGTGGTGTCCATTTCTTGATGGAAGTGGATATGGAAACCGCGCTGAGCAAATTGCAGGAACAGAACATTGATGGCCTGCGTTCTGAACTGCGTGATCAAGGCATCCCCTATTCTACTATCCGCAAAACAGATAATTATGGCGTCGAAGTTCGTTTCCGTGATGACGATGCACGTTCTAAAGCGGAAAGTTATCTTGAACCTCGTCACCGTGATTTAGTGTTCTCTAATGAAGCCAACAGTACGCTGAAAGTGGTGATGAGTGATGAACGTCTGCGTGAAGCCCGTTCTTATGCGGTACAGCAGAACATCACTATCTTGCGTAACCGTGTCAACCAATTAGGAGTTGCGGAACCTCTGGTTCAACGCCAGGGGGCAGACCGCATCGTGGTTGAACTGCCTGGTATTCAGGATACTGCCCGCGCGAAAGAAATCCTTGGGGCAACTGCAACGCTGGAATTCCGTTTGGTCAATACCAATGTTGATCAAAATGTCGTGCAATATGGCCGCATTCCGGCTGATTCAGAAGTGAAAGATACCCGTGATGGCAACCCGGTTGTGCTGTACAAGCGCGTTATTCTGACAGGCGACCATATCACCGATTCTACCTCCAGTGCTGATGAGAACGGTTATCCACAGGTGAATATTTCTCTGGATAGCGCTGGTGGCACAGCAATGTCTAATTTCACCAAAGATAATCTGCACAAGCCAATGGCAACGCTGTTTGTGGAATATAAGGACAGCGGTAAGAAAGACGCCAATGGTCGTGCGATTTTGGTTAAGCAAGAAGAAGTTATCAACATTGCCACTATTCAGTCACGCCTGGGTAATAGTTTCCGCATTACGGGCATTAGCAATCCGGCAGAAGCTCGTCAGTTATCCCTGTTACTGCGGGCTGGGGCGTTGATTGCGCCAATCCAGATTGTGGAAGAGCGTACCATTGGGCCAACTCTGGGCTTGCAGAATATTGAGCAGGGACTTGAAGCGTGTTTGTGGGGCCTGATTGCTTCTGTCGTATTTATGGTGATTTACTACCGCAAGTTTGGTCTGATTGCGAGTTCTGCGTTGCTGGCTAACTTGGTACTGATCGTCGGTATTATGTCCCTGTTGCCAGGGGCGACGCTGACCATGCCAGGGATTGCGGGTATCGTCTTGACGCTTGCCGTCGCCGTGGATGCGAACGTACTGATCAACGAACGTATCAAAGAAGAATTGCGCAATGGCCGTACGGTACAGCAGGCAATTCATGAAGGCTATAAAGGGGCATTCTCCAGTATCATCGACGCAAACCTGACTACGCTGATTACTGCTGTTATTTTATATGCAGTGGGTACTGGCTCTATCAAGGGCTTCGCGATCACTACCAGTATTGGTGTGGCGACTTCAATGTTCACTGCTATAGTGGGAACACGTGCAATCGTGAACTTGCTGTACGGTGGCAAGCGTATCAATAAGTTGTCAATTTAAGGAGCACGTTGTGGCACAGGATTATACTGTTGAACAATTAAACTATGGGCGTAAAGTTATCGACTTTATGCGCTGGGACAACGTTGCCTTTGGGATTTCGTTTCTGTTGTTGATCGCTTCCATCATTATGATAGGAGCACGGGGGTTTAACTGGGGGCTTGATTTTACCGGTGGTACGGTAATTGAGGTGAAGCTGAGTAAACCTGCGGATCTGGACAAGATGCGTGAAAGCCTGAGCCAGCATGGTTTTGCTGATCCACTTTTGCAAAATTTTGGCAGCAGCCGTGATGTGATGGTTCGCATGCCACCTGTGGAAGGTAATGCAGGGCAAGAGCTTGGCAATAAGATTATCTCGGTAATTAACCAGGATATTGATAAAGATGCCAAGGTTAAACGTGTGGAATTCGTGGGTCCAAGTGTAGGAAACGAATTGGCACAGACCGGAGCGATGGCGTTATTGGTTGCACTGATCTGTATCCTGATTTATGTCGGTTTCCGCTTTGAGTGGCGTTTGGCATTGGGAGCAGTTATTGCACTTGCGCATGACGTGATTATTACACTGGGTATCCTGTCGTTGTTCCACATCGAAATTGACCTGACTATTGTTGCGTCGTTGATGTCCGTTATCGGCTACTCATTGAACGATAGCATCGTTGTGTCAGATCGTATCCGTGAGAACTTCCGTAAGATACGTCGGGGTACGTCGTATGAAATCACCAACATTTCCCTGACCCAGACCTTGAGCCGTACCATCATGACTTCCGCAACCACATTGTTGGTTGTATTGATGCTGTACATTTTTGGTGGTGAAATGCTGAAGGGCTTCTCACTGGTCATGTTAATCGGTGTTTCTATCGGTACAGTCTCTTCTATCTATGTTGCTTCTGCACTGGCGTTGAAATTGGGTATGAAGCGTGAACATTTGATCCAGCAGAAAGTTGAGAAAGAAGGGGCAGATCAGCCCTCCATTCTTCCTTAATTATTTTGCCTGATCGAGCACTGATATCGCTTAAACACCCTGTGAGTACTTACTGACAGGGTGTTTTTCGTCATCACTTCAAGGTACACTGTTATCCCTTCGGTTAACTGTCAGGAAACGATATGCATTGCCCATTTTGCGCAGCCGTTGATACTAAAGTTATTGATTCCCGTCTGGTAGGGGATGGCTCACAAGTGCGCCGTCGCCGTCAGTGCCTAGAATGTCATGAACGCTTCACTACGTTTGAAGTTGCAGAGCTGGTGATGCCGAGAGTCATTAAAAGTGATGATATTCGAGAGCCTTTCGACGAAGAAAAATTGCGTCGTGGAATGCAGAAAGCACTGGAAAAGCGCCCTGTCAGCTCTGATGATGTAGAAACAGCAATTAACCATATTAAGTCACAGGTACGGGCAACAGGAGAGCGTGAAATTCCATCCAAAATGATCGGGAATTTTGTCATGGATGCGCTGAAAAAACTTGATAAAGTGGCTTATATTCGTTTTGCATCTGTTTATCGCAGCTTTGAAGATGTTCGCGAATTCGGTGAAGAGATTGCCAGATTACAAGACTAAACGCTATGACACTTGATGAAATATATATGTCCAGAGCGCTGGAGCTAGCGTATCAGGGGCGTTTTACAACATCCCCAAATCCGAATGTAGGTTGCGTCATCGTTAAGGATGGGCAGATAATCGGGGAAGGTTTTCATGCACGGGCAGGGGAACCTCACGCAGAAGTTTATGCCTTGCGTATGGCCGGTGAAAAAGCGAAAGGCGCTACAGCTTACGTTACCCTTGAACCGTGCAGCCATCACGGTAAAACTCCCCCTTGTGCTGATGCTTTGATTACCGCCGGCTTAAGCCGGGTTGTGGTAGCGATGCAAGATCCCAATCCTCAAGTGGCCGGGCGTGGCTTGTATAAATTGCAGCAGGCCGGAATTGCAGTTGAACATGGTTTGATGATGGAACAGGCGGAATCCTTGAATAAGGGTTTTCTTAAACGTATGCGTACAGGGTTCCCTTACCTGCAATTGAAACTGGGTGCATCATTGGACGGTCGAACTGCATTGGCATCGGGGGAAAGCAAGTGGATTACCTCACCTGAAGCCCGCCAAGATGTGCAGAAACTACGGGCGCAGTGCAGTGCCATTTTGAGTTCCAGCGCAACGGTACTGGCGGATGATCCTTCTCTGACGGTTCGCTGGAATGAACTGGATGCTGAAACACAAGCTATTTATCCGCAAGAATTGCTTCGCCAACCAATCCGTATCATTACAGATAGCCAAAATCGTGTCACTCCCCAGCATCAAGTTGTCCAGCAACCAGGAGCGTGTTGGTTAATACGCACTAAGCAAGATCAGCAAGAATGGATAGATCAAAAATGGCCTGATAATGCCGAACAGATTTTATTGCCAGCGTATGGTGACGGTGTTGATTTAGTGTTGCTGATGATGCAACTTGGTAAGCGCCAGATAAATTCTGTTTGGGCGGAATGCGGTCCTGCTTTATCTGGGGCTTTGTTGTCGTTAGGCTTGGTAGATGAATTGATCCTTTATATCGCGCCTAAGGTATTGGGAAATAGTGCCCGTGGATTGTTCGATATTCCTGAGTTGCAAAAATTATCGGATGCTCCTGAATTTTCTCTGCTTGATGTTCAGCAGATTGGCCCTGATGTGCGTCTTCGCTTACGGCCGCTCTAAATATGTTGATTTTAGTTTGGACATAAACCAAGACGCAGGGAAAAATAATGTGATAAGATCCGCGCCCCTGCGGATATGAATAAAGTATAAGGAAGGCTATGAACGTAATCAAAGGTGTTGTTGCAGCTCCTGAAGCCCGCATTGCCATTGCAGTTGCCCGCTTTAACAACTTCATTAATGACAGCCTGCTGGAAGGGACCGTTGATGCGTTGGAACGCATCGGCCAGGTTTCTTCGGATAATATCACCGTAGTATGGGTGCCGGGTGCTTATGAACTGCCATTGACGGTTAAGGCGCTGGCAGAGTCCCGAAAATATGATGCGGTTATCGCTTTAGGTACTGTTATCCGTGGCGGAACAGCTCACTTTGAATATGTTGCCGGCGAATGTAGCTCAGGCTTGTCCAGCGTGGCAATGTCCAGCAACATTCCTGTTACATTGGGTGTTCTGACAACAGAAAATATTGAACAGGCGATTGAACGCGCTGGAACTAAAGCGGGCAATAAAGGTGCGGAAGCTGCCTTGACTGCATTGGAAATGATCAATGTAATTAAAGCCATTAAAGGCTAAATTTTTTAGTTTTAAATTAAGGGGAATTTTGTGAAACCTGCTGCTCGTCGTCGTGCTCGTGAGTGTGCTGTTCAGGCAATTTATTCATGGCAATTATCCAAAAACAGCATTGCTGATGTTGAATTGCAGTTTCTGTCAGAGCAGGACGTATCCGGTGTTGATGTCACCTATTTTCGTGAATTGCTGTCCGGGGTAGCAGTCAATGCTACAAAATTGGATGCTTTGATGGCGCCTTATCTTTCCCGTCAGCTCGAAGAGTTAGGTCAGGTAGAAAAAGCCATTTTGCGCATTGCGATGTTTGAACTAAGCTTTCGTGATGATGTTCCCTACAAAGTGGCTATTAATGAAGGCATCGAACTGGCAAAAATATTTGGTGCTGAAGATAGTCATAAATTCGTGAATGGGGTGTTGGATAAAGCTGGCCCGGCAGCACGTAAGAAAAAGTGATTGCTTGCCAGGAGTTCCCCATGATAACTCAATGATTTTGCACATGAGGCCGGAAATCCGGCCTCATGCTCATTGGTCACTTTTTTGGAATTCTATTATGGCATGTGGTGAATTTGACCTCATTGCACGTTACTTCAATCGCCCTCTCATCCGCCGACGTGATGTCAACCTAGGGATTGGTGATGATTGTGCACTGATGACCGTTGCTGATAAGCAAGAATTAGCGGTAACAACAGATACGTTGGTTGCTGGTGTCCATTTCCTTCCCGATATCTCACCGGAAGATTTGGCTTATAAGGCACTGGCTGTCAATATCAGTGATTTGGCTGCCGTTGGGGCAGATCCCGCTTGGGTATCGTTGGCGTTAACGTTACCTGACGTCAATGAGGATTGGTTAAAACGGTTTAGTGATAGCCTGTTTGAACAACTGAACTATTACGGTATGCAGTTGATTGGTGGGGATACGACAAAGGGCCCCATGAGTTTGACGCTAACCGTACATGGATTAGTGCCGGCTGGCAGGGCGTTGCGTCGTACTGGTGCAAGAAACGGTGATTGGATTTATGTCACCGGAACATTAGGTGACAGCGCCGCAGGATTTGCCTTGTTGCAAAAGAACCTGATTGTGGAAGATCCTGCGATCCACAATTGGCTGGTTAAGCGTCATCTTCGTCCACAACCACGTGTTTTACAAGGGCAGGCACTGCGTGATCTTGCTTCTTCTGCGATTGATTTGTCCGATGGATTGATTTCTGATCTCAACCATATTCTGCAAGCTAGCCAATGCGGTGCGCGTATTAATTTGGATGCGCTGCCTTATTCGGAAGCGATGCAGCAATATGTTCCCGCAGAACAGGCATTGAAATGGGCGCTGAGTGGTGGAGAAGATTATGAGTTGTGCTTCACTGTACCTGAGCTAAACCGTGGCGCGTTAAATATGGCATTGGCCCATTCGGGGGCAAGTTTCTGCTGTATTGGGCAAATCAGGCCAGAATCAGAAGGCATCCGCTATTTTAACAATAACAAAGAAATTGAGTTGGATCTGAACGGCTTTGACCACTTTAAAACGGATAAAAAACCTGTAGTACCTTGTCCGGCTGCACACCAGGAAGAAAACGATCAAACGGAGGGAACGCATGGATGATGCAAAACGCCACTTAAAAATGAGTAATCCGTGGCATTTATTGGCTACGGGATTCGGTAGTGGCTTATCGCCGATTATACCGGGCACAATGGGCTCTGTGGCGGCGATCCCTTTTTGGTTACTGTTGGTGCAGTTACCGACATGGGGAATTTGGTTGGCTATTGTATTGGGAACAGTCATTGGCTGTGTGATTTGCCAGAAAGCTGCTGATGCCATGAATGTGGACGATCCTGGTTGTGTCGTCTGGGATGAATTCATTGGAATGTGGATCACACTAATGGCAATCCCTGTGCTCAACTGGCAATGGGTTTTGGTTGGGTTTGTGGTATTCCGCATTTTTGATATGTGGAAACCGTGGCCGATTCGCTGGTTTGACCGCTATGTGAAAGGTGGTGTCGGCATTATGCTCGATGACATTATCGCAGCGATTTTTGCGGTTGTAGTCATCTGGCTACTGAATTTCTACCAACTGTTACCCTTCTAAGTTAAATAGCCACTGGTATTCAGTGGCTATTTTTCCAGTTTATTTTTCAGTTTGTTGCCCCACCTGAGATAGTAATGTCCTTTTCATTCCTCAATGCTGACTCAATGGCGATTTTCAAGGCTGTTGTCATCATCTCTACAGACATACTTGGTGCACCAGAATGCCTTGTGGCCTGCTCAGGTAAATAAGGGACATGGATAAAGCCGCCACGTATAGCAGGAGTACGTTGGTTCAGATAATGCAGCAAACCGTACATAACATGGTTGCAAACGAAGGTTCCTGCAGTTTGGGATACGGTTGCAGGAATTCCTGCATTATTTAACTCATTGGTGATTGCCTTGATAGGTAGGGTAGAAAAATAAGCCGTAGGACCACCGATAATGACAGGAGTGTCAATGGGTTGTTGGCCGGTATTATCTGGAATACGGGCATCGTTAACATTGATTGCGACACGTTCTACGCTGATATTTGATCTGTTTCCAGCTTCCCCAACGGAAATCACTACTTCTGGTTTAATGAGTTCAATTGCCGCATAGAGTTGTTCCAGAGAAGTATCGAAAATGCAAGGCAGTTGGCAAACTTCAATATTTGCACCTGCTATTTGACATCCCTGCAATGGCCTAACGGCTTCCCATGATGAATTGATGGTTTCACTAGCGAAAGGCTCAAAAGCAGTGACGAGAATGGTTTTTATGGAAGTAGTTTGCATTACTGTTCCTTGTTGTTATTTTATAAGAAGAGTAGAAAATAGAGCAGAAATACATTGGTAAATAGTAAGACACATCCTGTGGGGATTTGTGCCTTGATAACGGCATTGCGGTCAGGCAATTCTAACAGGGCTGCAGGGACGAGATTAAAATTTGCCGCCATGGGTGTCATCAACGTACCGCAATAGCCGGAGAACATACCAATGGCAGCCATAACGGCAGGATTGCCACCGTGCTGTAAGATCAAAATGGGAATACCAATACCGGCAGTAACGATGGGAAAAGCCGCGAAAGCATTACCCATAACCATAGTCAGCAGAGCCATCCCAAAAACGTACGCTACCACGGCGATAAAGCGATTATCGACCGCGATATAATTTTCGGTTAGGTAGGTAATCACCGTACCTATGCCGGCGGCAGTAAACAGCAATCCGAGCGTAGCCAGAAGTTGTGGCAGAATGAATACGCAGCCAATGGCGTCGAGCAGGCGGCGAGTCTCCTGTATTGGCTGTATTATGGCATCACGACTTATGCGTAATGCCATAATTAATCCTATCAGGCAGCCGAGAGTAATTGAAAAGAGCGTTACGAGGGTTGAATGATTTCCCTCACCAAAGACTGCTTGTTGTAAGCCTGGAATGTGGTTAAACATCAACACACCAATAATTGTGACAACGGGGATCAGCAGGACGGGAAAAAATAGTTTATTGCCAAGACGATTAGCGTCTTCCAGCCGTTGTTCTGGGGTACTTTGATGATAATTTCCCAGTTGAACTCCACCAAATCCTGCCAATAGTGCCATAAAAACGACCAGCACCCCGATACTAATATAGGCAATTCTTTGGGCATAAGCTTCATCACTGATCCAGATAGTTACTATATAATGACTCCATTTCCCCATCAGGAAGATTAAACCATAAAGCGCCCAGAATAGACCGGTAGTTAAACGGCGAGGATTAGTTTTATCACACCATGACATGATAGCGACAGCCATCAAGAGTATGCCTGCCAGTACGTAGAGATACTGTAACTGAAACATTATTTCTCCTCCTTGCTATGTAGCCTGGTGTGATTCAACGCATTCAGTTCGTTGGCAATTCGATAGTCAAGGCGATATAACCGAGTGGAATGGATTAGAAAAGCACAAATGGCAGTAGGTAGCCCCCAAAGGGCAATATGTAGTGGTTCGGTGTGAATACCCGCTGATTCCAGCATGAAATTGTGCATAAAGATAATTGCCCCGAAGGCGACAAAAATATCCTCCCCAAAGAACAGACCGGTATTATCCGTTGCTGCGGACATAGCGCGAATACGGTGGCGAACTGAATCCGGCAATTCTCCATATTGATTTTCAGACGCCCCTTCTGCCATAGGAGCCAAGAGGGGACGAACCATTTGCGGATGCCCGCCTAAACTGGTTAAACCTAATGCGGCAGAGACTTCTCGTATAAACAGATAGACAATCAATAAACGCCCGGTTGTCGCCATTTTGATATGAGCAATGGATTTCTGGGCTCGTTCTTTTAGCCCATGCCTTTCCAATAGGCCAATGATAACTAAAGGAAACAGGATGGTTAGTGTTAAATTTAGGGTATTAACAAACCCAGAACCTAACTTCTCCAAAATATCAGCTATCGGCATGTGAGCAGCCAATCCCGTGACAAGGCCAGCAATGGTGACGACCAGAACCGGATTAAATCGGATAACAAAACCGATGATGATGACAGCGATCCCGATTAGGGGCCAAAAGTTGATAGTTTGCTGCATATTTTATTTCCCTATGATAGATGTATTGTTTCTTTATTGTGGGTTTAGATCGTGTTTATTGTTAATGCATTGTGTTTATATTGTTGAGCAATAAATAGACTTCGACTAACAAATAAGCAAATAAAATTCGCAATGGATTGTAAAAATGGAATGAAGATCACTTCTTGGATGGAAAAGCGTTTATTGGATGAGAGGAGGGGTTGCTAATCGGCTTGGAAACCAAAGGGGATAAAACCGATATCCGTGATACCGTACGGGCATTAAATATCGGTATTAATGTGGAGACTACAACATTTGAAATTCAAACAAAAAGCCGGCTTTCAGGACGCAAAAATCTTTCTGGCACATAGAGATCGAAATTATTAAAGCGACAATATTCTTCCAATTGTTGAGCAGAGCTAACACCCGCTTTTTTATATATTTGAGCTGTATAATTTTCGACAGTACGATAAGAAATATTTAATATTCTACCAATTTGCTTACTGGTATATTTGTGCAAAGAGAGAAAAATGACGTCCCATTCTCGTTGGGTAAATAAATGAGTTGGTGGTTGAAACATAATAGAAGCAGGGAGCTTTCCATGGTATAGACGAGTTAATGAATAATCTTGGGCTTTCCATAGGTGGTATATAATTCCTATACATTCTCCATTTTCATGATAAAACGGTGATTTTTCACAAAAGTAAGAGGATAATGTTTTTGTTTCTCCCCAAATATGTGTTTCAAGTGAAATATATGATTTTTCATCTTGCATGACCTTTTGATCATGATGAATATATGCCTTGGCAAACTCAGCCCCATCCCAAGGAAGTTCGTCATCGTAAAGCCCTTCAAAATCAAATGAATCAGAAAATCCTTTAATCGAACTTAACGCTTTGTTACCGTAAATAAAGCATGAGTTTTTATCTTTTATTCCCCAGGGATCATCACTTATTGCTAGTGTGTTAATTATTTGAGGTGAAATGATGGGTTTATTATTCATATTATTATTCCTTTGTTAAATTTGGAGCATGAAAAATTAGTCTATTTCTCTGCTGCTTATTTCTCTACTACTAACTGTGACAAACGTTTCAGGGATATAGCGATCAAAATTTTTGTTCTTTGCAGAAGTCTTGCAGATCTATATGGTTTAAAACATTAAACTTTTGGTAAATTGATTTTATATGATTAACAGTATCTTCTGTGTTTATCATTAATTCCTTACTGATATTTTTTCATCCAGTGAGCGTAAGGTCAGAAAAAGAATTTCCCACTCAATGGCGGCCAATTGGTGATCTTTTGCTCCCCAAGGAGCAACATTTTTTCCCTACATGTGAATTAATTTCAGTATGATATTATTTTATTTTTTCATATTTTATATATTAACTATTAACCCATTATTTTTATTGTTTTTTATTATAGTTTAAATAAGCTAGTCATATAATATGGCACGATAATTATACAGTCAAAGATTGGTTGTTTATTAATTTTAATATGGTAATTACTAATATGAAAAATAGGGTTTTATCAATTTAAAACTGAATGCATGTTACGTTACAATTGATGAAAATGGATGATGTTATAAAACCATTACTCATCGTTAACATGATATTAACATTTGAATATTGGTTAATTGACGCTAAGTGTTTAATGCTATTTTTTCCTAAGGAAAAAGATGTTCATTAAAGTATTTCATACGCTTACAATATTCCAAAAAATAATTAAAATATCTAAGAATGTTATCGGTTATAAAAATCTATACGAATATCTATTGTTCTATTTTTAGTTTTTTGTACCAGCGCCATCTCCAGGGAATAACCTGTAATAATATAAAAATCAATCTTAAATAGGATATAAACATTAGTGCTTTGAATAACTAAAATAAGGGAAAATAAGGAGTATGTATTTTAGTCAATAGTTAGGATTAATTACCTGAAACTTTCCTGGTGGAAAGTTTCAGGTATGATCATAGGGTTAAAACAGGAGCAGTTTCTAGACTATTTTTTTATTTTTATGCATTAGCTTTATGTTGTTAACTGAGCCAAACCACTAATAGCTTTTTCAAGATATTGACGGGGACAACCTAAATTTATTCGGATAAACCCTTTTCCTTTATCACCAAAACTGTATCCCATTGAAACGGCTATTTTGGCTTTTTGTATTAATAGCTGTTGCAAGGTATTATCATCCAAACCTAAATTGCGACAATCCAGCCAGGCCAGATATGTACCTTCCGCTTTGGTCATTCGACACCAGGGGACAGAAGACGCTAAAGCCTGTTCGAACCAGTCACGATTTTCAGCCAGATAATCTTGTAGCTTATCAAGCCATGTATCTCCATACTGGTAAGCTGCAGTAGCCGCAGTCATAGATAATGAATTAAATACATCTAACCCGTGAGCGTTTAACCTATCATTAAAAGCTTGTCGGAAAGTGCGATCTGGAATAATAAAGTTTGATATACGCAGCGATGCAAGCCCGAACGTTTTACTGGCTGAGGTGGCCGCAATCACGTGACTATGCCATTCATTTCCAAGATGCAATATTGAGGTGAATTTTCCCCAAGGTAAAATTAAATCAGCCCAAATTTCATCAGAAATTACCGTCGTACCGTATCTTTTGCAGAGTATCAATAGCTGGAGCAGCTCGTCACGATCCCAACAGCGGCCAGTGGGATTGTGTGGGTTACATAATAATAGCAAAGGTGGTCTGTGTTGCTCCAATATGTGTTCTAGATGGTCATAGTCAATTTTATAGCCTTCGATGTCTTCAAGTAGTGGGTTTTCAATAACCGCCCTGCCGTTCATCGTAATAACTTTGGCAAATGAAGAATAATAAGGCCCTTGTACAATGACGCCTTCCCCTGGTTTACTCAGCATTTGTATCAGTAAAGCTAATCCAGGTATGACACCTTCTATCGATGTGAACCAGTCCCTGTGTAAAGTCAGCTTATGACGTCTTGAAAACCAGTCTATTGCTGCCTGGTAGTAGAGATCGTCGCGCTCACTATAACCAAAAATACCGTGATCAATGCGGGAAGATAGGGCTTGCAGAACTTCTTTGGGACATTGAAAATCGAAATCAGAAACCCACATTGGTAGCAGATCAGTTTCATTTAAATGCAGATAACGATTTAAAAAATCCCACTTAACAGAACCTGAATTATGGCGATCGATTATCTGGTTGAAATCAGGTGATTCCACGTTAAATTTCCTTTTTCTTTAGGGGGTTTTCCGCTGGGATTCTTGCAATACCGAAACCAGTAAAGCCATAAATGAGAGCCAAAAAGACGGCAGCATAGCACTGGATTGCCCAAGGTAGCAGATCAAGGGTACTGACACCCAATGTTGTAGCCATATAAATGCCCGCAGAAGTCCAAGGGATCAGGGGTTCGACGACTGTACAGCCATCTTCTATAGTTCGTGACAGATTTTTGTTATCCAGTCCCATCCGGCAATAAGCCCCCTTAAACAGTTCTGCCGGAATGAGAAGAGCCAGTTTTCCATCACAGGTTGCGCCAGTTAGCAGAATGGTTGTGGATAGGGTTGCAGCGATGAGTTGGCCAGTTGTGCGAACAGCTTGCAGAAGCCGATTAATAATAATGGCTAAAGCGCCAGTGAGTGTTAACGCGCCGGCAAACGCGAATGCACAGAATACAAGCAGTATAGTACTCATCATTGAGAACATACCACCGCGATTGAGCAGGCGGGGAACATCGCTAACGATCCCGGTGATGCTGTGTCCCTGGTCAGAGAACATGGAGAGATTGAAACCATCAATTAATGCATTAAGGCCTTGTTTAAGGGTGAATCCCTGAAGACCTATGCCGATTGCAATAGCCAATATACAGGCAGCCAGCATGGTTGGTATCACTGGGCGTTTTGTTATGGCTCCCCACAACACCAGTATCGGAGGCAAAATCAGCAATAAATTGAAGTGATACAGGCTTTCAAGAGAGTACAGGATTTCTGTGATTTTTTCGGGAGTTGCCACGTTATCCGTTAAGCTCGTATGACCTGCAATAAAATAAACAATGGCGGCTAAAATGAAGCTTGGAACAGTGGTGTACATTAAGTGTTGAATATGACTGTAAAGATCAGTATCGGCAACGATTGCAGCAAAATTAGTTGAGTCAGATAACGGTGAAATTTTATCACCGAAATACGCCCCTGAAACAACCGCACCCGCTGCCGCAGCTAAAGACACATCAAGGCCAGCGGCTACTCCCATTAGGGCAACACCTACTGTTCCGGCTGATCCCCATGATGTGCCAGTGCAAACTGAAATTAAGCTTGTGATAAAGAAGGCGGCAATGAGTATGTATTGCGGGCTAATCAGTTTTAATCCCCAGTAAACCATATAAGGTATGGTTCCACTGAACATCCAGGTGCCAATTAAACCTCCAACGCAAATTAGTATCATGATCACTGGCATTGCTTTGGCCAGTTTTGCCACAATGGCATCAATAATGTCATTCCAGCGGTAGCCTTGCCAATATGCTAAAGTTGCAGCTATTGCTGCTGAAACAAGCAATAAAGCTTCGATACGTAGGCCTAGTTGACCATAACCAATAATTAGCAACAGGAGCATTGCTGCGATTGGCAGTATGGCGAGTCCCAGATTCAACTTCTTCTTATCATCCATATAAAAATCCCAGTTTTATGTACCTTATTGAAATAAAAAGTTATTTTATTGAAAATACGGAATCTCTTATGACGAGTTCCGCTGAGAACATATTCATTTGTGGAAGTAGCTCTTTTTTAGCGCTGAGTTGTAATGCGAGATTGGCCGCTCGTTGAGCCATTTGTTCGACTGGGTTGTGTACAGTCGTTAAGGGAGGACAGAGATATCGGGCCGTGATGACATCATCAAATCCAACAATTGATAGCTGTTCAGGTAAGTTGATTTTTTGCCGATGCAGGTATCTCATCATACCAGCAGCCATAACATCATTGAATGTAACTGCCGCAGTAAAGTTGATACCGCTGCTTAAGAGTTTTTCTGCCGCTTGTTCTCCACCTTCTTCGTTAAATGGAACGCTAATAATCCAATTGCCAGGGACGGTGATACCTGCATTAGTCATTGCAGCATAGTATCCTTCTAAGCGGAGCCTTCTATCATCGATAGGTAAATCTGCCGTTACACAAGCAATTCTACGATGACCATTTTGGAGAAGATAATCAGTTGCAGTTTGGGAAGCGCTGACATTATCTAACCAGATGCACCGGTTAGCGATGGCCGGAAGATATCGATTGATAATCACTAACCCTGGCGTATGAGCGGCATAACGTAATATATCTGCATCGCTCATTCTGCTGATATGGGCAACTATTGCTTCACATCCTTGGTTGATTAAAAAATTCAAGGCAGATTTTTCGAGTTCAGCTTGGTGTCCGCCACTACAAACCATAAGTTTGGCTTCTTTTTTTCGGGCAATTTTTTCAACTCCGCGAGCTAAAAGGGAGAAAAAAGGATCAGCTAAATTACCAGTCAGTAAGCCCAGCATATTCCCGCATCTTTTCGCCAATACAAGTGCGGCATAATTGCGGTGGTAGTCGAATTCACGCATCGCTTTTTCTACCCGTTCACGGGTGCCTGGTTCGACGTAAGCTGTATTATTAATGACACGGCTAACAGTAGCGACAGACACGCCGGCTCGAAGTGCTACGTCTTTCATAGTGGCCATGCTATTTCCCCCGCAATTATGTAAGATAAATATGAAATGGAATCATATTCCAATTTATTTAAACTCTCATGAAGGCCTAAATTAGCCTCGTGGGTAAGTGACAGAGGATTTAGCATGTAGATACCATCCCTAATATAGCAAAACATGGTCTATAGATTTTAAATAGTTAGGTGGGATATAGAGGTCATAATTATTTTTTTCACAAAGAAATTTCAATTCAATCGCTGAACTAATTGAGAATTTTTCATAGATAACATTAAAATACCTTTCCAAGGTACGATATGAGATTTTCAGCTCGTTAGCAATATCTCTATTACTAACACCACGACAGAACAAAAAAATTATCAACCATTCTTTCTCTGTCAATATATTATTAGGCGGACTAAGGTCAATAGAGATAGAAATGTCATTTTTAATGTAATAATGGACTGAAAAATGATTTATTTCTTTGGCGTGACCAATTATTCCGATGCATTGATTATTTTCATCCATTAATGGGTATTTTTCACAGAAATAGGGTTTTAGTTGTTGATCATTGTGTTGAAAATAAGCTCCGATAGATGATATTCGTTGCATAGATTGTAAAACCTTACGATCATGTTCTTCAAACAGGTGAACAAGATGGTTAAATGGTGTCAGTAACTCTTTCTCAGTATATCCTGTAACATCAAACTGTTCAGGCAAGTTATTTAACGTCATAAACGCTTTATTTGCATATATAAAACCGAGTTTCTTGTCTTTTACAAACCAAGATTCATGACTTTTATCCCACATATTTGTTAACTGAGGAGTGATTTGACTCATATATAACCTTCAATAATGTCATACCCGTTATTTTTCAAGTTACTGCTTTGTGAGCTACACTCACCCCTCAATCATTACCCTAATCACAATTTTCCTAACCGCGTAGTCGTGATCTATGTGCTTTTAGATTTTTTCCCTGTCGCCGCGAGGTAACTCGAACATTCTTCACCGGTTTTGAACTTGATTGTTATGGACAAAGTAACGCATTTATTTCAGATGGAATGTGAGAAGAGCTTGTTATTCATGTAACCGGTTTCATGAAGTGTGAAAATGTGACTTTAGTTGCTTTTTTTATCTTGTTGATCACTGGAAAAAATCAGCACCGTAGGATCACGTTCCCAGTCGGTGCTGGTTATCCGATTTGCAATAATTACACTTTGCTTGTAGTGAAACGCCGTACCCACAACAAGACCAGACTAATACTGTCAGTGGCAAGCCGTGGAATAAGTTGTGGCTACGTAGCTGGTAGCTCGCCAATCGTGCGCCACTGAATGACTATTTTCCTGGCTTGACATTATTATTCGCTCATTTGTTATTCAGGAATATGCCGGAAAGTTACCAACAACAAATCCCGAAATGCCGCATTTGTAGGAGATATTTGTCGAACATTGCTTGCCCGATGATAAAGTTGTTTATCGTCTATTGCGAGTGTTTCAAGAAAATGTCCCATTGCGGTGTGTAATAAGGGCGGAGATTTATTTAAGAAGAGTACCAAAATGACTGAAGTACAGTTCAATTTTTTATTGAATAAAATGATATGTTTGATTTGAGTTATAGGAAATAAAAACAGAAAGTAAAATGGATGAATGTTTAATAAAAACACTCATCCATTATTAGAGATTATTTAGCCAGATATTTCTCGATACTATTTTGAATACCCGCCGCATCCAGCCCTAAATCAGCATGAAGTTCTTGTTGCGTTCCTTGTGGAATAAAGTCATCCGGTAAACCCAGATTCAATACGGGAACTGACAACTTTTCCTGCATCAGCAGTTCGTTAACACCACTGCCTGCACCGCCCATAATGGCATTCTCTTCCAAAGTCACCAGCAGCTCGTGGCTGGCTGCGATTTCCAGCACCAGCTCTTTGTCCAGCGGTTTGACAAAACGCATATCTACAACGGTTGCGTTCAGGGTTTCAGCCGCTTGCAGCGCATAGGATAATAGTGTGCCAAAGTTCAGGATCGCAATGCGCTCTCCCTGACGGCGGATTACACCCTTGCCGATTGGCAATGTTTCCAGTGGCTGGAGTTCAGCACCTGTACCTGTACCACGAGGATAACGAACAGCAGCAGGGCCTGCTTGATAATGATATCCGGTATGTAGCATCTGACGGCATTCGTTTTCATCGCTGGGTGCCATAATCACCATATTCGGGATACAACGCAGGAAGGAAAGATCGAATGCCCCTTGATGGGTCTGACCATCTGCACCGACAATGCCGCCACGGTCGATGGCAAATAAAACAGGCAGGTTTTGGATGGCGACATCGTGGATCACTTGATCATAAGCGCGTTGCAGGAAGGTGGAATAAATGGCAACGATAGGTTTATAGCCGCCAATAGCCAGACCTGCGGCAAAAGTGACGGAATGCTGCTCGGCAATCGCGACATCAAAATATTGTTCAGGATATTCGCGGGAGAAGCGCACCATACCGGAACCTTCGCGCATGGCTGGGGTGATCGCCATCAGTTTTTTATCATGGGCGGCTTCTTCACACAGCCAGTCACCGAAGATTTTGGAAAATGTCGGACGAGTATCTGCGCTTTTGGGCAAAGAACCCGCAGAGGGATCGAATTTGGGGACGGCATGCCAACTGATAGGATCTTTTTCCGCTGGTGCATAACCACGACCTTTTTTAGTCATGATATGCAGGAATTGTGGCCCTTTCAGTTCACGCATATTTTTCAAAGTTTGGGTTAGCGCCAGTACGTCATGGCCATCAACAGGCCCGATATAGTTGAACCCAAGCTCTTCGAACAGCGTTCCAGGAACAACCATGCCTTTCAGATGCTCTTCCGTTTTTTTCAATAACTCTTTGATAGGAGGCAGGTTGGAAAAAACTTTTTTACCACCTTCACGCAGGGTTGTATACAGCTTGCCTGACAGGATCTGTGCCAGATGGTTATTCAATGCTCCCACGTTTTCAGAGATAGACATTTCATTATCATTGAGAATAACCAGCATGTCGGGATCGATATCGCCGGCATGGTTCATAGCTTCAAAAGCCATACCCGCAGTAATGGCTCCATCCCCAATGACGCATACCGTTTTGCGGCCTTTGCCTTCATGTTCGGCAGCAATAGCCATACCTAAGCCAGCGCTGATTGATGTGGATGAGTGGCCGACGCACAAGGTGTCGTACTCACTTTCTTCCCGCCAGGGGAAGGGGTGAAGGCCATTTTTTTGCCGAATGGTATTAATGCGATCACGACGTCCAGTTAAAATTTTGTGCGGGTAGGCCTGATGACCAACGTCCCAGACTAAATTGTCAAAAGGGGTTTTATAAACATAGTGGAGTGCGACGGTTAATTCGATAGCGCCAAGGCCGGAAGCAAAGTGACCACTGGAGCGGCTGACACTGTTCAGCAAAAATTGACGCAGTTCATCGCATAACTTTGGCAAGGTTTCTTTGGGTAGCAGGCGAAGCTCTTCTGGAGTTTCTGCCAATGCCAATGTTGGATATTTCGCTATATCAATGCTCATGCTATGCCTGTGTAAAATGCTATATCCGTTAGAAGTTGAATATTAAGAACCCTGTTATTATCAGTGTGTAATTTCTGGGTTCACCCCATAAGGCGCTTTACCGGTTTTTTAGCTGTTTCTCTCAATGATAAAACCAGCCAATTTCTTCAAGGTTGCGGTGTCATATGACCGTTTTTCCAGTTCTGTAAGGGCAATGAGCGCTTCTTCATACAGATCCCTGGCTTTTTGTTGGGCTTGTTCTAAACCTAATAATGCAGGATAAGTATTTTTGCCGAGCTGCTGATCGTTGCCCTGACGCTTACCAATCACTTCAGTATTGCCAATGATATCCAGAATATCGTCATGTACCTGAAATGCCAGACCGATGGCTTGGGCATATCGCTCCAGCAAAGGCAGTACTTCACGGCCCCGTTGTCCTGCACTATAAGCAGCCAATCGAACGGATGAGCGTATTAGTGCACCTGTTTTATGTCGGTGGATCTGTTCCAGTGAAGCGAGATCGATCTGTTTACCTTCTGCTTCCAAATCCAGTGATTGCCCGCCACACATGCCGGCAAAGCCACTGGCGCTTGCCAGTTCAGCGATCATGGCAAGACGATCGGATAAGGCCACATTGGGCATATCCTGTTTTGCCAAAATCTCAAAGGCCAGTGATTGTAATGCATCACCGGCTAAAATAGCCTGGCTTTCACCAAATTTGATATGACAGGTGGGCTGCCCACGACGTAAATCGTCATTATCCATTGCGGGTAAATCATCATGGATCAATGAATAGGCATGGATGCACTCTATCGCGATGGCTGCGGCATCAAGACTCTTTTTGGGGAGGCCAAACATTTCTCCCACGCTGTAAACTAAAAATGGACGCAGCCGTTTTCCACCCAGTACTGCACCATATTGCATTGCTGTACCTAATGGGCTGTTTAAAAAGGGCAATGAAGCAAATATTGCCATCAGTTTGTCATTAGTATGTTGCTGACAAGCGAGCAATTTTTCTTCAAAAGGAGCCTTATATTGTTCAGACATAAATTTACTCAGCATCGGACGAAAATTCATCAAGAGGCGATTGTGCATCATGGTTCAGTAAAATTTGCACTCGTTGCTCCGCTTGTTGAAGCGTTTTCTGTCCTTGTCTTGCAAGTTGAATACCACGTTCAAATTCATTCAACGCATCTTCTAATGGGAGTTCCCCGGATTCCAGCCGAATCACAATTTCCTCCAGCTCTTTAAGAGAGGTCTCGAATGCTGGGATTTGTTCGGTTGCTGATGTTTGATTTGCTTTAGACATAATGACTTAACATATGGTTATTTAACGAATTACAGCAAAGCAAGTTCGTTACAGAATTGCAGAGTACCCTACTACACCAAGAAAAATAAATCATGTGTTACCACTATTTTTTTATAATCGGTTTTTGCGGTCGATTTTTTACAGGTGATAAGCCAGATGGTGTTATACTCTGCGCCCTATCCAACTGAACACTTAAGAACAATCATTGATGTTGTTGATGATAGTTCAACATTGAATGACTACTATATCTTACTATGAAGTTTATCATTAAATTATTCCCAGAAATTACGATTAAAAGCCAGACCGTTCGGTTACGCTTTATTAAAATTCTTGCCAGCAATATCCGCAATGTGTTGAAGACCTTCGGAGAAGGCATTGCTGTTGTTCGCCATTGGGATAATATCGAAGTTCGGGTTAAGGATGATAACCTTGGTGCGGAAATTTGTGACGCACTGACACGCATTCCAGGTATCCACCATATCCTGCAAGTAGAAGAGCGGGATTTTCGTGATCTGCATCATATCTTTGAGCAGGCCTATGAAACTTACGGCCATTTACTGCATGGTAAAACATTTTGTGTTCGCGCAAAGCGCCGTGGTAAACACAATTTTACATCCAATGAAGTTGAACGCTATGTTGGTGGCGGCTTGAATCAACATATTGAATCAGCCAAGGTGAAACTGACTAAGCCTGATGTCACCGTGAATCTGGAAATTGATCAGGATAAGTTGATTCTGGTTAAAGCCCGTCATGAAGGGATTGGCGGGTTTCCTATCGGTACACAGGAAGATGTTCTGTCATTGATTTCCGGCGGATTTGATTCCGGCGTTTCCAGCTATATGCTGATGCGTCGAGGCTGCCGTGTGCACTACTGTTTCTTTAATCTTGGTGGCGCAGCCCACGAAATTGGCGTAAAGCAGGTTGCCCATTATTTGTGGAACCGGTTTGGCAGCTCGCATAAAGTCCGTTTCGTTGCTGTTAATTTTGAACCTGTCGTGGCTGAAATTCTGGAAAAAGTTGATGACGGGCAGATGGGGGTTGTGCTGAAAAGAATGATGGTCAGAGCGGCTTCCAGGGTTGCAGAACGTTATGGTGTACAGGCGATTGTAACCGGTGAGGCTCTGGGGCAGGTATCCAGCCAGACCTTGACTAACCTAAGGTTGATTGACAATGTTTCAGATACGTTGATCCTCCGTCCCCTGATTTCCCATGATAAAGAGCACATTATTAAGCTGGCCCGTGAGATTGGCACTGAAGATTTTGCCCGCACTATGCCGGAATTTTGTGGGGTGATATCAAAAAGCCCGACAGTGAAAGCCGTTAAAGCCAAAATTGAAGCAGAGGAAAACAATTTTGACTTTGAGATCTTAGAACGCGTGGTTAGTGAAGCCCAGAATCTGGATATTCGCCAAATTGCGGAGCAATCCAGTGAGCAAGTGGTGGAAGTGGAAATGGTATCTGCACTTTCCCCTAATGATGTGTTATTGGATATCCGTTCCCCCGATGAACAGGATAATCGTCCGTTAAATATAGAGGGTATTGAAACTCAGTCATTGCCTTTCTATAAACTGGGCACTCAGTTTGGTGATCTGCCGAAAGAAAAAACTTATCTGCTTTATTGTGAGCGTGGTGTGATGAGTCGTTTACAGGCACTTTATCTGCGAGAACAAGGTTTCGACAATGTGAAGGTATATCGGCCTTAATTTGTTCTTAAGGAACCAGGCTGCTTACGGAACTGATCCGATAGGCAGCCTATGTTGTATCTCACCTGTATAAGGTGAGATGATTATTGAATGTTTTGGTAATTATTAATACCGGGTGGTAAAACGAGTTGGGCGGCAATTTCTGCGGCTTTTTCTTTTCCTTTCAACAATTCAATCAGTTTCAAGGCAAAGTCAAAAGCTGTGGCAGGTCCTTGGCTGGTCAGTAAGTTAACCCTTTCGTCAAAATAAACTCGTTTATCAATCCATTTTTCTGGTGCAATCTTATCTTGCATACTGGGATAGCCAGTCATATTTCCGACAGGAAAAAGTTGATGATATTCCAATACAATGGCCGGAGAAGCACAGATTGCCGCAATGATTTTCCCCTGACTTTGTGCGGTTCGAATTTTTTCTACTACCAGTAAGCTGTCACGAAAACATTCTGCGCCTTTTATTCCTCCCGGCAGAATAATGGCATCAAAATCTTCGTCAACGACATTAACCAAGGGGACATCAGCAACGATTTTGACGCCGCGTGAGCAGGTTAATGTGAGGGAACCATCGGTTTCCGCACTGGCTACGGTAACATTAACCCCTGCCCTAACGAGTAAATCAATCGTTGTGACAGCCTCGGTTTCTTCACTACCGTGGGCGAGACAAATAAGGGCTGAGGCGCTCATATTCTTCCTCTTTGCGTTTAATGTAATGATAAACAGCGGTATTTTCTGCAATTGACAAACCGTGAACACGAGCCCGACGCATTAAAAAACCGGTAATGTAGTCTATTTCTGTATGTCGCTGTGCCCTTATATCTTGCAGCATGGATGAGTAATTTTCAGAGGTTTGCTCAATCACGTTCATAACGTAATCAATCAATGTTTGTTTGGTTGTATGGATACTGTCATGTTCCATAACTTGGTAAATTTCGCCACATAATGCCTGAATTTGTGTCTGATGATGCCGTAAGTCACCATTTTTGCAGTCATAGATGACGGTAAGGGGATTAATGACACAGTTGACGGCAAGTTTCATCCAACTGATAGCATGTATTTCATTGTGCCATGCTACATCGGGCAGGGCACTGTGTAAAATATCGGCCAGATTGCTGAGTTTGGCGGCATTGGCGGTTATGGCGCCGATGTGAGTCATCCCTTGTGACTTATAATGCACAATACTATTTTTTCGATAGGCTCCATGCGTAGTTACGCCAAGTAAAATGGGGTTGGGTAAAGACCTGAATTCTTCTTGGGTTCCCATTCCATTATGTAATAACAGGATTGGGCAATGGGGAGGAAGTTTGTCAGCAAGGTGATTGATTGCGTCGGAAACTTGCCACGATTTTAAACAAACGAGGAGTAACTTACTTTCAGCAAGGTGTTTTTCGCTGTTGGCAGGAAATTGTTGATTAAAAACCTGGCCATTAAAGTTTTCGATCTGGACGGAAATAACAGGCTGTGGAACCCTTAGCCATCCCTGAACACTATGATTTTGTTGGGATAGGGCGGCAAGCCACAGTTTACCGATAGCGCCACAACCAAGAACGGTTATTTTCATATTTCTTCCTGATCTGAAAATAGGGTAGTTGCAAAAAGATCGCTGAACTTCCCGAGTATAGAGCTTTTGCCAATAATGGAAAGCGGTTATCATGCCGATTTATTGATTAGCTGGAGGTGACGGGTAATGCCATCATTTGACATTGTTTCTGAAGTTGATATGCAAGAAGTGCGCAATGCAGTAGAGAACGCACAGCGGGAGTTAAGTAACCGTTGGGATTTTCGTAACGTCCCCGCGAGTTTTGAATTAAACGAAAAGAATGAATCGATCAAAATTGCCAGTGAATCTGATTTTCAGGTGAACCAACTCGTCGATATTCTGCGTGAAAAGTTTGCTAAACGTGGAATTGATGGCTCTGTAATCAACATTCCTGAAAATATGGTTCATAGCGGCAAAACGTACAGTGTAGAAGCGACCTTACTGCAAGGTATCGATACGCCGTTAGCGAAAAAGATTGTGAAGCTGATTAAAGACAGTAAGCTGAAAGTACAGGCTCAAATTCAGGGTGAGCAAGTGCGGGTAACTGGTAAGGCACGCGACGATTTGCAAAGTGTTATTGCATTGGTTCGTGGTGCAGAATTGGGGCAGCCTTTCCAGTTTACTAATTTCCGCGATTAATTTCCGTTATTATTCTAATAGTGAATAATTAATCATAGTACGGTGTCTGGTAACACCGTACTTGTTATAAATACTCAAGCTATTTATGGGATAATACAAGTTGTTCTAACTGTTTGCGATTGGTTAGTTTAGTATCGACTTTGATATACGCACTGTGTTCTTCTAGTGCGATGACAACATCTTTTATACCAGCTTGCGCCAATATCTTTTTCTCCAAAACTTCAGCGTTGCTTAGTTGTTCTGGCAAAATAAGCCTGATGCTGCTGACATAGGGTGGTTGCTGTAAGGTCAGGCTGATAATAAACCAGAGTGCGGTCAGCGCGATGCCTCCCATAAAGACGAGTGATGCACCTTGCCATTCGTAAAGTATTCCCCCAAGGAAACCTCCCAAAGCAACGCCAAGGAATTGACTGGTAGAGTAAACGCCCATAGCAGTGCCTTTGTAACCCGCAGGTGCTTCTTTGCTGATGAGTGAAGGCAAGATGGCCTCCATGATATTAAATGCAAGGAAGAAAATTTGAATGCCTGCAAAGATCCCCCAGAGATGCGATCCCTGAGACCATAAAACGGTTTCAGCGATGAATAGCATACCTATACACAGCAAAAATACCTGTTTCATGCGACGTTTTGTTTCTGCGTAAATAATGAAAGGCAGAACGGCGACAAAAGAGATAAGTGTAGTAATTAAATACACTTTCCAGTGTTGTTGTGGAGGAAAGCCCACTTTTTCCATAATCAGGGGAAGGGCAACAAAGCTCGACATCAATAAGGTATGCAGGCAGAGAATACCAAAATTGAGTTTGATTAGTTGGGGATCGAAAAGCACACGTTTGAAGCTGCCGCGTGCGATACCTGACTCACGATTTAATAAATGCTTGTGTGTATTTGGTACAGCAAACAGTGTGATAAGTATTCCGCAGCCAGCAAGGATTGCAATTGCTCCAAATAGGCCATTTAAACCGATTTGGTGGGTGATAATAGGGCCGACGACAATTGCAAAAGCGAATGTAATGCCAAAGCTAATGCCGATAAATGCCATTGCTTTTGTTCGATTCTGCTCACGGGTCAAGTCTGAAAGTAATGCCATGATAGCAGCGGATATTGCCCCTGTGCCTTGCAAGGCTCGCCCGATAATAATTCCCCAAATAGAGTCGCTTAAGGCGGCAATAACACTGCCTAACGCAAAAATAAGAAGCCCGCCGATGATTAAAGGTTTTCTGCCAATTTTGTCTGAAAGAAGCCCAAATGGGATCTGGAATATTGCTTGTGTTAAGCCGTAGATGCCAATGGCAATTCCAATAAGCGCTTCAGTCGCATCACGTAACGCTAAACCATAGGTCGTCAGAACAGGCAGAACCATGAACATGCCTAACATGCGCAGGGAGAAAACAGAACCTAAGCCCCATGTTGCCCGAAGTTCAAGCGGAGTCATTTTATTATCGTTCATGGATACCTCAAAAAATCTGGTATGACATTTCAATTAGGTGAGAACAAACGAAAAAGAAGCGTTTGTAACCGAATAAGTTGTCATCGAATAGAGATAAAAGAAAGGAAAAAGATGGCAGGGTTTACCCTGCCATCTAAATATTACCAGACGTAAGTCAGTAGGTTTTCTGGAGATGCCGTTGAATCTACAGACATCATGACGCTTAATGACATGATAGCGACGATAGAAAACAGAAATAACTTACGGGCCCAAATACGGTCATCAGAGGTTTTATAACCTGATAATGCCATACCCAACCACCAGATGCTCACTGCGGCAGCTACGATAAGGTATTTATAACCCGCATAACCACTGATGGTCAGCATCAAAGTGGCAACCATAAAGGCCAGAATATACAGAGTGATGTGGTTTTTCGCGACGGAAATACCTTTAATCACGGGTAATACTGGGATGTTGGCCGCTTGATAATCTTTGAACCGAAAAATAGCAATGGCATAAGAGTGGGGCATTTGCCACAGGCTGAAGATCAGCAATAAGATCAACGCGCCTGTATCAAAATGCCCTGTTACTGCACAGTAACCAATCACGGGAGGTGCGGCACCTGACAAGCTACCAACCAGCGTGCCATAAACAGATTTTCTTTTCATGTAGAGGCTATAAACCCCAACATAAACGATAAACCCGATGAGAGCTAACTGCATTGCTAAGACATTGGCCGCTACATAAAGCAGCACTATGCCAACAATACCTAACACTGAGGCGTAAATCAGGCTGATTTTCGGATCGATAAGCCCTTTCACAAGGACTCTTTCTTTCGTTCTTTCCATGATACGGTCAATATCGCGGTCGATATAGTTGTTGAATACACAACCTGATGCTACCACCAGCGATACCCCGGCCATCGTTGCAAAGAACAAGGGGTAATCTATTACGCCCTTGGAAGCGAGTAGAAAACCACCAATCGCAGAAATTAGGTTTCCGAAAATAATTCCTGGTTTGGTCACTTGCAGGTATTGCTTAATCATTCAAATCAACCCTTAATCAACCATCATATTGATGTTCAGGTTGTACATAATCCACAGGGAGCCAACAACAACGATAGCGATGACCACTAATGTGAATATTAAGGCAACGAGGTTCCAACGCTCTTCAGACGATGTATTCATGTGCAGGAAGCAGATGAAATGAACAAAAATCTGAATAACAGCCATAGCGACTACTGTCACTAGAATTGTGCTGTGTGAAGCAGTGCCATCCATCACCATCCAGAATGGGATCACGGTCAGTATGACTGACAGAACAAAACCAATCAGATAGGTTTTGAAGCTACCGTGGCTTGCGCCGGAATGAGAAGTATTTGGATGACTCATTACATAGCCCCCATCAGATAAACGACAGTAAATACACAGATCCATACAACGTCAAGGAAGTGCCAGAACAGGCTCAGGCAGTTCAGACGCATACGGTTCACATCAGTCAGGCCACGGCGTGAAACCTGAATCATCAGGATGACGATCCAAATCAGACCGCAGGTTACGTGTAGACCGTGAGTGGCAACCAGTGCGAAGAAGGCAGACAGAAACGCACTACGGTCAGGGCCAAAGCCTTCTAGGATCAGTTTATGGAATTCATAAACTTCCATTGAAACGAAGCCAAGGCCAAACAGGAAGGTAATGAATAGCCACAAATTAACCTGACCAGCTTTACCTTTGTTCATGCTCAGCATGGCGAAACCATAGGTGATACTACTAAATAGCAGCAAAAAGGTTTCTACCAGTACAAATGGCAGTTCAAAAATATCCTTACCAGACGGGCCACCCGCAGTGCCGTTAACTAACACTGCGTAGGTAGCGAACAGACTTGCAAACAGAATCAAGTCACTCATCAGGTAGACCCAGAAGCCAAATATCTTGTTGGCTCCTGTATCGTGGTGCCCATGAGCATCATGGGCGGCTGTGTTGTTAAGGGTTTGAGTCGACATTATTTCACACCTGCCTTTCTCAGATCTTCATAACGCTGATTTTCAACTTTCTCGACTTCAGCTACAGGAACGTAATAATCAACGTCTTCGTCAAAGCTTTTCACGATGCAACTGATGATGATGCCAGCGAAGCTTGCAATAGCCATCCACCAGATATGCCAGATCAAAGCAAAGCCTAAGGTCAGACAGAAAGCACTGATGATCACACCTGCACTGGTATTTCTAGGCATATGAATTTCTTCATATTTCGCCGGGCGCTTATATTCAGTGCCTTTTTCTTTCATATCCCACCACGCATCACGAGTCTGGATGTGTGGAACTTCCGCAAAGTTATAGAACGGAGGTGGAGATGAAGTTGACCATTCCAGAGTACGGCCACCCCATGGATCACCGGTCAGATCACGGTTCTGCTCACGGTCACGGATACTGACGTAGAACTGGATAACCTGACACAGAATACCAAGAGCGATAAGAACAACACCGCCTGCTGCAACAACCAGCATAGGGTGGAATTCTGGGTTGATATCCTGGCTCAGACGACGAGTCATGCCCATGAAGCCCAGCGCATACAGCGGCATAAAGGCAACGAAGAAACCCGTGATCCAGAACCAGAATGCACGGACGCCCCATTTCTCATTCAGCGTGAAACCAAATGCTTTCGGGAACCAGTAAGTAGTACCAGCGAAACAGCCGAATACCACACCACCGATGATAACGTTATGGAAGTGAGCGATCAGGAACAGACTGTTATGCAGAACGAAGTTTGCACCTGGTACTGCCAGCAGAACACCCGTCATACCACCAATGGAGAAGGTAACCAAGAAGCCAACAGTCCACAGCATTGGGGTTTTGAATTCAATACGACCACGGTACATAGTGAACAGCCAGTTGAAGATCTTAACCCCAGTTGGGATGGAGATAATCATCGTGGCGATACCAAAGAAGGCATTAACGTTCGCGCCGGAACCCATGGTAAAGAAGTGGTGCAACCATACGATGAACGACAGAATAGTAATAACGATTGTCGCCCACACCAGTGAGGTATAACCAAACAGGCGTTTTTTCGAGAAGGTTGCAGTGACTTCGGAGAAAATACCGAAGACAGGTAGGACCAGAATGTAAACTTCAGGATGGCCCCAAGCCCAGATCAGGTTGATGTACATCATCATGTTGCCGCCCATATCGTTGGTAAAGAAATGGGTGCCCAGATAACGATCCAGGGTTAGCAACGCGACGGTTACTGTCAGGATTGGGAACGCAGCAATAATAAGGATGTTGGTGCACAGTGAAGCCCAAGTGAAGACTGGCATTTTCATCATGGACATACCTGGAGCACGCATACGCAGGATGGTCACGAAGAAGTTAACACCGGTCAGCAATGTACCGACACCAGAGAGCTGAAGACTCCATATCCAGTAGTCAACACCGACTCCTGGGTTGTACTCCAGACCGGATAGAGGCGGGTATGCCAACCAACCGGTTTGTGCAAACTCACCCACTCCCAGAGAGATGTTGATCAGTGCGACACCGACAACAAATAACCAGAAGCTCAAAGAGTTTAAGAATGGGAATGCAACGTCGCGTGCGCCGATTTGCAGAGGAACAACAATGTTCATCAGGCCGACAACGAAAGGCATCGCCATAAAGAAGATCATGATAACGCCGTGAGCGGTGAAGATCTGATCATAATGGTGCGGGGGTAGGAAACCGGCTTCACCAGCGGAAGCTAAGGCTTGCTGTCCACGCATCATGATGGCGTCAGCGAAACCACGGAGCATCATCACCATGGCAACGACGATGTACATGACACCAATTTTCTTATGGTCAACGCTGGTTAACCATTCACTCCAAAGCCATTTCCATTTACGGAAATAAGTCAAGGAACCAACAACTGCCAGTCCCCCAAGCAAGATCCCAAGTAATGTCACCACAATAATGGGTTCATGTAATGGGACCGCATCCAGTGTTAATTTTCCCCACATGCCTTTATTCCTCAACACCTGAATGAGCCGGCTGACTCATATTCATATTATGACCCGCAGCTTCACCATGTTCTGTTTTGCCGTGACCTGCCATACCATGCATACCACCATGGCCCATGTCACCCATGAATTTGGCGATAGTCTCTTGGAACAGTTTTGGTTTCACGCTTGAGAAGTATTCAACGGGATTGTTTTGGCTAGGTTTAGCCAAGTCATTGAATGCTTGTACGGTATCCAGGGTTTTCGGTGATGCTTTCACTTTCTGCACCCACTCTTCAAAACCTGCACGATCATCAGTCGCTGTTGCAGTGAATTTCATGCCTGAGAAGCCATGACCACTGTAACTTGCTGAGAATCCATCGTATTTACCCGCTGAGTTAGCAATCAGGTGCAATTTTGTCTGCATGCCCGCCATTGCATAAATCTGACCACCTAACTGTGGGATGAAGAAAGAGTTCATCACAGAGTCTGAGGTGATTTTGAAGTTAATTGGAACATCTTTAGGGAATACGATTTCGTTTACAGTTGCGATACCCTGTTCCGGATAGATGAATAGCCATTTCCAGTCAAGGGAAATAACTTCAATTGTCACCGGTTTTACATCACTGTCCAATGGCTTATATGGATCGAGTTCATGCGTCGTTTTCCATGTAATCGTCGCCAAGGTGATGATAATCAGGATAGGCACAGTCCAAACGACAAGCTCAATTTTATTTGAGTGTGCCCAGTTTGGACGATAAGTTGCAGATTTATTGGCTTCCCGGTAACGTAAGGCAAAAATGATTGCCATTACAATAGCCGGTATAACAACGATCAGCATCAAACCAAACGCTGTTAGTATCAGCGTTTTTTGTTCGACGCCGATCGCCCCTTTGGGATTCATCAATACCATATCACAACCACTTAGCATTAAGGTGGCTGCGAGTAATGACGATAACCCAATAGTTTTTTTGTATTTCATAAGTCTCATTGAGCGACCCCAGATAACAAAAGCTTTATTGTCGTTTCATCAGTGCGGGCATTCTACGGTAAGGTTACCGGAGTGTAAACAATTGTAATAGAAGCAGGTTGGCTTGTGGGCTTTTTATGTTAGAGGGATCACATGTGATTCTAAATTTAACAAAACGTTAATTTCGGTTAGTTATCTTAACCAAAAAATCAAAATAGACAATTAATTTCAAATAACTCGCTATTATACAAGGAAAAACTTTGGTAAAAATCAAAGAAAAAATCCAAAATTATGCTTTGTTATCGATAGGATAACTATTATTTATTGGTTTCAATGAGCAGCATCAGGCTGCTCACCGATTAAATTAATTATTAGAAATTATATTTTACACTGTAAACAATACCATCCTGCAAGAAATCTTCTCCCAGTTTGTTATCCGCATAACGGTACTGAACTCCGGTGGTAAAAGAAGGATGTGGAGTCCACCATAATGCGATAGCGCCATTAATGCCTTCACGTCCGCCGTTGCCGTAGCGTTCATTGCGGTTCAATTCAATTTCATTCCAGTTTGTAACACTGAATTTTTGCTCCCAAAGGTTGAAATCGTATCCTGCAACCCAGCCTACGACATAACCGTTATTGCCTGAATAAAAAGTTTGGTCAACATAATGCAGTGCGACAAAAGGCTTGAACCACAGGCCTGCAATATTAGCATTATAGCCTAATCCATAGAGTGTATTGACTTCATGGAAGTTTCCACCATTTGCTTTGCCTGGTAATGAATAGGTTCCATAAACATGGCCATAAAGGTTAAAACCTGTTTCACCCAGATAGAAACGGCCTGTTGTCTTGAAAGTATAACGTTGGTTATCACCCGGTTGGGCTGTTTTACTGTTAAAAGGATTCTCTAAATCAGCGAAACCATAGAGTTCGCCCCAGCTAAATCCTGCTCCACCTTCCAGTTCTAAATAAGCAAAATCATCCTTATGTGAGGTTTGTCCGGTTTTATGAGTGGTATGCTTGCTCCAGTCAAGGTAGTTCATGCTGACATTGCCGAACCCCCACTGGTATTCCGCACTGGCTGAAGCAGAAACTAAAGCTGCGGCAACTGCGGTGAGTGTCAAAATACGTCTTTTCATAAATTCCCTTTATATGGTTTTAAGGTGGTTAACGATATTTCGAATAGTTCGAAATAATATGCGTTCAAATAATAATATTTGTTAGTTCAAATATAAATAATTCCACTTTGAAAAAATGTTTTTCAGGCCACATAATTGTAGGTTTTTACTCTTCTTGTGAAGTTTGTCACTATATAAACCAAATAAGCCAGCAATATAAACTGGTGACAGAAGGTTGAGCTTTGTCAACCTTCTGCTGTAGACAGGAGTGAAAAAATGTTGAATGGGAACATTAAACTAAGCGAGCCGACTTTTCTTTAAAGCCAAATAATCTAATATTCCACCTAAAAGAAAGCCCAAGGTTCCAATGATTACACTCCAGGATAACAGTGGGGATATCCATTCACTGATTTCATGCAGATATAGCATGTATTCTGGCGACATAGTGTATACCAGAGAAACTAAATGAATGATGATAAACAGTACGCTGCTGATAATTAACCAAACTATAAATATCAAGGCGGCCAATATCATGATAGTAAAGGCAAATTTATAAGCGTTCTTGAATAGTGTTCGAGGCAGAAAGTCATCATTTTTCTCGGTATAAGCCAGTGTTTTACGGCAGATAAACAACAATACAAGCCCCGGCAATCCGATAATAACAGAAAATAGATAAAACATTGGCCAACCATAAGCTTCTGCAAACCATCCTGCTACTGGGCCAACATAAACTCGGCCAACTGCTGATAATGCAGAAAGCAACGCGAACTGTGTTGCTGAAAATGATTTATTACATAAGGTCATTAGAAGAGCAACAAAAGCCGCTGTTCCCATGCCGCCACAGATATTTTCCAGAAAAATCGCCGAACCCATTAGGTAGATGTCTTTAGGGGTAATGGCAAGTATCCAATAACCGAAGTTTGAAACAGTTTGAAGGATGCCAAAGATCATCAGGGCACGGAACAAGCTCAAGCGATGCATCAAATAACCGCCGTACAATGCACCGACAATGGTTGCAGCGAGTCCGAGGGTTTTGTTGATCATACCGACTTCGGCCGGATTGAAACCGACACCACGAATAAGGAAAGGTGTGCTGAGTGAGAGTGCAAAAGCATCTGCCAGTTTGTACAATACAATCAGTAGCAGGATAAGCCAGGCATTGTTGCGGTTGAAAAAATCAAACAATGGCTCGAATACCGCCTGATGTAATGTTTTTGGTGGTGCGGTATTGATTTCTGGTTCTTTGGCTATAAGCGTGGCATAAACGCCGATCAGCATCAGGCCAGCCATAACCCAATACATATTTTGCCAGCCAATATAGGTGGCGAGTAACAAAGCCAATCCACCAGAAACCAGCATAGCTAACCGATAACCCAGTACAGAAATGGCGGCACCTGAGCCTCGTTCTTCCTGTGATAACAAGTCGGTTTTATAGGCATCAAAAATAATATCTTGGGAAGCTGAGAAGAATGCAACAACAACAGCCAATGCAGCAAGCCACCATAAATGCTGGGAAGGTTGTAGGAACCCCATTGCTGCAATACTGGCGATCAATAAAAGTTGAGTAGCGAGCATCCACCCCCGGCGGCGTCCTAAAAAGGAGGGAGTATATCGATCCATTGTGGGTGCCCAGAGAAACTTAAAAACATAGGCTTGACCAACCAAAGTGAAAAAACCGATAGTTCGGATATCGACGTTTTCGACAGTCATCCATGCTTGTAACGTTCCAGCCGTGAGCGCAAGAGGCAGACCTGAGGCAAAGCCTAGTAATAGAAGAGTTCGATAGTTGCGTAATGCAGATAGGTTTAAATAACGGTGGTTAGTCATGGGCCTCCCAAAACTTTCTGCATATTATCTAATTTTGTCAGAATTAGGCAGAAAGTTTGTTCATTATCCTGTTAGTGGACGTTTTGTTTGATAAAGGTGCTGATTGACGCATCCTGAGCCATGTCTGCGATCACATCAGATAAGACAGTATTGACTGCATCAGCAATTTTTGTGTTTGTTGCTGCCAATGGTCCCTGAGCATTGTAGCTGGTACGATAATTTTTGATTTGTTTACTACCGTCTTGAGCATAAGCAATGATAGAGATTTCAGCTTTGGCTGAAATATCATGACGAAGACTGCCTTCTTTCACATTGGCGTAGAGTTGATTTACAACGACCTGCAAATTGGCATTGGCGGGAGAGCCAATCATATAGCCGCGAGCCACCATTTGTTTTTCCAGTGCTTCTTGTAGTAAAAAGCGTAAATCACGGGAAGGAACCAAGGTAACTAATCGCGCATTACGATTAATTTGGGCCAGGGCTTGAGATTGACGCTGGTCGACCCCACTAATACTGACTGTGATCGCTTTCATGGTTGGATCTGTTGGTGGTAGGGTAATTTTAGGCTGAATGGCTAATGTGTTACCTGAGTCTGCACAGCCAGATAAAAAGAAAAGCGTAATCAATGGAATAAATATTTTCTTTAGCATGTAGGTTTTCTCAATTCAAGATTCGGATACTCAATATTAATACTGATAATTTAAACCGTAGTTTAAACCGCCGTAATCATAGCATCGCCATGGGTAGCGGCATATCCCTGATGATTGAAACATGATTTGAAATATCGAGGGAAATACCTGACGTAAATTCTGTGAAGGATATTTGGTTACCCCGATGTTATAAATCACGGGAAATAATCTAAAATCAATGACGTGGTTGATAAATAACCTTTGGTGATTTAGGAGAATGGGATGGTTCGTCAAGAAATAGAAACAAAGTTACAGGCGGCATTTAAGCCTTCTCATCTGGAAGTGACCGATGAAAGTTATCGTCACAATGTGCCAGCGGGTTCTGAAAGCCATTTTAAAATTGTTATCATAAGCAATGAATTTGTTGAACAAAGAATGCTTAGTCGTCACCGCTCAGTATATAGCGTCTTGGCTAAAGAATTAGAGGAAGGTGTACATGCTTTGGCACTGCATACTTATACGGAGAAGGAGTGGACAGAACTAGCAGACACTGTTCTGGCCTCTCCGGCATGTCGCGGTGGAAGTACAACGACATCAATCTTGTGATTTTTCGAGTTAATCTCATAGCTTGTTTGTCTCTATTTTATTAATCTGGATTTAATTTTAGCCAGCAGCCTTCGGGCTGTATTTTTGTTTATATGCATATTGCATAAACAGTATCATCATAAACAATATTGTGACGTAGTCATTGAGCAACGTTTATCACATAAGTCAACGAATCATGCATGCTTTTGTTTGCAATTCTCGACTCATACTGTCTGCGCCGCTATAATGTTGCGTCTAAATTTTTAGAATGGTTTCGGGACGCTTCTGATCACAGGGATTCTCGGTTTTTAAATGCGACCGCCCCGGTTCTTAAAGAATACTGCAATCAGCTTGTTTTAAGCCTTGCAGCCATTCTGAAGTTGACCGAGCACTATGATTTTTTTGAGGTAACAAGATGCAAGTTTCTGTTGAAACCACTCAAGGCCTTGGGCGTCGTGTGTCAATCACCGTTCCTGCTGCCGATATCGAAAAAGCAGTTGACAGTGAACTGGTTAATGTAGCAAAGAAAGTCCGTATCGACGGCTTTCGTAAGGGCAAAGTGCCAATGAAGATCGTTAAGCAGCGTTATGGCGCTTCTGTTCTTCAGGATGTTCTGGGTGATCTGATGCAGCGCAATTTCATCAATGCGATCATTGAGCAGAAAGTCAATCCAGCAGGCGCACCAAGCTACAAACCTGAACAGTTTAAAGAAGGTGAAGACTTCACTTACGCAGTTGAATTTGAAGTTTATCCAGAAATTGAACTGAAAGGTCTGGAAGAAATCGAAGTTGAAAAACCTGTTGTTGAAGTAAAAGATGCAGACGTTGACAACATGCTGGACACACTGCGTAAACAGCAGGCAGATTGGAAAGAAACCGCTGAAGCAGCGGCTGCGGAAGATCGTGTAACTGTTGATTTCACTGGCTCCATTGATGGTGAAGAATTCGAAGGCGGTAAATCAACTGATTTCGTTCTGGCAATGGGCCAGGGCCGTATGATCCCAGGTTTTGAAGATGGTATCGTTGGTCACAAAGCAGGCGAAGAATTTACTATCGATGTGACTTTCCCAGAAGATTACCATGCAGAAAACCTGAAAGGTAAAGCGGCGAAGTTCGTGATCAACTTGAAAAAAGTTGAACAGCGTGAACTGCCAGAGCTGACTGAAGAGTTCATCAAGCGTTTTGGTATTGCTGATAGTACTGTTGACGGTTTGCGTGCCGAAGTTCGCAAGAATATGGAACGTGAACTGAAAAATGCTGTTCGCAACAACATCAAAACTCAGATTCTGAACGGTCTGGTTAAGGCTAACGAAATTGAAGTTCCTGCGGCTGTTGTTGATGGTGAAATTGATGTACTGCGTCGTCAGGCTGCTCAGCGTTTTGGCGGTAGCGAAACACAAGCGCTGGAACTGCCACGTGAACTGTTTGAAGAGCAGGCTAAACGCCGCGTTGTTGTTGGCTTGCTGTTAGGCGAAGTTATCAGCAGCAATGAGCTGAAAGTCGAAGAAGATCGCGTTACTGCGTTGATCGAAGAGATGGCTGCAGCTTATGAAGATCCAAAAGAAGTTGTTGAGTACTACAGCAAAAATAAAGAAATGATGAACAACATTCGCAACATTGCTCTGGAAGAGCAGGCTGTTGAACTTGTTCTGAGCAAAGCGAAAGTTTCTGAAAAAGAAACTGGCTTCAATGAACTTATGAATCAAAATCAATTGGCATAAGTTTCATTTATTGATTGCCTGAGATGATGAAACCTCACTTTCAATGAAGTGAACCGAAGTAAACCCGCAGGCTGTGCTTGCGGGTTTTTTTATTGTTCTTGAAAAAAACAGATTTAACCTCATATCCTTTCTTACTATTATGTAAGAGCTTACTACTTTTTAGAGGGGAAAAGCCCCTTGTTAGTTAACTTTGGATCATGGTCATCATCGCTTATCTCAAGTAGAATCAGTTATGAATGGCACCAGCGTGAGTTCTATTAGGAGACGGAAATGTCATACAGTGGCAAGCAAGATCAATATGCACCTAACATGTCTTTGGTGCCGATGGTGGTTGAACAAACAGCACGTGGCGAGCGAGCATTTGATATCTTCTCCCGCTTATTAAAGGATCGTATTATTTTTCTGACTGGGCCTGTTGAAGATCATATGGCGAACTTGATCGTTGCCCAAATGCTATTCTTGGAAGCAGAAAACCCAGAAAAAGATATTCATTTATATATCAACTCACCTGGTGGAGTTATTACGGCAGGCATGTCTATTTATGACACGATGCAGTTTATCAAACCAGATGTGAGTACTATTTGTATGGGGCAGGCCTGTTCAATGGGAGCATTCCTGCTGACTGCTGGAGCAGAAGGGAAGCGTTTCTGTCTGCCAAATTCCAGAGTTATGATTCACCAGCCATTAGGCGGTTTCCAGGGACAGGCGACTGATATTGAGATCCATGCGCAGGAAATCCTCAAGGTTAAAGCGCGTATGAACGAATTGATGGCGCAACATACTGGACAGCCACTTGAGAAGATCGTTAAGGATACAGAACGCGATCGTTTCTTGTCAGCTGAAGAATCCGTAGAATACGGGTTGGTTGATAGTATATTCACCCAGCGCAGCTAATTATTAATAATTACTTTATTACTCCGATGCTGGCCTTTTCTCTAAGTTTGATGTTGACGCCAATCTAAGCGGAGTAATAGCGTTTTTTCTGTTATGCCGGACAAACTGGGATAACAGTTCATAAAGTGAGGTTGACTGATGACAGATAAGCGCAAAGACGGTTCAGGAAAGCTGCTGTATTGCTCTTTCTGCGGGAAAAGCCAACATGAAGTACGGAAATTAATAGCCGGCCCGTCAGTGTATATCTGCGATGAATGTGTCGATTTGTGTAACGATATCATTCGCGAAGAAATTAAAGAACTGGTACCACATCGTGAGCGAAGCGCGTTGCCTACTCCTCATGAAATTCGACAACATCTGGATGATTATGTTATCGGCCAGGAAACAGCGAAAAAAGTGTTAGCAGTTGCGGTTTATAACCATTACAAGAGATTGCGTAATGGTGATTCCACTAACGGTGTGGAACTCGGCAAAAGTAATATTCTGTTGATTGGCCCGACAGGTAGCGGTAAGACGTTGTTGGCAGAGACATTAGCTCGCTATTTAGACGTTCCGTTTACTATGGCTGACGCCACGACATTAACCGAAGCGGGTTATGTTGGGGAAGATGTAGAAAATATTATCCAAAAACTTCTGCAAAAATGTGACTACGATGTGCAGAAAGCACAACGTGGTATCGTGTATATTGATGAAATTGATAAAATTTCCCGTAAGTCTGATAATCCATCAATTACTCGCGATGTGTCAGGAGAAGGGGTTCAGCAGGCCCTGTTGAAACTGATTGAAGGCACTGTGGCAGCGGTTCCTCCTCAAGGTGGTCGTAAGCATCCACAGCAGGAATTCTTGCAAGTTGATACTTCCAAAATTCTGTTTATCTGCGGTGGTGCATTTGCCGGTTTGGATAAAGTTGTCAGCCAGCGTTTGAATATCAGTTCAGGTATTGGTTTTAGTGCTACAGTTAGGGGTGAATCAGAGAAAGCCACAGAAGGTGAATTGCTGTCTGAGGTTGAACCGGAAGATTTGATTAAATTTGGGCTAATTCCCGAATTCATTGGCCGTCTGCCAGTCGTGGCAACGCTGACCGAACTTAATGAAGAAGCACTGATCCAGATCCTACAGGAACCGAAAAATGCGCTGACCAAACAGTATCAAGCCCTGTTTAACCTTGAGGGTGTTGAACTGGAGTTCAGAAAAGAAGCATTGACTGCCATAGCGAAAAAAGCAATGGCACGTAAAACGGGTGCTCGTGGTCTTCGTTCAATTGTTGAGGACGTTTTACTGGATACAATGTACGATCTGCCATCGATGGAACACGTAGAGAAAGTTGTCGTTGATGAAACGGTTGTTGAAGATAATTCCGCACCATTATTGATATATAGCAAGCCGGATGCCCAAGTTTCTGGTGAGTGAAGAAATGGAGTAGGAAGCACCGATTATCAATATGCATTGAAAAAACAAATGAGGGATACTCCCTCATTTTGTTTTTTGCCGGTATAGGCTATTGAATGTCAGATTCCTGTCCCCATATATTTTATATTCTTTGAAGTGAAACTCGTGAAAACCGTGTTTCACGAGATTCCTAAAACTGGCGAAAGCTAAACGAAGAGAGAGCTCTATGAATCCTGAGCGTTCTGAACGCATAGAAATCCCTGTATTGCCTTTGCGCGATGTAGTGGTTTACCCACATATGGTGATCCCTCTGTTTGTTGGGCGTGAGAAGTCGATTCATTGCCTGGAAGCAGCAATGGAGCATGACAAACAAGTCATGTTGGTCGCGCAAAAAGAAGCATCTACTGATGAGCCGGGAGTCAATGATCTTTTCTCCGTAGGTACAGTGGCTTCTGTTTTACAGATGTTAAAGTTGCCAGATGGCACAGTAAAAGTTCTGGTTGAAGGCTTGCAGCGTGCTCGCATTACCACGTTGACGGATAATGGCGAGTATTTCTATGCACAAGTTGAATACTCTGAATCTCCTGACGTTGATGAACGTGAGCAAGAAGTTCTGGTAAGAACGGTTATTAACCAGTTTGAAGGTTACGTCAAACTGAATAAAAAGATCCCGCCAGAAGTATTGACATCGTTGCACAGTATTGAAGATGCGGCAAAATTAGCAGATACCATCGCTGCACATATGCCTTTGAAAATCAATGACAAACAGACGGTTTTAGAAATGTCTAATGTTGTTGAACGCATTGAATATCTGATAGCAATGATGGAATCAGAAATCGATCTGTTACAGGTAGAAAAACGTATCCGTAATCGCGTTAAAAAACAGATGGAAAAAAGCCAGCGCGAGTACTACCTGAATGAGCAAATGAAAGCGATTCAGAAAGAATTGGGTGAGATGGATGATGCACCTGATGAATATGAGACGCTGAAACGTAAGATCGAAGACGCGAAAATGCCGAAAGAGGCTCACGAGAAAGCCGAAGCTGAATTGCAGAAATTAAAAATGATGTCTCCGATGTCGGCTGAAGCAACGGTTGTTCGTAGTTACATTGACTGGATGGTGCAAGTTCCTTGGGTTTCACGTAGCAAGGTAAAAAAAGATTTAGTAAAAGCTCAGGAAGTGCTGGATACAGATCATTATGGTTTGGAGCGTGTCAAAGAGCGTATTCTTGAATATCTTGCGGTACAGAGCCGCGTTAGCAAGCTTAAGGGGCCAATACTTTGTTTGGTAGGGCCTCCTGGTGTGGGCAAAACCTCATTGGGCCGTTCTATCGCGCGTGCAACTGGGCGTAAATATGTGCGTATGGCATTAGGTGGTGTACGCGATGAAGCGGAGATCCGTGGACATCGTCGTACTTATATTGGCTCAATGCCGGGCAAATTAATCCAGAAAATGTCCAAAGTAGGGGTTAAAAATCCACTGTTCTTGCTGGATGAAATCGACAAAATGTCATCCGACATGCGTGGCGACCCAGCTTCAGCATTGTTAGAAGTGCTTGATCCTGAACAAAATGTAGCATTTAACGATCATTACCTTGAAGTTGATTACGATCTCTCCGATGTCATGTTCGTGGCAACATCTAACTCTATGAATATTCCGGCTCCATTGCTGGATCGTATGGAGGTTATTCGTCTATCGGGCTATACCGAAGATGAAAAATTGAATATTGCCAAACGTCATCTGCTGCCAAAACAGATCGAGCGTAACGCTCTGAAGAAAGACGAATTGACTATCGATGATGGTGCAATTATTGGCATTATCCGTTACTACACGCGTGAGGCCGGCGTTCGTAGTTTGGAACGTGAAATCTCTAAATTGTGTCGTAAAGCGGTTAAAGCATTACTGATGGATAAGAAACTTAAGCACATCGAAATTAATGCGGATAACTTGAAAGATTATCTGGGTGTGCAAAAAGTGGATTATGGTCGTGCTGATACAGAAAATCGGGTTGGTCAGGTAACTGGCTTGGCATGGACAGAAGTGGGTGGTGATTTGCTGACGATTGAAACAGCCAGTGTACCAGGTAAAGGTAAATTGACTTATACCGGTTCATTGGGTGAAGTGATGCAGGAATCCATCCAGGCGGCATTGACAGTCGTTCGTGCCCGTGCTGATAAGTTGGGTATCAGCTCTGATTTCCATGAAAAACGTGATATTCATGTTCATGTTCCGGAAGGAGCAACGCCAAAAGATGGCCCAAGTGCGGGGATTGCAATGTGCACCGCGTTGGTCTCTTGCCTGACGGGTAATCCAGTTCGTGCTGACGTAGCCATGACAGGGGAAATTACTCTGCGTGGTTTAGTACTGCCAATCGGTGGCCTGAAAGAGAAACTGCTGGCAGCGCATCGTGGGGGAATTAAAACGGTTTTGATCCCAGATGACAATAAACGAGATCTGGAAGAGATCCCACAGAATGTGATCCAAGATCTGGAGATCCATCCCGTTAAGCGTATAGAAGATGTTTTATCTATCGCTTTGCAGGAACCCGCATTTGGCGCAGAAGTGGTATCACTAAAATAGTACAAAAATAGTGAGCTAACTCAAGAACTATGTATAAAATTCAGGTTGGTGAGCACATCCAGGCTTGCCAGCCTTTTTTTGTGTCATTAAGTTAGATTAGTCTAATTATCTGATTAAAAATTTTGCTGTTCCATGATTTCTTGCTAATACTGGAAAAGGATTGATATGACGGCATAACTGTCGTGTTATCTGTTGTAAATCGGTTTCCGTTACGATAGTAATACTAAAATGGGGATGATAAGAGTGAATAAGTCACAACTGATCGACAAAATTGCTGCTGATGCCAACCTTTCTAAGGCAGCAGCCGGACGTGTAGTAGATGCATTCATTTCTTCCGTATCTGGTGCATTGAAAAACGGTGATGATGTCGTTTTAGTGGGGTTCGGTACGTTTACTGTACGTGAGCGTGCTGCGCGTACAGGACGCAACCCTCAAACAGGCAAGGAAATCAAGATCGCAGCAGCAAAAGTACCTGCTTTCCGAGCTGGGAAGGGGTTAAAAGACGCGGTTAATGGCTAATGAGCAGGAAACAGACCCTAGTTTTTGTTATTGCCATAAACTTCAACTGACTGGGGCGTGTTGATAGGCTAGAATATAAGCGCATCAATTGATTGGTGCGCTTTTTTTCTCTTAGCGTTTGAATTGTCGTAATATGACAGTTTCTTTTTCACTAAAGCGGAGTTTTACGTCTTTATGATGGACAACCTACGCACGGCGGCGAACGGTCCTGTGCTCAAAATTGTGTTGGCTCTAATTATCCTGACTTTTTTGGTGACGGGTGTAACCGGTTACTTATCAAGCGAAAGTGGTAGTTATGCTGCCAAAGTGAATGGCCAAACCATTAGTCGTGCTCAGCTAGAGCAGGCATTTTTACAAGAAAAAAATGCTCAGCAGGAAAAGCTGGGAGATGAATTCTCAACGTTGTTAAGCGATGAACAGATGCTACAACAGCTTCGGCGCCAATCATTGGAGAGACTTATCAATGCTACTCTGATTGAACAATATGCCCGTAAGCTGGGTTTATCGGCAAGCGATAATCAGGTTGCGCAGGAGATGCGTAATCTACCGTTTCTCCAGACTGACGGCCAATTTGATAACAACAAATATCAGGAGTACTTAAGCTGGCTTGCCCATTCAAACATCAGCCCTGATAGTTTTGCGGAACAGGTTCGTCAGGAACTGATTAATCGTCAATTGAAGCAAGTTGTTATAGGTGCGGAAATTGCCTTACTGCCAGAAATAAAACGGGAAGCGGCATTACTTTTGCAAGAAAGGACAGTACGTTTTGCGACTCTTGAATTGAAGTCAATTGAAGAGAAGCAAACAGTTACCGATGAAGAGCTGAAAAAATACTATGACGCAAATAGTAAGCATTTCACTGTGCCGGAAAAAGTGAAAGTCAGTTACATCAAAATGGATGCTGCCAATGAACTGAAAAATGTCACCGTATCTGATGTTGATGTTGAAAAATACTATAAAAACAACCTGGCAAAATACACTAAACCTGAACAGAAGAAGTATAGCTTTATTCAACTGGATTCAGACTCTGCTGCTAAATCGGTTTTGGATGAGTTAAAAAAAGGAGCTGATTTTAGTCAATTGGCGTCAGAAAAATCGACTGACAAATTTTCTGCTCAAAAGGGTGGTGATTTGGGGTGGATGGAAGAAAGTTCTCTGCCTAATGAGCTAAAATCAGCGAATTTGACACAGAAAGGGCAATTTTCCGATGTGGTCAAATTAGCCAATGGATATGCCATTTTCCGTTTAGATGATATTAAGCCTCAGGAAGTCAAACCGTTGGCAGATGTGCGTTCGGAAATAGAAAAAATTGTTAAGCAGGAAAAAGCAGTTGATGCTTTCTATGCATTACAGCGGAAAGTAAGTGATGCCGCAGCTAATGATAATGAGTCTTTGGCAGCAGCAGAAAAAGCGGCGGGTTATCAAGCTGTGACCACGGACTGGTTTGATCGCGATCAGGTTCCCACTGATATTAATTTCAACCAAGTTGTTCAGGCTATTTTCTCTGGCAATTTGATTGATGATAAAGGCGCAACAGGAATTAACTCTGATGTCATTTCGGTTGAAGGCGATAGAGCTTTTATTCTGCGTGTTGACAATGTTAAGCCTGAGAAAATCCAGTCGTTTGAACAGGCTAAACCTGAAGTTACTGAATTGGTGAAACGCCAGAAAGCAGAAAAACAACTTCAGATTGAAAGTGAAAAACTACTGACTGCCCTGAAAGAAGGCAAAGGTGAGCAAGCATTGAAAACCGCGGGAATTCAGTTCGAGCAACCTACCGTGATAAAACATCTGCCACAAACCAATCAGGCTACCGATGTGGCATTCACTTTACCTCATCCTAAAGAGGGTAAGCCTGTATATGGATTAGCTCAAGATGAATTGGGTAACGCGGTGCTTATCCAATTGGATCAAGTCGTTCCTGGATCTGTTACAGATGATTTGCTCAAACAATATATGGTGGGTTATCAGTATCAGACCGGTAATATCATGCTGGAGTCATTAATAATGAATTTACGTGATGATGCGGATATTAAATTTGGTCAACTTGAATAAAATTGCGAAGTTACTCGCATCTGTTTTTGCAAAATAGTAATTGAAAAAGGCCACTTTCGTGGCCTTTCGCATATCTAAACCTTGCCTGTTGCCCAGAAATATTATTGTGGCAATCTTTCTTTCACCAACAAAACATACACCCATAAAACATGGAGAGATTTACATGAAATATTTAAGGATATTATTTAATTCATTCATGATGGCATTGTGTATCAGCATGCCATTAACTTATGCAGCTACCGTTAATGAATCTACTGATAAAATGGTGAAACAACCTGTTAAAACCACCGTTGAAGACAGTAAGGTGAAAGAAGGGGGAGAGCAAGTTTCAGGTCAGCAATTACAGGGAAAAGATGTTGTTAATATTAATACTGCAAATGCTGAAGAGTTAGCGAAAGAACTCAATGGGATTGGAGCTAAAAAAGCACAGGCGATTATTGAGTATCGTGAAAAATATGGTCCTTTTACAGCAATAGAACAATTACAGGAAGTACAAGGTATTGGTCCGATTTTTATAGAGAAAAATCGAGATAAATTGACTTACTAAGTGTTATGCCCTCTTGTGCATTGCCAGTCATTTAATCAAGAGGGCTGTGATATCGATCAAGAATAATTGATTAAACACTATTGGAATTAAATTGTTTTGCTATTGTTACATCTTGTCTGGTCGGATGAGTGTAAGGAAAAAAAGCAATGAGCACGATTATCAAAGTCAGGGGTTACCATATTGATCTTTTCCAGCATGTGAACAATGCTCGTTATTTGGAATTTATGGAAGCAGCTCGCTGGGATTTACTTACTGAAGATGACACGCTGGAATGGTTAAATAGTAAGAATATTGGTTTTGTTGTGGTGAATATCAATATTAATTATCGCCATCCAGCCGTGATTACAGATGAGCTGGAGGTGAAATCTTCGATGCGAGAGTTACGTAACAAAAGCGGTACATTTTTTCAGGAAATTATACGCAGAGGTGATAATCAAATTATTGCAGATGCTTTAACCACATTTGCTTGTATTGATTTTAAAACTCAAAAAGCATTAGTTTTAGAAGGTGAATTACGAGAAAGGATGGAAGCATATAAAAACAATGCCGAATAACGATAAAATAAAAATGTGGAATGAGAGGTTTCACGAACCTCTCACAGATCACGTTAATGAGATCGTTTTGATTAACTAAGATGGGTTTTGGATTTCATATCTAACATCGTGGCTTGGACATTGTTTAAATAATGCTTTAATCCCTGAGCCCTGAGATGGCAGGCAGCGCATTCACCGCATCCATCACCCTGAATACCGTTATAACACGTAAGGGTTTTATTGCGAACAAAGTCCAATTTTTGATAATAATCTGCCAATGCCCAAGTTTCTGCTTTGTTTAACCACATTAGAGGGGTTTCGAAACGAATATCACGAGCGATACCAAGGCTGACTGCTTTATTGAGTGCTTTGACAAATTCATCACGGCAATCTGGGTAGCCCGAAAAATCTGTTTCACAAACGCCAGTAATAACGACTTCAGCTTCAACCTGATAAGCATAAATTGCCGCCAGAGTTAAAAATAATATATTACGGCCAGGCACAAAAGTACTTGGGAGACCACTTTTTTCACTTTCACTGAAATCGGGTACGGGAATGCTGTCTCTTGTCAGGCTACTGATTGCGAGCTCGTTCAATAAAGTAACATCAAGTACTTTGTGGGCAGCAGTACCCAATTCTTTGCTTATACGACACGCTACATCAATTTCAGCATGATGACGCTGTCCATAATCAAAGGTGACACAGTGAACTTCGTCATATTGATGGAGTGCCTGAATTAAACAAGTGCTGGAATCCTGTCCACCACTGAATACAACAACGGCTCGTTTCATGATACCTACCTCTGTAAATTGAAGGAGATATGTTACTTATAACCATCTAACTTGGGTAGTTGTGTTAGATACTGTGTGATATCACCGATATTATTTCGAACCCACTCTGGGTTGTAATAAGTATCAAGGTAGCGCTCTCCACTATCACAGAGTAATGTCACAATTGCCCCTTGTTGGTTGTTATCGTGCATTTGCTTGGCGAGTTGTAAAGCTCCCCAGACGTTAGTTCCTGTTGATGCGCCGGTTTTTCTGCCAATTATTTTTTCAAGCCAATAAATGGTAGCAATCGTGGCAGTATCGGGAACCTGGATCATGTCATCGATAACCGTAGGAATAAAAGAAGGCTCTGCGCGTGGGCGGCCAATTCCTTCTATTTTACTGCCAGTACTTCCGCAAATATCGTGGCGGTTCTGATGGTAGCAATCGTAGAAGACGGAGTTCTCTGGATCGACAACAATGAGTTTAGTGTTGTATCCCTGATAGCGGATATAACGACCAAGTGTCGCAGATGTGCCACCTGTTCCTGCACTCATAACGATGTAAGTTGGTTCAGAAAAAGGCTCTAGTTGCATCTGGCGGAAAATACTTTCTGCAATATTATTGTTTCCTCGCCAGTCAGTTGCTCGCTCGGCATAGGTAAACTGATCCATGTAATGGCCATTAAGCTCTTTTGCCAGACGCTCTGATTCTTGATAAATCAAGGCGGAATGCTCTACAAAATGGCATTTACCGCCATAGAACTCAATCTCTTGAATTTTGCGCTTAGCAGTACAGGAAGGCATAACTGCAATAAATGGTAAACCAAGTAAGCGGGCAAAATAAGCTTCCGAAACAGCAGTACTTCCGGATGAGGCTTCAATAATAGGTGTTCCTTCCTGGATCCAACCATTAGTGAGCGCATAAAGGAACAGGGAACGCGCAAGTCGATGTTTGAGGCTACCAGTAGGATGAGTGCTCTCATCTTTGAGATAGAGGTGAATACTCGGAAATATTGGGAGGTTAAGACGAATGAGATGTGTATCAGCGCTGCGTTGATAATCAGCTTGGATAGCTTTTATGGCATTTGTAGCCCATAAAGACGACATAAATTGACCCTAAATAATAATACCGTAGTGGTATATAGATTACCCTTACATTCGGAGAAATAGATTATTATTTTTCTGAGAATATCCGTTATATTTGGGAAATATTTCTATAGGATTTAGATATGTTAGATAAAATAGACCGTAAGCTACTGGAACTGCTCCAACAGGATTGTAGTCTATCCTTGAACGCACTGGCTGAAGCCGTTAATTTGACTTCGACACCTTGCTGGAAGCGCCTTAAACGACTTGAAGATGAAGGTTATGTTGTTGGCAGGGTTGCCTTGTTAAATGGGGAAAAACTCGGTCTGAGTTTGACAGTGATAGTGATGATTAAAACCCAGCAACATAGCAGTGAATGGTATGAACAGTTTGTCACCTTTATAAAAGAGATGCCAGAAGTCTTAACATTTTATCGCATGGCTGGTGAATATGATTACCTGATGCATATAGAAGTTGTTGATATGAAGAGTTATGATCATTTCTACAAACGTATGGTAAATGGGGTTTCTGGTTTGATTGATGTTACCTCTAACTTTGCTATGGAAAAGATCAAATATACAACGGCGCTGCCAATACCAGATTCAGTAACATCATAAAGATCCCTTTGGTCGGTAGGTGCTAACTCTTTCATTTTTTACCTTGGGAATAGGTGTGTGAGATTATTTTCACAATTAAGCTGGTATTTTATTCGTGAATGGCGGTGTTATCTGGGAGCTGTCATTTTCCTCGTTTTGATTGCGGTGCTGCAACTCATTCCTCCCCACTTAGTTGGGATTATCGTTGATGGCATTAGCACAAAAACAATGACCTTCCGCCAGCTATTAATGTTGCTGGGGTTAATGCTGTTCATTGCTTTGGCAATCTATGGTCTGCGATATGTTTGGCGTGTATGGTTGTTCGGTGCTTCTTATCGGCTAGCTGTTAAGCTGCGTGGTGACTTCTACAAGCGTTTGAGTAGTCAGAATCCTGAATTTTATTTACGTTATAGAACAGGCGATCTCATGGCGCGCGCAACAAATGATGTTGACAGAGTTGTTTTTGCCGCAGGTGAGGGAGTCCTTACTTTGGTTGATGCTTTAGTTATGGGGTGTTCTGTCCTAATTGTAATGAGCGTCGAGATCAGTTGGCAATTAACATTGTTGTCATTATCACCGATGCCCATTATGGCCTTGGCGATTAAGCATTATGGGAATCAGCTTCATCATCGTTTTAAATCTGCGCAAGGCGCATTTTCTGTACTGAATAACCATGCGCAGGAAAGTTTGACTAGTATCCGTATGATAAAAGCGTTTGGATTGGAAGAACTTCAATCTAATCAGTTTGAAGAAGTTGCTATTGATGCTGGGCGTAAGAATATGCATGTTGCGCGTGTAGATGCGCGTTTTGACCCCACCATTTTCATTGCTATTACTGTTGCAAACCTTTTGGCTGTCGGTGGAGGGAGTTGGATGGTGGTGAATGGTTCCATGACCCTTGGTGAATTGACCAGTTTTGTCATGTATCTGGGATTGATGATCTGGCCTATGTTGGCATTGGCATGGATGTTCAACATTGTTGAGAGAGGAAGTGCTGCTTATACACGCATCCGCAGTTTGTTGCAGGAACCACTGGTAACCGAAGATGGCGTGTTGTCTTTGTCTTCAGAACGGGGGAGCTTGCAGGCAAATATCAACAAATTTACCTATCCTCAAAGTGATAAACCTGTTTTGGAAAATATCCATTTCCAACTAGAGCCTGGTCAGTTATTGGGGCTTTGTGGATCAACGGGGGCAGGGAAGAGTACTTTATTGGCTTTGTTACAACGGCAGTTTGATGTAACTGATGGAGCTATTCTTTTCCAGTCAAAAAATATCTCTGCGCTTCGAATGGAAGAGTGGCGTTCACGCTTGGCTATTGTCAACCAAACTCCTTTCCTGTTTTCGGATACGGTTGCAGGTAATATTGCGTTGGGACGACCCGATGCAACCCAAGAGCAAATAGAAGAAGTCGCTCGCTTAGCAAGTGTACATGATGATATTTTGCGATTGCCTCAAGGTTATCAAACGGAAGTGGGAGAACGCGGTGTGATGCTTTCCGGGGGGCAAAAACAGCGTATATCCATTGCCAGAGCTTTGCTGTTAGAGACGGAGATTTTAATCCTTGATGATGCTCTATCAGCCGTTGATGGTCACACGGAACACCAGATTATGAAAAATCTTAGCCAATGGCGGCAACAGCGCACTGTTATTATCAGTGCGCATCGGCTGTCGGCATTAACGGAAGCAGATAATATTTTGGTTATGCAACATGGCTCGGTTATACAACACGGCCAGCATAAACAGCTTATCACCCAATTAGGTTGGTATTCCGATATGTACCATTACCAACAACTAGAAGCTGCATTGGGTGGAGAAAATGACTAAAACTCATATAGGTAAGCTATGGCCGTCATTAAAGCGCTTGCTTTCTTACGGCAAAAATTACCGCAAACCGATGCTCATTGCTGTATTGATGTTGTGGATTGCTGCATTGGCAGAGGTAAGCGGACCTCTGCTTGTGAGCTATTTTATCGACAATATGGTTGCAACGGGAAATTTACCGCTCGATATTGTCGGTGGGCTGGCCGCAATATTCTTGATTTTGCAGCTTATTGCTGCCGCTTTACACTATTATCAAACATTATTTTTTAATCAGGCATCTGTGGGAGTGGTGCAGAAGCTTCGTACTGATGTGATGGATTCAGCATTACGTCAGCCATTAAGTGCTTTTGATAATCAACCAGTTGGACAACTGATATCCCGTGTAACAAATGATACTGAGGTCATTAAGGATCTGTTTGTTAATGTGATTCCAATGGTATTTCGCTGTGTTGCACTAATTGGTGCCATGCTGATAGCCATGTTTGTTTTAAATTGGCGTATGGCATGTGTTGCAATCGTAATATTTCCGGCAGTCTTGCTTGTAATGTTGATCTATCAGCGTCTTAGTACCCCAATAGTTAGGCGGGTTCGTGGTTATCTGGCTGACATTAATGATGGTTTCAATGAAGCCATTAATGGAATGAGTGTGATTCAGCAGTTTCGTCAGCAAGCCCGTTTTGGCGAGAAAATGTTGGCTACCAACCGAGCTCATTATCAGGCTCGTATGCAGGCTTTACGGTTAGATGGCATCTTATTAAGGCCATTATTGAGTTTCTTTTCTGCCGCAATATTGTGTGGTTTGCTCTTATTGTTTGGTATCAAAGGTACTGAGGTTATTGGCGTTGGTGTACTGTATGCCTTCATTAACTATCTTGGGCGATTAAATGAGCCACTGATTGAGTTGACTTCACAGCAATCGGTATTGCAGCAAGCGGTGGTTTCAGGAGAACGCGTTTTCGAATTGATGGATAGTCCACAACAGCAATATGGCAATGATTTGCGGGCGTTAGAAAGTGGCAGAATTGATATTGAAAACTTAAACTTTGCTTATCGTGGTGACAAACTTGTCTTAAGTGATATTAACCTGCATGTTCCTCCACATGGGTTTGTGGCTTTGGTTGGGCATACAGGGAGTGGAAAAAGCACTTTGGCTAATTTGATTATGGGGTACTATCCGTGGCAAGACGGTGAGATCTATCTTGACCGGCGTTCCATATCTTCGCTTTCTCACACAGTACTGCGTAATGGGGTGGCAATGGTGCAGCAAGATCCTGTTGTTTTGGCAGCGTCATTCCTCAACAATATCACGCTAGGGCGGGATATCAGTGAAGAGAAAATATGGGAAATACTAGAATTAGTTCAATTAGCTGACTTTGTTCGTAATTTACCAGATGGTTTGAATTTCGTTTTGGGAGAACAAGGGAATACACTTTCAGCAGGCCAAAAACAGCTTTTAGCAATGGCTAGAGTTTTAGTGCAAACACCACAGATCCTTATTTTGGATGAGGCAACCGCGAATATTGACTCTGGGACAGAGCAGTCAGTACAGAGAGCTCTGAGAATGATCCGCAAACAGACAACATTGGTGGTGATTGCTCATCGTCTTTCAACCATTATTGAGGCTGATTCCATATTGGTGCTGCATCGTGGTGCAATTATTGAGCAAGGTCAGCATCAACAGCTACTGGAAAAGCGTGGACGCTATTATCAAATGTACCAACTCCAGCAAGTTGGCGAGACGTTGAATGAATCAGTGCACGTTTAGTGTGCATATTTAGGCAGCGTATAGGGAGCAGATGTATTCTCTGTTCCCTTTTTTATCCCTTCTTTAGAGATGTTTTTCGATAACAAACTGATTACACATCATTTTTAACTTTTGGCATATCCCTTGCAAATATTCCCTTGTACTAACGTAGCGAAAAACGGGGGAAATATGAAACTTATTACCATCATCATAAAACCATTTAAGCTGGAGGAAGTGCGGGAAGCGCTTGCTGATATAGGTATACAAGGTATGACTATAACAGAAGTAAAGGGATTTGGACGTCAAAAAGGTCATTCCGAACTTTATCGAGGTGCTGAATACAACGTTAATTTTTTGCCCAAAGTTAAGATTGATATTGCTACCAATGATGAACGAGTTGAAGAAATTATCCATGTTGTTCAGCAGACTGCTTTCACCGGAAAAATGGGGGATGGAAAAATCTTTCTCTTTGAATTGCAGCATGCCGTCCGGATCAGGACGGGTGAAACGAATGATGCAGCACTGTAAATGAGGGGCAAAAATGAAGAATAAATTTTTATCCATAGTGTGTATTGCGGCCAGTTTTCCTTCGCTTGCTATTGCTGCGGAAAGTAATCTCAATAAAGCAGACACGGTATTTATGTTAATAAATACGATACTTGTACTTTTTATGACAATACCTGGCATTGCCCTATTTTATGGGGGATTACTACGCAGCAAAAATGTGTTGTCACTAATGTCACAGGTGATTGTCAGTTTTTCATTGGTTTGTGTGCTTTGGATTATTTATGGATACAGCATGACCTTTGAGATAGGCAACTCTTTTTGGGGTGGTTTTGGTCAGGTTATGTTAAAAAATATATCCATAACTGATCTCACTGGTAATTTTTATCAGTTAATTCATGTCGTTTTTCAAGGTGCATTTGCATGTATTACTGTTGCTTTGGTGGTGGGCGCGTTATGTGAAAGAATTCGTTTTTCTGCATTGCTGATTTTTAGTGTGTTATGGCTGACAGTATCTTATATCCCTATGGCGCATATGGTATGGGGTGGCGGCTGGCTTGCTCAGGATGGAGCTTTGGATTTTGCTGGCGGGACTGTTGTTCATATTAATGCGGCAGCAGCAGGCTTGGTTGGTGCTTACTTACTTGGGAAGCGCTCAGGCTTTGGGCGGGAAGCATTTAAACCTCATAACCTACCAATGACTTTTATTGGAACAGCGATCCTTTATATTGGATGGTTTGGCTTTAATGTGGGATCTGCTGGTGAAGTAAATGCTATTTCGGCGCTGGCTCTAGTGAATACGGTGGCAGCAACGGCGGGAGCAGTGTTGTCATGGGTTTTCTGTGAGTGGCTATTTCGCCAGAAACCTTCGCTTTTAGGAGCATGTTCCGGGTGTATTTCGGGTTTAGTGGTTATTACGCCAGCTGCTGCAACAGTTGGTATCGGTGGTGCATTGGTGATGGGGTTGATTGCAGGTATTGCTGGCTTATGGGGGGTAGTCATACTGAAGAAATGGTTACGTGTTGATGATGTTTGTGATGTATTTGGGGTACATGGAGTATGCGGCATTATTGGTTGTTTGTTGACCAGTATTTTTACTGCATCCGCTTTAGGTGGAACAGGGTTTGCTGAAGGAATGACAATGCTAAGACAGCTCGGTATTCAGGCTATTAGTATATTGGTATGTATAGTTTGGTCATCAATAGCGGCTTATATTTCATTTAAGATCGCTGATAAGTTGGTTGGGCTACGTATTAATCTTGAGTCAGAAAGAGAAGGACTTGATATTACTTCACATGGTGAAAGCGCTTATAACTGAGCACTTTTATTTATTTGCAAATAGGTATGCCGTAGTAACAGAAAAGTTGATTACGGCATACGGTTATTATTGATTTAATTCATCATAGCTTACGAATTACTCCCTCCTGAACCGCAGAAGCGATAAGCACGCCTGCACGGTTATAGATATGCCCCCGGACGAAACCACGCGCTCCTGATGCTGATGGGCTTTCGATTGAATAAAGTAACCAATCATCCATATTGAAAGGACGGTGATACCACATTGAGTGATCAATCGTGGCTATTTGCATATTTTCCGCCATAAATTTTACGCCATGGGGCTGTAGTGCCGTAGGCAGAAAATTGAAATCTGATGCATAACCCAGCAAACAATGATGAATGAATGGATCTTCTGGCATTTTTCCGTTGCTACGGAACCAAACATAACGTACAGGGACTTGGGATGAATGATTAGGTATATTTTGAAGAGGAACGAATTTCATCTCCAAGGGTGGTGTGGCAAAAACTGTTTTTAATTTTGTCGGGAGTGAGTTAGCCATTTTTTTTACAATTTCTTCTTGGGAATCTAACTCTTCGGGAGAAGGGACTAGAGGCATAGTATTTTGATGTTCAAAACTTTCTTCATGTCCTTGAAAGGACGCTGTCATGTAGAAGATAGGATGACCATTTTGTATTGCGCTGACGCGGCGGGCACTGAAACTTTTTCCATCACGCAATACTTCAATATCATAAACAATGGGTTTATGGCTATCACCTGGACGTAGAAAATAGCTATGAAAGGAGTGGATCATTCTATCATCCGCGACGGTTTGTTTTGCTGCATATAGCGCTTGGCCTATTACTTGCCCACCGAAAACTTGAGGAAATCCTAAGTCTTCACTTTGTCCTCGGTAAATTCCTTTTTCTATTTTTTCTAAATGTATCAAGTTAATTAAGTTTTGTAATGCTTGACTCATAACATGCCTTTACTTTTAGAGCATTTGAAAAGCATAAATGAAAGATATGGATAATAAACTTTTATTTATTTGAAAATAAATGGATTAAGTTGTAAATGAAATTATCCTTGAGTTTTTATTTTAGATGTGAATTATCACTGTTAATTTCATCAATGCTTATCAAATAATGCGAATGTATTGTTTTGTAGTTTTATCTTTTGATTTGTATGATTGTTTTTATTTTAAATGCTAAGGGTAGGGAAATTGTTATTTAACTTAGGTTGAAGTTGTGAAATTATGTGGTTTTTATATGACATGGCAATGATTCATTAGTGTTATTAAATATATCTATTGTTGCACCTGTTTACTGTTCGTCTACTGTGAGTTATAGCTTGAAAAAAATGCTAAAGGTATTCTGTTAAGTAAAATTATTAAATTTTTGATGTTTTTTACAACGTTATGAGTAATAAATCAGCATTCAAATGAAGTTGCCTTGCTATTTCATAATGTTTGGAAGATAATGACCACCGCTTCGAAATTTGAAGCTAACATCAATGGGGGCTCTGTTGGTTCTCCCGCAACGCTAACTTGTTAACTTGGTCAGGTCTGGAAAGAAGCAGCCATAGCAAGGGGTGTGTGTGCCGGGATGTAGCTGGTAGAGCCCTCACCAATTCCAAACTTATCATAAGATTATACTGTCAGCCGATAATAGCTACCGGCTCAAGTCACTTTCTATCTGAACATTACAGCTTAGCGGACAAATTTCCAAACAGATGATGGGATTTTATCATAGAGTTTATTCATGGTAAGTTCAGCCAAACGGTGATCAGCCGCGGAGTAGAACAATTCAAGTTCATCTTCCGAAAGCTCGTATTTATTTTTTTCAATTACACGTTCCAGTGTTTCAATAGAAGTGCATTTTCTTAAACGCATCAGATAGTCAGTTTTAGTCATAATCGCCTTATCTTATTTGGTATAAAAAAATAGTTAGGAATATATTTATCAGATTTTACTTAGAGAAGCGTTCAAATCATGTAACAGAACGTTAGTTAAGTGTTCGTTTGTTTTTTGCCATTTTGTAAGTTCAAAAAAGCTTATCTTATCACTTCCAAATAAATTATATGTTTCATCTAGATAGTCATCAATTAAGGTGCTCAGAGTGTGGTTGTCTGAGTATTTAATTTTAAAGCTCCAAACAAAAGCTGCAATGTGTTCAATCAATTCGTTTAGTTTTAAACTTTTCTCGGAGGTTAGGTCGTGAATCCAATGATTATCAGTGCGATTCAGGACGGAAAAAGCCTCATGAATTAAATTCTCGCATAAGTATTTTAATTCAGCAATATCATGTCTTCTTGGTGAATATTCATCCATAATCACCTCCGTAAACGATGTACAGCTTATTTGAACTAAGGCTTATACATGCTAATTATTATAGTCATTCTTTTAGAATAGAGCCTATCAAAACATGATTATTATTTATTAATGTTAATGCTCTATTTTACCTATCTGCCAACTAGTTTTTTTAACAATAGCTCATTTACGTTTAGTTATGACAAAAACACTAAATTCTGGCAAAGCCCCGTTTCTGGCAAGCACTAACAGTCTACTATGAAGGATAGTCATATCCACATATGCTGTGAAATATATTAAATTATACTAATACAGTAGATGCTGTAGCAATAGCACAGCAATCATTATAGGCGATTGTATTGAGACTTTCAAAATCAATATGGCGTCATTATTACATATGTCACCATCGAGATGGAACACTTTTTACCATTAAAGGTGTAATCAAGAGAAAAACAAGGAGAGTTACCAACTTATCTTCTATTTATTATAAAAAACAGAAGATGTTGTCTTTTAAACCTACTTTTTCATTCATAAGTATTTATTTTAATTAGACTATGAATGAATTTTAACGCAGATATTGTCATCCTGTAATTTGCTGTTCGAAGGAGTTTTTGCCCGTTAAAAAGGCCACATAAGTGGCCTTTTTAACATAGCTGAATTTAGTGAGAGGTTGAAATGTGTTCAAGCTCCTCATTTTTTTTCGTAAACCGCCGCTTAATGACAACGAAAAATACAGGGACGAAATAAATTGCTAACGATGTAGCTGCGATCATTCCACCCAATACTCCCGTTCCTACGGCATTTTGTGCACCTGAACCTGCGCCATTGCTCAATACCAGAGGCATAACGCCAAGCATAAAGGCTAAAGAAGTCATTAGGATTGGGCGTAAGCGCATTCTGGCTGCTTCAAGAGTTGCTTCTATTAATCCCTTGCCTTCTTTTTCTATCAAATCCTTGGCGAACTCGACGATAAGGATGGCGTTTTTCGCAGACAACCCGATGGTAGTCAGTAAGCCAACCTTAAAGTAAACGTCGTTATCCAGCCCACGTATTGATGTTGCCAGTAATGCACCGATAACCCCCAGAGGGACGACTAACATGACCGAGAACGGAACAGACCAGCTTTCATATAATGCTGCCAGGCAAAGGAATACGACAATCAATGACAGCGCATACAGAGCAGGAGCCTGATTACCGGATAGACGTTCTTGATAAGACATTCCGGTCCAGTCATAGCCAATTCCTGGCGGTAATTGTGATGCCAGTTGCTCCATAAGAGCCATTGCGTCACCAGTACTTTGGCCAGGCGCTGCTTCTCCCACAATTTCCATGGAAGGAAGACCGTTGTAGCGTTCCAGACGTGGTGAACCATAAATCCAAGGTTCTTTCGATGCATCTATGAACGCAGAAAACGGCACCATTTCTCCATGATAGTTACGAACATACAACTGGCTGATATCGCTTGGTAACATGCGGTAAGGAGCATCAGCTTGAATATAGACTTTTTTGACTCGACCGCGGTCGATAAAATCATTGACGTAAACACCGCCAAACATCGTGCTCAGGGTTGAGTTGATATTTGTCGTGGATACAGCCAAGGCTTCTGCTTTTTCCTTATCGATATAAACGCGATATTGTTGTGTGTCATTTTGCCCATTGGGGCGGACACTCGTCAGAATATCTGGGTGTTGTGCAACCATACCAAGCAATTGGTTACGTGCTTCTGTCAGTGCTGCATGCCCCAGATTTCCTTTATCAATCAACTGGAAGTCAAATCCGCTGGCAGAACCCAACTCTACAATTGAAGGAATATTGAACGCAAAGATAAGTCCTTCCTTGATTTGAGCAAAATTCGCATTTGCTCGAGCAACAATGGCCGGAACCTTATCTTTCGAATCCTTGCGCAGTTCCCAATCTTTTAAGCTAATAAATGCCAGACCTGTATTTTGCCCTTGACCACTAAAACCAAAGCCATTAACTGTAAATACAGATTTAACAACGTCTTTCTCTTTGGTATAGAAGTAGTCATTGATCTCATTCAGTACTTTTTGTGTCTGTTCCTGAGTTGAGCCAGGTGGTAATTGGACCATTGCTAGTAAAACCCCCTGATCTTCTTCTGGCAAGAAGGAGGATGGCAGACTTTTAAATATCCAAGCCATGCCAGCGATCAACATGACATAGATCACCAAATAACGCCCTGTACCACGTAACATCCGGCCGATACTATCAGTATAATGATGTGTGCTCTTTTCAAACAGATGGTTAAACCAACCAAAGAATCCGGTGTGAGTTCCATGGTCACCTTTGGCAACAGGCTTAAGCATCGTTGCACACAATGCCGGAGTCAGGATTAATGCCACCAGCACAGACAATATCATTGCTGAAACGATCGTGATTGAAAATTGGCGGTAAATCGCTCCTGTTGAACCTCCGAAGAATGCCATTGGTACAAATACAGCGGACAGCACCAGCGCGATACCGACCAGAGCGCCTTGAATCTGCCCCATTGATTTTTTGGTGGCTTCTTTCGGTGATAGCCCCTCTTCCTGCATGATTCGTTCGACGTTTTCCACTACCACAATGGCATCATCCACGAGCAGGCCTATGGCAAGTACCATAGCGAACATGGTCAATGTATTGATGGAATAGCCAAACGCAGCAAGAATGGCAAATGTACCAAGTAGTACAACCGGAACCGCAATCGTTGGGATAAAGGTAGCTCGGAAGTTTTGCAGGAACAGGTACATGACGATAAACACTAACAGAATGGCTTCTGCCAATGTTTTCACCACTTCGAAAATAGAAATTTTAACGAATGGCGTGGTGTCATACGGATAGACAATAGTCAACCCATGTGGGAAGAAAGGTTGCATTTCAGCCAGTGCTTCTTTAACGGCTTTGGAAGTATTTAAGGCGTTAGCATCAGTTGCCAGTTTGATACCAATTCCTGCTGCCGGTTTGCCATTGAAGCGACCAATGATACTGTAATTTTCCGCGCCTAATTGAATGGTAGCGACATCATGCAAACGAATTTGTGAACCGTCGGGGTTCATGCGCAGCAAAATATTGCCAAATTCTTCTGCCGAATTCAGGCGAGTTTGTGCGATGATCGAAGCATTCAAACGCTGACCTGGAACCGGTGGTGTCCCTCCTAATTGTCCGGCAGCAACCTGATTATTCTGAGCCCTGATTGCACTAATAACATCCTGAGTGGTGATCTTATAGTTGAGCAGTTTGTCAGGATTGAGCCAAATACGCATGGCATACTGCGTGCCAAAGAGCTGTGTTTCACCCACGCCAGCAACACGGCTCAATGCATCTTTGACACTACTTCCGATATAGTCAGCGATGTCATCTTGAGTCATGGAACCATCTTGAGAGATGAAACCAGCCACCATCAAAAATGAACTGGTGGTTTTATCAACACTAACACCTTGTTGCTGAACTTCTTGAGGTAATAGTGGCATGACAAGTTGCAGTTTATTTTGAACCTGAACTTGCGCGATGTCTGGATCTGTGTCTGCTTCAAAGGTCAGCATGATATTCATGCTTCCCGCAGAATCGCTGTGGGAAGACATATACACTAGGTTATCGATACCATTCATATTCTGTTCAATAACCTGTGTTACAGTATTTTGTACTGTTGTCGCGTCAGCTCCTGGGTAACTTGCTGAAATGGAAATAGTAGGTGGCGCAATAGCAGGATATTGCTCCACGGGTAATTTCATGATTGCCAACAAGCCAGATAGCATAGTGATAATCGCTATTACCCATGCAAAAATTGGCCGTTCGATAAAAAACTTAGGCATGAATCACCGACTCCTTATTGAGGCTTTTTTGCAGACTCAGCTTGATTAGCCGTAGGATTAGCATTCAAATCTGTTTCCGTTGGCTTGACCGTTATTCCCGGCGCTATTTTCTGCAACCCTGTGACGATTACTCTATCTCCAGCTTTCAGACCTTCTGTCACCAACCACTTGTTACCAATTGCCTGAGTAGCGTTGATATTGCGTAATTCTACTTTGTTATCTTTATCTACAATCAGTGTGGTTGCTTGACCGCGAGGTGTTCTGGTAACAGCTTGCTGAGGAACCAAAATCGCATTTTTGCGCACACCTTCTTCTAACTTGGTGCGAACAAACATACCTGGCAGTAATTCTTCATTCGGGTTTGGAAATACAGCACGCATAGTGATAGAGCTTGTTGTTTCGTCAACCGTCACGTCAGAAAATTCAAGGTAACCTTCTTGACTGTATTCTTGCCCAGTGTCAGTTATTAGGCGGATTTTGGTTTTTTTGTTCTCTTTCTGAACGGTTCCTTTTGCAATTTCATTTTTGAGTCGCAGATAGTCGTCACTTGATTGAGTGATATCAACATAGATAGGATCTAATTGCTGAACAATCGTTAGGGCTGTTGGCTGACCCGCAGAAACCAGCGCTCCTTCTGTGACGGTGGATTTACCCGCCCGCCCAGAAATAGGGGAGGTTACCTTGGTGTATGCCAGGTTGATTCTGGCATTTTCCAACGCAGCCTGAGAGGACTGGACATCTGCTTTTGCCTGAGCATATTCTGAATTTGCTTTATCAAATTCCTGCTTACTCACGTATTGTGTGCCTAGCAAGGATTGATAACGTTCAACGGTTAAGTGGGAAACATTCTCATTGGCTTGCGCTCTGGCTAAGCTTGCTTTGGCTTTACTGTATTCTGCTTGATAAGTTGCGGGATCTATTTGGTATAACGACTCACCAGCAACCACATCACTTCCTTCTTTATAGTTACGTTTTAGTATGATGCCGCCGACTTGAGGACGAACCTCGGCAACACGATAAGCCGATGTACGGCCTGGTAATTCTGTGATGACCGTTAGAGGTTCTGCCTTCAGCGTTACGATACCAACTTCAGGAACATGCTGGCCAGCAGCCCCTTGCTGTGTATTTTTATTGTCATTACATCCTGAAAGAATGAAACTGCCTGAAATTACCAGTAATGTGGCCAGAGGCAAAACTCCCCTGTTCTTTCGCATAAGTAAACCTCAATTTTTCAATGTTGATTCGCTAATCTAACAAGTGAAATCATTACTTCGTTGGTTAATGGGTGCTATAGTACAAACATACATGAATGTATGTAAATCAGCCTCCGTCAAAAACAAAGTTTATGGCACTAAAATGGCACGAAAAACTAAACAGCAAGCAAATCAAACTCGTCAGCAAATCATAGATGCTGCGATAAAGACCTTTTCTGAGCGTGGAGTTTCTGCTACCTCGCTATCCGATATCGCAACTGCCGCTGGTGTAACGCGCGGAGCAATTTACTGGCACTTTAAAAATAAAACAGATCTACTTTCTGTTGTTTGTAGAATGCCAGAGCATAAAATAGACGAACTAGAGAAAGAGTATCAATCAAAATATCCTGATAATCCACTTATTGCGTTGAGATATTTATTAATTTCCATGTTAAAAATGATGATTGATGATTCTCAGGTTCGGCAATTAATGGAAATTTTTTTCCATAAATGTGAATTCGTTGGAGAAATGTCTCCATTAGTAGAGGATATTAGGGAAATGTGTATTTCCGATTACAAGAAAATTGAAAAAATGTTATTTGCTTGTATTCAATCTGGAGAGCTACCCTATAATCTTGATTTCAAACGTTCTGCCATCATGTTGAGAGCATTGATGACTGGGATATTTGAGAATTGGTCATTCTCACCGGACAGTTTTAATATTCAAGAGCAATCTGCTTATTTGGTGGATAGTTTCATTGATACACTTAAATACAGCCACCATTTGCGGAACATTGAAGAAAACGAATCTTGAAGGAAGCCCGCAGCGAACTGAAATTGTTCTTGATGTCTAAGCTACAGTTGCTGGTTTGGCCGGGCAAACGTCTAAAGAAGACTATAATTTAAAACAAATGCTGGAAATTTTGACGGCACAAGGTGTCGAAGTTAAATTGTGCAAAACCTGCACTGATGCCAGGAGAATGAGTGAACTGGCATTGGTTGATAGCGTGGCAAATGATGAGTAGATGAGTTCATGGTTTCAGTTAACCGATATTTGGGTGTTTTACCCAATAAGGGGAGTTTGTGTAACAAATTCTCTGCGATACGTTTCTCCACAATACTGTTTTTTCTCCTGTCACCTTTCTTTTTTTCGGTCAATGCGGCTGCCGGCAGCGATGTTCCAACCCGTAATAATATTCAAAATCAGCTTAAGATTCTGACGGAACGTAAGGAGCACACAGTTGAAGAAAAGGTATCGATAGCTGATTTGGAAAAGGCGCTCTCTTTCTTTGACAAAATAGATCAACTGAAACTGGATTTCGATCTACTTAGGAAAAATGTGCAAAATGTGCCACAAAAATCACATCAGGTTACGACTGAACTAGAGAATTTGAAAAATAACGATCAGCAGGATGCATATAAACAAACTCTGGAAACACAGTCTTTAAAGCAGCTCGAATCGAAACTGAATAGTACATGGTATAACTTGCAGCGGGCACAGGAAAATCTTGCCAGCTACAATAGTCAGTTGATTGGGCTGCAAACTCAACCAGAACGCGTGCAGAATGTGCTATTCCGTAACATGCAGAGATTGCAGCAAATTCGCAACCAACTCAATAATGTATTGACTGAGCAGTCAGAATCGAGTTTTACCCAGATAGAGTTATTGCAGGTAGAACAACTTTTTCTGACTCAGCAAAATGAGTATCAAAGAGAATCTCTACAGGCGAATACTCAGTTACAAGCACTTTTACAGCGGCAACGGGATTACACGATTCTCCAAATTGAGCAGTTGGAACGTCATGTTCAGTTTATTCAAAATGTGATGAGTGGAAAGCGCTTGGTTCTTTCTGAAGAAACCGCGAAAGAAGCGCAAACTAAGGATGGTAAAAATTTACATATTCAAGATAACTCATTAGTTCAGGCAGAGATTGAACATAATCGTGAATTGAGTAAACGGTTAATTGCAGCAACACGTGATAATAACCAACTGGCGCAGAAAAGTATTCGCGTTAAGAACTTTCTGGAGCGGACCATCCAATCAGAGCGTAATCTTAAAGAGCAAATTAAGGTGTTACGTGGCAGCTTATTGTTATCACGCATTCTGTTTCAGGAACAGTTGAAAATACCACAGGATGTGTTGACAAAAGATTTACCAACGAAAATAGCAGACTTGCGCCTGGAGCAATTTGAAATTACTCAGGAGCGAGATCGACTCTGTCAAGGGAATGACTATTTCAGTAATTTATTGAGTAATAATCGTAATCAAATTAAAAATGTATCCAATGAAATGGTGGATGAAATCCATAATGCTATCAAGCAGATCCTGGAAGTTCATTGTGAGCTTTTAGAGCAGCTCAATAATCAGTTGGGAAATCAAATTACTTATGCCATTAACTTGCAAATGGATCAGCAGCAGTTGTTGGATGTCTCTGAATCACTGGAACAAACCCTTGTCCAGCAAATCTTTTGGGTTAACAGTAACAAGCCAATGAACGTGGCGTGGTTGAAATCCTTGCCTGAACTAATTCAAGAAGAACTGAGTCATTTGGATATTAGTTTAACGTTTAATGGACTGATTACGGGGCTGAAAAACTCTATCCATTTCGTTATTCCTCTTGTGTTAGTCGGCCTGTTTTTACGCTGGCAAACCAAAGGCATTAACGAACAGTTGAAAAAAATAGCGGGCGAAGTGGGGCAGTTTCGCCGTGACAGTCAACTACATACCCCATTGGCACTGATACTGACATTAATAAAAACATTGCCACTCGCTTTTATCGTGTTGGCGATAGGTTATTGGTATTCGAAATCAGGTGATGATTTTGGGGATTTGATTTGGGGATTCTCCCGTCAGTTGGCGCTTTTTTGGATTATGTATAGTTGCAGTTACCAGATCCTGGTGAAAGGTGGGATTGGAGAACAGCATTTTTCTCTGGACAGTGCTGTTTGTCACTTATTCCGTAAAAATCTTGTTCGCCTGTCGATGACACTATTACCCATTTTGTTCTGGATAACATTGGGGGCTAAATATCCTTTACGGCTGTCTGATGATGTTATTGGACAATGTACAGTATTGATCTGCCTGTTCTTTGTTTTTCTATTTGTTTTTCCATTCTGCCGTTATGTATGGCGTGAAAAAAGCTCACATATGATCCGTACCATCGTAGTGACGGTATTAACTTTTGCTCCGTTGGTTCTGATGGTGTTGATGATATCGGGTTATTTCTATACAACTTTACGTCTGGCAGAACGTTGGCTCTATAGTTTGTATTTACTGTTTCTCTGGCATATCAGTTATCAAGTCTGTTTGCGGGGATTGGGAATTGCGGCGCGCAGCATTGCCTATCGACGTGCTGTCGCTCGTCGTCAGTCCCTCACGAAAGAAGGGGCAGAAGGCGAAGTGACGGAAGAACCGCCAATGGCTTTAGATCGCATTAATCAGCAATCATTGCGTTTAACTACTATGGTGCTGTTTTTGATCTTTTTAGGTGCATTTTATTGGATTTGGTCTGATCTGGTGACGGTATTTTCTTATCTTGATGGGATCAACTTGTGGCAATACAGCACTACAACAGAACTGGGCAATGTCCTGAATCACGTGACTTTGAAAGATTTGGTACTTTCAGTAGCAATGTTGGTTATTTCTTGGGTCATGATGAGAAACTTGCCAGGTTTGCTGGAAGTGTTGGTGTTATCCCGCTTGCAGTTGCAACAAGGTTCGTCGTATGCCATTAAAACGACACTGACTTACCTAATCATTGGCATTGGCGGAATTACAGCATTAGGAACATTGGGTGTTTCGTGGAATAAATTACAATGGTTAGCGGCGGCACTTTCGGTCGGTTTAGGTTTTGGTTTACAGGAAATTTTCGCTAACTTTGTTTCGGGTTTGATTATTTTGTTCGAACGTCCCGTCCGGATTGGCGATACAGTAACGATAGGAACTTATTCCGGTTCTGTCAGTAAAATCCGTATTCGTGCGACGACAATTACAGATTTTGACCGCAAAGAAGTGATTATCCCTAACCGGGCATTTGTGACGGAGCGTCTGATAAACTGGACACTTTCCGATACCATTACGCGGATTATTATTAAGGTTGGCGTCGCATACGGCTCTGATCTTGATAAGGTCAAAGAGGTTTTGTTAAAAGCGGCAAGCGAAAACGCCCGTGTAATGAGTGAGCCAGGGCCGCAAGTCTACTTTATGAATTTTGGCGCCAGTACACTGGATCATGAATTGCGGCTTTATGTCCGAGAATTGGGGGATCGTAGCCGTACTGTAGACGAAGTTAACCGCAGTATTGATAAATTATGTCGGGAAAACGACATCAATATTGCATTTAATCAGCTGGAAGTTTACTTACACAATGGGCAGGGTGATAGTTTGCAAGAAGTACAGAAGCCATTGAATGATGGGAGCCAATAACCAGATAAATGAGGAGTAAGCATTCGTTGGGTTTATTCCTCAGATTGCCGGGGCTGCTTTTTCAATTTCCCCTGAAAATCGTGTTTAACGATTTCTAGTGCTGCCAGCGCGATAGCAGGAGAAATTTCGTTACATTCAAGCAGATAAATAAGATCTACTGCGAGTTGTACTTCAGGTGGTGCTTGTTCCAGAGCCATAGCTACTTCTTCCTTTGTGATTAATCTGAATGCTCTTGCTTTTCTATCGATTTCTCGATTCGCATTAATGCTTGACGGCAGCGGGTGAGTCTGCCAGCCAAGGCTGCAATTTCTTTTTGCAGTTTGTGCTTATTGGCAAGTGTAGTTTGCTTATTTAACTGTAATTCCCTGTCATCAATCATTGCCATTAAACGACGTTCATAATCTTGATGTTCTGCCAGACGTTGATAAAGATCCTGTTTTTGTGATCGACGCTCAAATTTATCTTCCTGTTTTCGTAGATCTTTGGTCAATATCTCGCGTTTAAGTGCCTCGATTTGTGTTACCAAACGCTCGGCAAGGAACTTCACTTGTTCAATCCGATAATCGCTTACACAGGCTTTCAATTGTTCCAGATTTTGTCTGATCTCTTGCAGGTATCCACCGAGTTTATTGCTGCGGTGGTGAAATAACACTTGATCAAAACGGGCAGTGGAAAAAGGGGGATCAGGCAGTAAAGCGAGCTCTTTTTCCAGAGTACTGACTTGTTTTTCAAGTGCACTTAATAAATTTTGTATGCCCATTAGCATCTCATTATCATTAATAATCTGTCTGTTAAAGCCCTTTCATTGGCTTGGCAGTTGCTTTTTTTCGGTAGTTTGAATAAATTTTACCGTTTTCTTTTTAAACCTGGCTGGCATCAATTATGACCGCTAACGCACAACAACTGCAATTAATTAAAGATAGTATCGAAACAATTCCTGATTATCCAAAGGTGGGAATACTTTTTCGTGACATTACCACATTGCTCGATAATCCAGCCGCCTACCAAGCTACGATAGATTTATTGGTAGCTCGTTATCAGAATAAAGGCATCACGAAAATTGTTGGTACTGAAGCACGTGGTTTCTTATTCGGAGCGCCTGTTGCACTGCAACTGGGGGTTGGTTTCGTTCCTGTTCGTAAAAAAGGTAAATTACCGCGTGAAACGCTGAGCGAAACTTACGATCTGGAATATGGTACAGATACATTGGAAATCCATAAAAGCAGCATCAAGGAAGGGGATAAAGTTCTGGTTATTGATGATCTGCTTGCAACGGGGGGCACCATTGATGCGACGGTTCGTCTGATTCGTCGTCTGGGTGGTCAAGTTTCCGAAGCAGCATTCGTTATTGGATTGCCAGATTTAGGTGGTGTTGAACGTTTGAAAAAACAAGGCGTTGACAGCTACACTATCGTTGAGTTCCCCGGTCACTGATTATTCTGTTTTTTGCATTATTGATACATCAGCCTCGCCGTTAGTGGTGAGGCTGTGCTAGCATGTTAGACAGTCATGTTCAATTTCCTCGGTATTCATGAGCTATCAGGTACTTGCCCGTAAGTGGCGCCCACAAATATTTTCTGATGTGATTGGTCAGCAACATGTGCTGACTGCATTGGCGAATGGTCTCGAACACCAACGCCTTCATCACGCTTATCTTTTTTCCGGCACTCGTGGCGTGGGAAAGACCACTATTGCACGTCTGTTGGCAAAAGGACTGAATTGCGAAGCGGGTATAACCAAGACTCCGTGTGGTCAGTGTACCAATTGTCTTGAAATTGAGCAGGGGCGGTTTGTGGATCTGATTGAGATCGACGCTGCTTCCCGAACAAAAGTAGAAGATACCCGCGAGTTGTTGGACAACGTCCAGTATGCGCCTGCCAGAGGTCGTTTCAAAGTTTACCTTATTGATGAAGTTCACATGCTTTCTCGCCATAGTTTCAATGCATTGTTGAAGACATTGGAAGAGCCACCAGAACATGTGAAATTCCTTTTGGCAACAACAGATCCACAGAAACTGCCAGTAACTATTCTTTCACGCTGTTTGCAATTCCATTTGAAAACACTTGATGTGGATCAAATGAGTAGCCAATTGGAGCATGTCCTTAATGCAGAGCAAATAGAAAGCGATGCTCGTGCCCGTCAGCTACTTGCCCGTGCAGCAGATGGCAGTATGCGTGATGCCTTGAGTTTAACGGATCAAGCCATTGCTCTTGGTGGAGGGAAGCTGACATCGGATATCGTCAGCCAGATGTTGGGAACGCTGGATGATGACCAACCATTAGCGATGATTGAATCGTTGGTGCGTGCAGATGGTCAACAAATGATGGCATTGGTGGAACAAGTGGCAACTCGTGGTGTAGATTGGGAAAATCTGCTGGTTGAAACATTGTCGCTGTTGCATCGGATTGCCATGCTCCAGCTATTGCCTCAGCAACCTGAAAGTGAGCCTTCTTCAACAGAAGGGCGCTTGCGTTTGCTGGCAAGGGCAATTTCCCCGACCGATTTGCAGCTTTATTATCAAGCGTTACTGGTGGGACGCAAGGAACTTCCTTATGCACCAGAACGACGGATGGGGGTGGAGATGGCGTTATTGCGCGCCTTGGCTTTTCATCCCAAAACAGTCATTGAGGAAATATTACCACCTGCTGCTGTGGAAAACCCTGTAGCGCCAATTGGGGTAGCACCATCTTCGGCCCAGTTATCTTCAAATCAATTTACTTCAAATAAAGAAGAAAATGAGTGTCGTGGGCAGACAATACCGCAATCAATGGGCAGTGAGTCTTCCGTTGCAAACAGTCCAACAGCGAAACTACTGCAAGCGAGAAGTTCGCTGACTCGTCAAGGAAATACGCCACCAAAAAAGCCTGAGCCGGCAGAGTCTGCGAAGGCGAAGCCGGCAAGTTCGGCGCTGGAGCGACTGGTAGCGGTGGCAGAACAACGGTCTCAATCTCATATCCCTAAAACACGGGAGCCTAAGCCGGTTAATTCGGTAAAAAAAGAAGCTTATCGCTGGCGGGCAACAAATACTGGAGAAGAGAAACAGCGCCCGACTGCGACACCAAAAACGATCAAAGCGGCGCTGGAACACGAGAAAACAGCAGAATTGGTAGAAAAGCTGGCCATTGAATCGAAACAAAGGGACCCATGGGCTGCGGAAATTGATAAACTGCATATTCCAAAATTGGTTCAGCAGGTAGCACTGAATGCATTTAAAGAACAGATTGATGAAAATCGTCTTTGTCTGCATTTACGTTCAAAGCAGCGCCATCTTAATTCAGCATCGGCTCAGAAAGTGTTGACCGAAGCATTAAGTGCATTGCATGGAAAACCTATTGAACTCAATATCATTGAAGATGATAATCCTGCGGTAAAAACGCCTCTGGAGTGGCGACAAGCCATTTATGAAGAAAAATTGGCACAAGCGCGTCAATCCATTATTTCGGATAAAACGATTCAAACACTTCAGCAACTATTCGATGCAGAATTGGATGAAGAAAGTATCCGGCCTGTTTAACTGCCGTAGTGTATTTTATGCTGTGGCTATAGCGAAGAGAGAGAATTATGTTTGGTAAAGGTGGTTTGGGCAATTTGATGAAACAGGCCCAGCAGATGCAAGAAAAAATGCAGAAAATGCAGGAAGAAATTGCAAATCTGGAAGTTACAGGCGAATCTGGCGCGGGCTTGGTAAAAATCACTATTAATGGTGCACATAACTGCCGTCGGGTTGAAATCGATCCAAGTTTAATGGACGATGACAAAGATATGCTGGAAGATCTGATCGCAGCGGCATTCAATGATGCAGCTCGCCGTATTGAAGAAACCCAGAAAGAAAAAATGGCCAGTGTTTCCAGCGGAATGCAATTACCACCTGGGTTTAAGATGCCATTCTAATGCAAACCAGTCCTCTTCTTGAATCTCTGATGGAAGCCCTGCGCTGTTTGCCCGGCGTAGGCCCAAGATCTGCACAACGGATGGCATTTCATCTATTGCAGAGAGATCGCAGTGGTGGGATGCGATTGGCACAGGCACTGACACGAGCGATGTCTGAAATTGGTCACTGTGAGGATTGCCGGACATTCACGGAACAGGAACAGTGCACAATTTGTGCTAATCCCCGTCGTCAGCAGAATGGTCAGATTTGTGTAGTGGAAAGCCCTGCAGATATTCATGCCATCGAACAAACGGGTCAGTTTGCGGGACGTTATTTTGTCCTGATGGGGCATTTATCGCCACTGGATGGTATCGGGCCAATGGATATTGGTTTAGATCGTTTAGAAGAACGCTTATCTTCTGAAACCTTGTCAGAAATTATTCTGGCAACTAATCCAACTGTCGAAGGAGAGGCAACGGCAAACTATATTGCAGAAATGTGCTCTCAATATGGTGTGACAGCCAGTCGAATTGCTCACGGTGTCCCTGTGGGTGGCGAGCTTGAAATGGTGGATGGCACAACACTGTCTCATTCGCTGGCTGGCCGTCAAAAAATCACGAACTTGTGATTTTGTTCCCAATTAGTAGGTGATTTTATGGATGGTGTTGCTGATTATGCCGCCATCCATAGCTGATTTACCCGATTATCAAACTAATTTTACATTCTTCTTGTTATCTTAGCTTGAAACTCTCCGTATCTATCCCCATTTGATGATCATCATCCGATTGTACATATCTGAACTGGATTTAGATTGAGGTAATAAATGAGCATGAAAGATCAGGAAACCCGTGGATTTCAGTCTGAAGTCAAACAACTGTTGCAGTTGATGATCCATTCTCTCTATTCCAATAAAGAAATTTTTCTCCGTGAACTGATTTCAAACGCATCTGATGCGGCTGACAAATTGCGCTTCCGTGCATTATCTGCCCCTGAGCTGTATGAAAATGATGGTGAATTGCGTGTTCGTCTGTCTCTTGATAAAGAACAGAAAACTATCACCATCAGCGATAATGGTATCGGTATGTCCCGTGATGAAGTGATCGATAATCTGGGAACGATTGCAAAATCTGGTACTAAAGCATTTCTTGAATCCATTGGTTCCGATCAAGCAAAAGACAGCCAATTGATTGGTCAATTCGGTGTAGGCTTCTACTCTGCCTTTATCGTCGCTGATAAAGTCACCGTACGTACTCGTGCAGCAGGAACTTCCGCTGAACAAGGTGTGTTCTGGGAATCAACGGGAGAAGGTGACTACACGGTTGCTGATATTGAAAAAGCAGGTCGTGGTACAGAAATTACCCTGCATCTGCGAGATGGGGAAAGCGAATTCCTTAATGACTGGCGTCTGCGTTCTATCATTGGCAAATATTCTGATCATATTGCCTTGCCAGTTGAAATTGAAACCCAAACTAAAAACGAAGAAGACGACTCAGTTACCGTTACATGGGAAAAAATCAACAAAGCCCAAGCCTTGTGGACTCGTAATAAAGCTGAAATCAGTGATGAAGAGTACCAAGAGTTTTATAAGCACATCTCCCATGACTTTACTGACTCTTTGATTTGGAGTCATAACCGCGTTGAAGGTAAGCAGGAATACACCAGCCTGCTATATATCCCTTCCCAGGCACCGTGGGATATGTGGAACCGCGAACATAAACATGGCCTGAAACTATACGTACAGCGTGTATTCATCATGGATGAAGCTGAACAGTTCATGCCAAATTACCTGCGTTTTGTCCGTGGTCTGATCGATTCCAACGACCTGCCATTGAACGTTTCCCGTGAAATTTTGCAAGATAGTTCAATCACACGTAATCTGCGCAGCGCGCTGACTAAACGTGTATTGCAAATGTTGGATAAACTGGCAAAAGACGACGCAGAAAAATATCAGACCTTCTGGCAGCAGTTCGGCCTGGTGATGAAAGAAGGTCCAGCCGAAGATGGCGCAAACAAAGAAGCTATTGCTAAGTTACTGCGCTTTGCTACGACTCATAATGATAGCTCCGCTCAAACTGTTTCTCTGGAAGATTACGTTGGCCGCATGGCAGAGGGGCAGGAGAGGATTTATTACATTACTGCGGATAGTTATGCTGCGGCGAAGAATAGCCCACACTTAGAGCTGTTCCGTAAGAAAGGCATTGAGGTTCTGTTACTGTCTGACCGCATTGATGAATGGATGATGAGCCACCTGACTGAATTCGATGGTAAGTCATTCCAGTCTGTCAGCAAGGCTGATGAATCCCTCGATAAACTGGCGGATGAAAACAAGGCTGAGCAAGAAGAAGCAGACAAAAAACTGGAGCCATTTGTTGAGCGCGTGAAAACTCTGCTGGGTGAACGCGTGAAAGAAGTGAAGCTAACTCATCGTCTGACAGATACTCCCGCTATCGTAACCACTGATGCCAATGCGATGAGCACCCAAATGGCGAAGCTATTTGCAGCAGCGGGTCAGACTGCGCCAGAAGTTAGTTATAACTTTGAACTGAATCCGGAACATCTTCTGGTTAAGAAAGCGGCTGATATTGATGATGATGCTCAATTTGCTGATTGGATAGAATTGCTGTTGGATCAAGCACTATTTGCTGAACGTGGCACATTGGATGATCCAAACCAGTTTATTCGTCGGATGAATCAATTATTATTAGCTGAAAAAGCTTAAACTTATTGAGATAATGACAAAAACCACGCCTCAACGAAAAATGAGGCGTGGTTTATTTTTTAGTTAATGCGGAAACGTTTACCTGTTTTCTTGAGCCATCCCCTATTCAAATGGTATGGTGGTACGTTTTCTTTAAAAAATATGAAAAGCAAATAGCAAGGGGATTTACGCAATGCGTATTATTCTACTGGGCGCGCCAGGCGCCGGTAAGGGGACTCAGGCACAATTTATCATGGAGAAATATGGGGTTCCCCAAATTTCTACAGGTGACATGCTACGTGCTGCGGTAAAAGCTGGCACCGAATTGGGTTTGCAAGCAAAAGAGCTAATGGATAATGGCAAGCTGGTAACTGATGAGCTGGTCATTGCATTGGTTAAAGAGCGCATCAAACAAGATGACTGTCATAGTGGCTTCTTGTTGGATGGGTTCCCACGCACTATTCCTCAGGCCGATGCCATGAAAGCAGCTGGTATCAAGGTTGATTATGTGCTGGAATTTGATGTTCCTGATGAAATCATCGTTGAACGTATTATTGGTCGTCGTGTGCATGCGCCGTCCGGTCGTGTTTACCACATCAAATTCAATCCACCAAAAGTGGAGAATAAAGATGATGTTACAGGTGAAGAGCTGACTACCCGTAAAGATGATCAGGAAGATACTGTCCGTAAACGTCTGGTTGAGTATCACGCACAAACAGCACCTCTGGTTTCTTACTATCAGCAAGAAGCACAGGCCGGTAACACAAAATACTTCAAACTTGATGGTACTCGTCAAGTAGCGGAAGTTAGCACAGAGCTGGCTAATATTCTGGGCGAATGATTTCGTGTTCTCTTGAGTTGTTATAACAGGCGGCCTTCATACCGCCTGACTTTTTTGTAGTTCACGCTAACCTAGAGAAATTTACTCCATGAAATGTTACATGTAACTATCATTCATGTTTTATACTAGATTGTCAGTCATGTTAATGGAGCTCTGAGGAATGAGTAGCAAGAAGTATGGTGTCCTATTAGTGAACCTTGGTACACCTGATGCGCCAACACCAGCAGCAATAAGATGTTATCTGGCAAAGTTTCTGAGTGATAGAAGGGTAGTTGATATTCCCCCATTTATTTGGAAACCTATTCTGAATGGTTTTATTCTTCCTTTCCGTGCTTCTCGAATTGCTAAGCTTTACCAAGAAATTTGGATGGAAGAAGGTTCCCCTTTATTAGTGTATAGTCGTCGTCAGCAGAAATTGCTGGATGAAAAGTTGGCGGATATCCCTGTTGCTTTGGGAATGACTTACGGCTCCCCTTCTTTATCTCAGGCCGTAGAGAGTTTGTTACAACAGGGCATTGAGGCTCTCATTATACTGCCACTTTATCCTCAATATTCCAGTACAACTTCGGCAGCAGTTTTTGACAGGATCAGTAAAATATTGCAGGAGTATCGGACAATTCCTACCCTGCATTTTGTTCGCAGTTATGCCACACATCCTGCCTATATTGCGGCATTAAAGGAAACCATTGAGCAGAGTTTTGAAAAACATGGTCAGCCTGATCGGTTAATTATTTCCTATCATGGTATTCCTGAACGTCTGGCAAAGATGGGTGATATTTATCCGCAAGATTGTCAGGCGACAACTGAACTGTTGAGTCAGGCACTGGATTATCCCGCAGATAAAATTATGATGACATATCAGTCGCGTTTTGGTTGCTTACCGTGGTTATCTCCTTATACAGATAAAACCATGGCATCATTACCCAGCCAAGGTGTGGAACATGTTCAAGTGATGTGTCCAGGGTTTGCGTCAGATTGTTTGGAAACGTTGGAAGAGATTAAGCAACAGAATAAAGTTATCTTTTTAGAGGCTGGTGGGAAAAAGTTTGAATATATCTCTGCACTTAATGATAATAAAGCCCACATTTCTCTGCTTGAACAATTGGTAAATAATGTCATGAAATAACATGCAATTGCTAGTTATGAGACATTATCACACATGATGAATAGCCGACATTGATTGTCGATCGTCGTATGATTTTAAGGATATGGTTTTTTAACCAATGAATACGATAAGCGAGAGAAAGGGCTTGCATATCAATGAAAAGCAAAATTATTTGGATTGGACATATAGATAATGAGTAATAAACCTATTAAACACCCTGATTTTTACCAAGAACATGCAAACTATTATCCTCCAGCGCGGGAGGATGAAATTGATTTGTTTGAACTATTCTCTATATTCTTCCAATCAAAATATTTGATCATTGCAGTATCTTTTGTCTTTGCAATTATTGGTTTCGGTATCGCGTCATTTTTACCACAAAAATGGACCAGTACAGCGGCTGTAGTGAAACCAGGGCTGGAGGAGTTTCAGCCATTGAAAAATACATTAACGGATTTACATGTTCTGAGCATAGATCCCAAAGTCACAGAAGGGTCACTGTATAAGCGGTTTATTGAAAATTATAACTCACGTGTATTACGTGAAGAATATTTGGTTAATACCGATTACTTCAAGACTTTGCTTGCTAAGAATCAAGAGAGTTCTGAGCAGGAAAAAAGAAAACTAATCGAGAGAATTGTCAATAACAACATTGTCATATCTTTACCTAAGAAAGAGAAAGATGATGGAGTTGTCGATGAAGCCAGACTCTCTTTCAGTGCTGATAATGCAGAAGATGCTTACAATCTATTAAGTGGCTATATCAAATTCGTTTCTTCGGTGGTTCGCGATCAAGTGAAAGAGGAGCTGAGTGATATGGTTCATGAGAAACTGGAATACTCGCAAAAGCTTTATGATCTCGATTTAGAGCGTATCGGTAATATGCGTAGTGTAGATATTGAGCGATTGAAGTATGCGATTTCTCTTGCAGATTCTGCCGGGATTAAAAAGCCAGTATCGAATGGCGGGTCTATGATCAAGGATGACCCAGATTATTCGATTGCGTTGGGTTCTGATGCACTGCAACGTAAGTTACAGATTACTGAAGAAATTACTGATCCAACTAAGATTGATGCAGACCTGCGTAACCGTCAGTTGTATATCAAAAATTTGGAAAAAGTGAATGTGAACACCGTTGATTTTGTGCCATTCAAGTATATGCAGGAACCTTATGAGCCAACTTCAAAAGATTCACCTAAGCGTTTGCTGATTTTGATTGGAGCTGGCTTTATCGGATTTATTTTATCCATCATGTATGTTCTGTTTCGCCACATGGTGCGTAGTCGCCAGAAACAAGAGGCTTAATATTCTTTATAACTCGAATATGTTATAGATAATGCTCTGATACTAACGTATTGACAGCCAATGTTGAAATAACATTGGCTGTCTTCATTTTTGTCGCTGTATTTTTTGTTTCTCTTCGGTATTGTGACACACTGTATTATGCTAACATGCTGCATATTTTAGCTCTACCGCAACAATTAATTATGAAATTCCCTGGTAAACGTAAATCTAAACACTATTTTCCTGTCAGTTTAAGAGATCCTCTGCTCCAACCCATCAAAGAGATGATGGATACCGAAAATAATCAAGCCTATATTGTTGGTATTGACCAGACATTGGTTGATATTGAAGCCAAAGTTGATGAGGATTTTATCCAGCGTTATAACCTAAGCCAGGGACATTCGTTAGTTATTGAAGATGATGTAGCTGAGGCTCTTTACAAGGAGCTGACAGAGAAGAATCTTATCAGCCATGAATTTGCGGGTGGCACTATCGGCAATACTTTGCACAACTATTCTGTGCTGGCTGACGATAAATCCGTCCTGCTTGGTGCGATGTGTAATAACATCCAAATAGGAAGTTATGCGTATTGTTATCTTTGCAATACCTCCAGTCGTATGGATTTAAATCACCTTCAGGGGGTTGATGGCCCAATTGGCCGCTGTTTTACCTTAGTAACGGAAAACGGTGAAAGAACATTTGCTATCAGTCCGGGGTTAATGAATCAGCTTCGCCCAGAAAGCATTCCTGAACATATTATTGCGGAAGCGTCAGCTTTGGTGATTACTGCTTATTTAGTGCGTTGTAAACCGGGTGAGCCAATGCCGGAAGCAACAATGAAAGCCATTGAATATGCGAAGAAGCATAATGTGCCTGTTGTATTGACGTTAGGAACAAAATACGTCATTGCTGATGATCCGCAATGGTGGCGTGATTTTTTGGCTGAAAATGTTTCTGTTGTTGCAATGAATGAAGATGAAGCTTGTGAATTGACAGGTTTCAGCGATCCTTTATTAGCGGCTGACATGGCACTAAATTGGGTGGATTTGGTGTTATGTACTGCTGGACCTGCTGGATTATATATGGCGGGTTACACTGAGGAGGAGCACAAGCGCCAAACATTGCATCCTTTGCTACCGGGTGCGATTGCAGAATTTAACCGTTATGAATTCAGCCGGGCGATGCGTAAAGTGGATTGCCAAAATCCAATGCGGGTTTATTCCCATATTGAACCTTATATGGGAGGGCCTGAAAAAATCATGAATACTAATGGTGCTGGGGATGGCGCGTTATCTGCATTGCTGCATGATATTACTGCCAACAGTTATCATCGCATGAATGTACCTAACTCCAGCAAACATGCGCGCTCTTATTTAACCTATTCTTCTTTGGCTCAGGTATGTAAGTACGCTAATAGAGTGAGTTATCAGGTATTGAGTCAGCATTCTCCGCGTCTAACCCGAGGGTTGCCGGAGAAAGAAGATAGTCTGGAAGAGTCTTACTGGGAACGTTGATTCTGCTAGCCTGAGATATTGTCTTAATTGTTTTTATGGGAATATCCCCACGTTATGGGGGATATTCCTTGGCTCGTCAGTTATGTTGGAGATGAAGTCGCTGGTGAATGTAATGATGGTGGCTCTATTGGGCAACCCTCTTCATATTCAGGTAATGCATCAGCCATTGCCCGTGCTATTTCATGTTCACCAATGATAATGTGATTAGTGCCACGTTCCGTAATGTAAGTGACTTCATCATCATAATGGGCTCGAACAATAATATTGATATCTGGCCTGATTTCTCTGGCATTTGCAACAATCTCACCCGCTTCATAACCATTAGGGATTGTCAGGAATAAAATACAAGCGCAATCGAGCCTTGCTAGAGCCATGATTTCTTTATTGGCGGCGTTCCCCATTACGGCACTGATACCCATTTCGCCTAACTCTTCAAATCGGGCACGTGTATCTTCAATGATCACAACTGGAAAATTTTTTTCTTGTAAACGCTGACAAAGCTGATGCCCTACTCGGCCATAACCCACCACAATAGCATGACCACAAATATCGACAGGGATCTGGGTTTCTTCTTCCAGTGTTTCTTCGAGTAATTGTTCTTCAATGGTTTCTGTTTTTTCCAAATAGCGATCCAGTAAGCTGAATAGAACAGGATTTAACATGATTGAAATGATGGCGCCAGCCAGTACAAGGTTACGGGCTTCCCCATCCAGGAATCCCAGCGTGACACCAAGCCCAGCGAGAATAAAGGCAAATTCACCAATTTGGGCGAGACTGGCTGAAATGGTTAGGGCTGTACGTCGTGAGTGCCCAAACATCCTGACTAGTAGCAAAGCAGCTAATGACTTACCAATGATAATAATGGCAAGGGTTCCTAAAATCGCCAGAGGCTGTTGGAGTAAGACCATAGGGTCAAACAACATGCCAACGGAAACAAAGAAAAGAACCGCGAAAGCATCCCTTAGCGGTAAAGTATCTTGCGCTGCCCGATGACTCAATTCTGACTCATTCAGTACCATACCAGCGAAGAAGGCACCGAGAGCAAATGAAGCATCAAACAGTGTCACCGCCCCATAAGCAACACCTAATGCAATGGCAAGTACAGCCAGCGTAAACAGTTCACGGGAACCTGTCCCAGCAGTTTTCGCCAGTAACCAAGGAATGACACGCCGTCCGACGAAAATCATCAACAAAATAAAGGCAACAACTTTTCCAACTGTGATAGATATCTTTAACAACAATTGCCCAATATTTGCGTTTTGACTGTCCATAATTCCTGCTGCCGCAGGAAGTAATACTAACGTCAGTACCATAGCCAGATCTTCAACAATTAACCAACCAATGGCAATTTGTCCTCTCTGACTATCAACGAGCTGTCGTTCTTCTAATGCCCTGAGCAATACTACCGTGCTGGCGGTAGACAGGCAAAGACCAAATACAATACCGTTGAGTAACCCCCAGCCGAGCAGCATTGATAATCCGGCCCCTAATAAGGTTGCAACTGCAATTTGGGCGATAGCACCAGGAATGGCAATTGATTTGACGGCTAACAAATCTTTAAGTGAAAAATGTAGACCGACACCAAACATCAGTAAGATCACGCCAATTTCTGAAAGTTCTGGAGCTAAAGATGTATCGGCAACAAAACCAGGAGTGAAGGGACCCGCTAGTACACCTGCTACGAGGTATCCTACCAGAGGTGAGATTCTCAGGCGCTGCGCAAGCATGCCAAGCAGATAGGCAAGAACAAAACCGCCAACAATGGTCGTGATAAGAGGTGTCGAGTGCTCCATCAAGGCTCCTTCTGGGTAGCGAGTATATAAATTGTGTAGTTAGGTGAGGTAATAATATATTTTATAAATAGTTAAAGATTACAAAAAAATATATTGAGTGGTAAAAACGAGAGTGATCTACATAAATACTATTTTAATGTAATTTTATGTAGATATTGCCATTATTTACGCTAGTTTACAAAGAAAAATAGTCTAATAATTATGGTGTTTATCCAGGATTTTCCTTGTCTTTTTTAAGCGTTCTTTTCTATTTTTGGCAAAAACAACGTAAAAATACCAAGAAGTGGCAGAAAAGAACAAATTTTGTAAACCAATTCTATACTGGTTTTATCTGCGACATAACCAAGTACGGCAGCCCCAATGCCCCCCATACCAAAGGCCAGGCCAAAGAACAAACCTGCGATCATGCCTGTTTTACCGGGAATTAGCTCTTGGGCATAGACTAAAATAGCAGAGAACGCAGAGGCCAATATTATACCAATAATAACCGTTAGTATGCTTGTCCAGAATAAGGAGGCATAAGGTAACAGCAGGGTAAAAGGTGCAACGCCAAGAATTGAACCCCAAATGACATATTTCCGACCTATCTTATCTCCGATCGGCCCTCCAATCAGGGTACCTGCCGCTACGGCAAATAAAAAGATAAATAGGTGGATCTGGGCGTTTTGCACTGACAAGCCAAATTTCTGCATCAGATAAAAGGTATAGTAGCTACTGATACTGGTTAGGTAAAAGTACTTGGAGAAAACCAGTAACAGAAGAATGGCAAAAGAATTTATGATAGTTTTTCTAGGTAGCTTTGGCAGGGAATTGGTATGAGAAGATAGCGGGGTTATAACCCGATGCTGCATCTTATACCACTGGCTGACTTGCAAGAGGATTACGATAGCTAACAATGCTGCCAGAGAAAACCAACCGACGTTTCCTTTGCCGTAAGGCGCAATAAAAATAGCTGCTAACAGTGGACCTAATGAACTTCCTAAATTTCCCCCTACTTGAAATAAAGATTGGGCCAGGCCATGACGTCCACCTGAAGCCATGCGTGCGACTCGTGACGATTCTGGATGAAAAACGGATGACCCCGTACCGACCAATGCGGCGGCTATTAATATAATTGAAAAACTTTCAGCGTAAGCTAATAGAAGCAAACCAGATAAGGTAAATCCCATACCGATAGGTAATGAATAGGGTTGCGGATGTTTATCAGTATACAAACCGATAAGGGGCTGCAATAGGGATGCTGTTACCTGATAGGTTAGAGTTATCATTCCAACCTGAATAAAACTGAGAGTAAATTCAGATTGCAGCAGTGGATAAATAGCCAGAATCAACGATTGAATCATATCATTCAGCATATGGGATAAGCTGATGGCACCAAGAATTGAAAAGACTGTCTGATGTGTTTTTGTTGGTGATGTTGGAAAAGAGGTCGTTTTACTTTTTTCACTCATATTTATTCGCTTATCAATGTCATTATCAATAAAGTTTGCAGGGGTATTTTTTTTAGGTTTGTTGATTTACTGTTTAATTTTTACACCATAATACATCTTAGATAATTAACAAAATTTTTATTTATACCTATATAATTTGACCGCAATCTCAAAAAGGTGAAATCTTTTAAGCAGCGGCTTAAAAGGGATAAACCATTATCATCATATAACTAATAAAATTTTGAAATACATGGAGATACCCCATGAAATTATCGTTTAAAGCGTCAATTTGCGCCCTTGCAGTTTCGCTGTCACTGGCACCGTTAATTGCAAACGCCTGGGAAAAAGATAAAACCTATGACATTACCATCTTGCATACTAACGATCATCATGGTCACTTCTGGCATAACGATTATGGTGAATACGGTTTGGCAGCCCAAAAAACGGTGGTAGATTCCATTCGTCAGGAGGTTGCCAGGAAAGGGGGGAGCGTATTGTTATTGTCAGGTGGTGACATTAACACCGGCGTACCGGAATCAGATATGCAAGATGCTGAGCCAGATTTTAAGGGTATGAATCTGGTGGGATATGATGCGATGGCATTGGGGAACCATGAATTTGATAAGCCCTTAAATGTATTGTTCCAGCAACAAAAATGGGCAAATTTCCCATTTCTCTCTGCCAATATTTACCAAACCAGTACAGGCAAGCGTTTATTTAAGCCATATGCCATTTTTGATGAGCAAGGTGTGAAAGTAGCGGTTCTTGGCCTGACAACCGATGATACAGCGAAAATAGGTAATCCGGCTAATTTTCCGGATGTCGAATTCCGCGTTCCTGCTGAAGAAGCCAAAAAAGTTATTGAAGAGCTGAAAAAGAATGAAAAGCCAGATGTAATTATTGCGGCAACCCATATGGGGCACTATGACGATGGGCATCATGGCACGAATGCGCCAGGAGATGTTGAAATGGCACGCAGTTTGCCTGCGGGTTATTTAAATATGATCGTGGGTGGCCATTCACAAGATCCGGTATGTATGTCTGCGGAGAATAAAAACTATAAACAAGTGGATTATGTTCCGGGCACACCTTGTTCTCCCGATCGCCAAAATGGCACATGGATTGTTCAGGCTCATGAATGGGGGAAATACGTAGGTCGGGCTGATTTTCAATTCCGTAATGGTGAATTCAAGTTGGTTCATTATCAATTGATCCCTATTAATTTAAAGAAAAAGGTGACAAAAGAAGATGGCAGTACGGAACGTGTTTACTATACGCATGAAATTAAACAAAATCCTGAAATGCTTAAGTTGCTGACACCTTATCAGGACAAGGGCAGCCGGATACTTAATGTAAAAATAGGCTCAGTAGATAAAAAATTAGACGGTGATCGCAGTAAGGTACGTTTCGTTCAAACAAATATGGCACATCTTGTATTGGCTGCCCAGATGGAACGAACAAACGCTGATTTTGCAGTGATGAGCGGTGGTGGGATTCGTGACTCAATTGAAGCAGGAGATATCACTTACAAAGATGTCCTGAAAGTTCATCCATTTGCTAACCAACTGGTTTATGTGGACTTCAAAGGTAGCGAAGTTTTGCCATATTTGACGGCTGTTGCAAATATGGAAAAAGATTCAGGTGCCTATGGGCAGTTTTATAAGGTGAGCTTTGTGAAGAATGGTAAGAATATCAGTGATGTAAAAATCGGTGGTAAGCCATTAGATCCAAATAAAACTTATCGAATGGCGACGTTGAACTTTAACGCGATTGGAGGGGATGGTTATCCACGGATTGATAATTTGCCTGGTTATGTTGACACGGGATTTATCGATGCTGAAGTATTAAAAGGATATATTGAAAAACATTCTCCATTAAAAGACTCTGATTATGAACCGAAAGGTGAAATTCGTATAAATAATAACAATTGATCAATAGATTGCTGCTAGTTATCTGTATAAAAAGACCATCTGAAAGACAGATGGTCTTTTGTTTACTATCAATAAGGCGTGTTATGCATAATCTATAATAGGAACGGTTAAGACTGAATAATAATCTAATTATTAAATGGCATAGTAATTAATGAATTGTTTTCTCCTTTGGTTGGTTGTTTTTCAAGTCCATTTTTTCATATAAGGTGATAATTTTTTGAATTGCTTTGGTATTTCAAAAATAGTAATTCTTCCTCCTGTTAACTCTTGATTTTTTTCAATGGTGACATTGATATGAAATAAAATATCTTTAAGTTTTATTGGGTTTTTACGTAATAAAAAGTTTTTGGCTATTTGACCAATTAAATAAACTTTTAGAGAATTTTCATTTTTACTAATACCGTTAGATTTTTTTATCTTTGTCTTTGAAATGGCAAAATTGCTTGTTGATATCTCCTTAAATGTTAAAGAAAAATAAGCCAGTAAAAATCCTTCTTTATCTACAATCAAATAGGTTCTTGTTGCGTTTTCTTGTTCAAATCTAATTGATTTTAAATGTAAAAATGATTCTACGTCATGGTTAGATGGACAGGAGAATGAGAGCAAATATTCTTTTGTTCTGTCACTACCAAAGGCTGCAAGAATTTCACTTAGGGTGAGAATTTTCGTTTTAATATCTCTATTGCCTCCTTTTGCTGTGCTTCAAAGTCTATTTTTTCAAAATCATCTTTTGGTTGTTTCCTATTAGCCCTTCTCAGCATTTTAATTGCTTTGGGAACAGTAATAACAATTTGTCGAAAAAATGACGAGGGGGCCATTTCATTCCTCTTCTATTTAAATAACCTAAGTTAATTGAAATAGTAATTAGTGATTTTTGCGCCGTGAGGGAAGTATATCGGCATCATTGTTTATCACAAGGCCCTGTTTTAAAGAAAACAGAGCCAGCTCGAAAAAATTAAGCGGGAATTACAATTTATTTTCAAATTTTAGCAATATCAGAAAATGAACAATTAAGTAATTGGCATAAATCTATGGGGGACAATTCAATATCTAAACCACGTTTACCACCAGAAATAAATAGGGTTGGCAAGGTTTGCGCCTGACTGTCAATCACGGTAGGTAGACGTTTTTTCTGTCCCAACGGGCTAATGCCACCCACTAAATAACCCGTTACCTTTTGTGCCAGTTGAGGATCGGCCATATCTGCTTTCTTGGCCTTGAAAACTTTAGCCACTTTTTTCAAATCGAGTTGCCCAGAGACAGGCGTAACAGCGACAGCAAGATTTTTAGGATCACTATTCAATGAAACCAACAATGTCTTAAAAACCTGATTAGCATCTAAACCGAGTTTTTTCACCACTTCATCACCAAAATTATGTTCATTGACATCGTGGTCATAAGAATGAAGTTTGAAATTAATTTTTTGTTTTTCCAGCAAGACAATAGCGGGAGTCATATTTTTTCCTATAACGATCAATTTATAACTGCTTATCTGTAATAGTTAGCTTTCAGTATGAAACAGGTGAAGTTGCTATGCTTGTATTTTTGCCAGCATCTGCCGTAAGTTATTCTTGCCGTGAAGGTGTAAGGCGCCTACTGCAACCAAATATTTTCCTGCCGGTAAGCGATGTAATTGCTCACTCCATTGACGGTTGCGTTCAGACATTAGGGTTTGATAAATCTCTTCGCAGAATGTCATTGGTATTACCTGATTTTGTTTCTCAGGTTTGTAATTCATCCACCAGCTAATCATAGTCTGTAAAGCACGGGCATTGGTATGCCAATGAGTGATGGTATCTTCCAATAGTGAGATCCCACCGTTTGGCAAATTGGTGAGAAGGCTAACTTGTGCATCAGTTCCTTCCAGCTCGATAATGGGTTTATTGATAGCTTTTGCACTGTTCAGTAATTGGCAATCGATACCATATTGAGGTTGTAACCCCAAATATTGGGCTTGGGCTGCCTGTAATATCAATGCAACTTGCCACGACGGCAATGAATCCAGCAACGTGACTGGATGTTGAATTTCTCGGCAATAGTGTTGTAAACAGGCAAAATGTTCGGGAGATAAACGTTGTGATAGTTCGGGCTGTTCAGGAAACGTTTCCTTGAAAGGGGAATTGACCTGAGTGATATCTGCCTCGACAATCAGCGCATCCACTTGCTCTAGTTGTTCCAACAATACCTCAGAAAGTGGATACATGTTTTTAGTACCCATATGAATGCTGCCAACAATATGTAATTGTTTGTTTTTATTTAAATTGATGTCAAAAGCAGGATAAGGGTAATACTGTTGGGAATTGAACCCTAATATATTACTGAAATATGACATTAATTTTCCCATATTGCATACTCCAATAGCTGGCATTGGGTGGTATGCTAACCTGTTAATGGCTAACAAGAAAGAGAGAAAAGTGCGGGATGAAAAGCTAAACATATTCCGTTTAGCTTTTCATGGGGGGAAAATAAAATTTCCTGGATGTTAGGTCAGGACTTAGGCTTGAAGCGCAATAAGCGATTGGCGTTACTGACAACAGTAATAGAAGACAATGCCATGGCTGCACCTGCAACGACAGGGTTTAATAAAGTGCCTGTGAAAGGGTATAAAATGCCGGCTGCAATTGGAATGCCTAAAGTATTATAGACAAATGCACCAAATAGGTTTTGTTTCATATTACGCAATGTACCGCGGGATAATTCAACTGCATCAGCAACCCCGTGCAGGCTATGGCGCATCAGGGTAATTGTTGCGGTTTCTATGGCGATATCACTACCGCCTCCCATTGCAATGCCAACATCCGCTTGTGCCAATGCAGGAGCATCATTTATGCCATCACCGACCATCGCCACTTTCCTGCCTTCTGATTGAAGTGACCGAATGGCCGCTGCTTTGCCATCAGGTAAAACACCAGCAATTACCTGGTCAATACCCGCTTCCTGGGCGATAGCATTCGCTGTGGTGGGATTATCTCCGGTTAACATAACTAAACGATAGCCTTGGTGATGTAAGCGTTGCAGGGTTGAAACGGTATCCTGGCGCAAGGGATCACGAATGGAAAACAAGGCAGCGATTTTCCCATTGGCTGACAGAATAACGGGGGTAATGCCTTTTTCTGCCTGTGCCACAATAAATGGCTTTAACTCTGCGGTTGCAATCTGATGCTGCTCAAGTAATTTTTGGTTACCCAATAACAGAATAATATCGCCGACTTCCCCTTTAACACCCAATCCCGCCAAGGTACGGAATGCTTGTACTTCAGGTAATTTGTGTCCCTCAACCTTAAGTAAAATAGCTTTTGCCAAAGGGTGATTAGAGCCATTTTCTAATGCACCGGCCCACAGCAATACTTGCTCTTCGGTGAAACCATTAAAGGTGTGGATCTCTGTGACTTGTGGCATACCTTCAGTTAAGGTACCTGTTTTGTCAAAGACAATCGTATCCAGTTGACTGGCATGTTGCAGAGCATCAGCATCACGCACCAATACACCTAATTCGGCTGCCCGTCCTACCCCTGAGATGATGGACATGGGGGTTGCCAATCCAAGCGCGCAAGGACAGGCGATAATCAAGACTGTTGTTATGATGACCAGTGCGTACATAATTTGTGGGGCAGGGCCGACAACATACCAAATCATGCCAGCAATCAGGGCGATAGCAACAACAATAGGTACGAATATTGATGATATTTTATCCGCCAATTGGCCGATTTCAGGTTTACTGCTTTGTGCCTGACGCACTAATTTGATAATGCGTGCCAGGGTTGTTTGGCTGCCAACCGCATTGGCTTTAAACAGTACCGTACCATCCTGAACTACAGTGCCGGCATGGACGGTATCGCCAGTTGTTTTTTGCTGAGGAATGGGTTCACCTGTCAGCATGGCTTCATCCAGCCAAACTGTACCCTGAGTAATTTCACCATCAACCGGAACACGATCTCCTGTTGTCAGGCGCAGTACCATATTAGGCATCACATCGGCCAGTGGCACTGTTTTTTCACCTTCAGAGGTAACTATCCGCGCTGTTGGCGGGGTGAGATCCAATAATCGCTCAAGGGCCTTGGAAGAACGTTGACGGGCACGTTGTTCCAAGGCATGGCCGAGATTGATCAAACCAATGATCATGGCACTGGCTTCATAATAAAGATGGCGCGCTTGGGGTGGAAAAATTTCTGGCCATAAATTGACGCTCATTGAATAGAGCCAAGCTACGCCAGTACCCAGAGCGACAAGGGTATCCATTGTTGCACTGCCATTTTTTAGGCTTTGCCACGCATTGCGATAAAAATGCCCACCTGCAAATACCATGACACCCAGTGTTATCAAACCAATAGTTAGCCAAATGGCGTGGTTTGCCGGTGTAAGTATCATATTGTCGCCTATCATTCCCCACACCATGACAGGCACCCCAACCACTAACGCAAGGGCTGATTGCCAGCGAAAGCGGCGCATATTAGCTTGTGCTACTTGTTGCTGGCGTTCACGGCGTTCTGTTTCATCCTGAATGATTTCCGCACCATAACCGGCCTTGATGGCTGCTTCAACTAAAGCGTTTGGTGATGCGTGGCCTGTGACCAATGCGCTTCTTTCCGCGAGATTGACTCTGGCATGTTCCACGCCATCAACGGATTGCAGGGCTTTTTGTACCTTGCTGACACAGCTTGCACAGCTCATGCCATCCAGCAGGAGCTGAATACTGTCATTATCACTCGCATCATTTTTGTTGTTGTGCTCAACAGAAACTGTTTCTACCGGAGTCGAAGATATTGCCGCTGCCAAAGACTCCGGAGTCTGTGGAACATATATTGCCAGCGGCTCAGTTTTTGGGCAATCGGCTTCCGTGGCTAATTCAGCGTGATATCCGGCTTGTTCGACAGCATGAATTAAAGCACTGTTCTCTGCTTTACCATAGATTTTTGCTGTTTGGGTATCAACTTCTGTGGCGATAACACCTTCTACTGTTTCCAATGCCTTTTGTGTCTTATTTGCACATTTCATGCAGTTTAAACCTGACAGGCGCAATACAACATCGGGCAGGGTGGCAACAGTGGCTTGATAATCTTCGGTAACAATGGCGGCAATCAATTCATCAGATGAAACATTACTGATAACTTTGGCATAATTGAGGTTCACATCCGTCAGCTCAACGCCGGGTATTCTTTCCAGAGCTTTTTTAACCCTGCCGACACAATGCATACAAGTTAGGCCTTGAAGTGCGAGAATGGTGGTTGTGGACATAACAATATCTCCTGATACAGAGTGATATACTTATCATTAAGGCTAAACCTTCCTGCAAGGGGAAGGTCAAGGGGAAATAATGAATATCAGTGAAATTGCCCGTAAGACCGGTTTAACCAGTAAAGCAATTCGGTTTTATGAAGAAAAAGATCTCATTACTGCGCCGGAGCGGGGAGATAATGGCTATCGTTATTACCAGAAAAGGCACATTGACGAACTGATGCTTTTGCGTCAGGCGAAAGAAGTTGGATTTACATTGGAGGAATGTCGCGAATTGCTGCGATTATTTCGCAATCCTCACCGTCACAGTGCCGATGTAAAAATGGCGACCCTGCAAAAAGTGGCGGAAATAGAAAAAATGATGCTGGAATTGCAAAAGATAAAGGAAAAATTACTGGTATTGGTGGCTGAATGCCCGGGAGATGATGGGGCTGATTGTCCCATCATTGAGCATTTATCTGGCTGCTGTAAGCATCACGGTTGATGGGGAATAGGTCTCACCTTTAATGTGATTCCGTCAACGGCGATAACTTCAACTTCGGTATTGGCTGGAAGCTCTTGGTTACAATAAACGCGCCAACTGCCATCGGCCAGTTTGATTCGGCTAAAACCGTTTTCAGTATCCGTGATTAAACGGGCACGCATTCCAATTAACTGGTGGTTTTTCTGATTGAGCGTCTTATCACTAGCCTGACGTGGGCGATGGCGTAGCCAGCTACGCCATGCAATAACAGAAAGCAAGGTCAAGACAGCAAACAGCGTGCCTTGTAGTTCCCAGCCCATATTAGGGAAAATCCATGTGATCAGGGCAACAACGACAGCTGCACTTCCTGTCCACAACAGATATCCTCCCGTTCCCAGCAATTCTGCAATCAGAAGCAGGCCACCAAAACAGAGCCAGAACCAGGCTGGCTGAGTGGCGATCTGTTCAATCATAACAATTTATCCTGTATGGCTATTTATCCTGTTTGCTCTTCTTGCTTTCGGTAATTAATTCGGCAATACCACCAATGGCGCCCATCAAATTGCTGGCTTCCAGCGGCATCATAATAACTTTGCTGTTATTTGAGGCACCAATATTGGTGAGGGCATCGGTATATTTTTGGGCAATAAAGTAGTTAATTGCCTGCATATCGCCATTAGCAATAGCGTCAGAAACCATTTTGGTTGCACGCGCTTCTGCTTCGGCGGCACGTTCACGGGCTTCCGCCTGAAGGAAGGCTGATTGGCGCTCACCTTCTGCTTTCAGGATTTGCGACTGTTTTTCTCCTTCCGCTTTCAAAATGGCTGCCTGCCGAATACCTTCTGCCTCAAGAATATCTGCACGTTTGGTACGCTCTGCTTTCATCTGGGCGTTCATTGCGGAGATCAACTCTTTAGGTGGACGCACATCGCGGATCTCAATACGCGTGATTTTGACACCCCATGGGTTAGTGGCTTCATCGACGATTGCCAGCAACCGGCTGTTGATGGAATCGCGTTGGGACAGCATTTCATCCAGTTCCATTGAACCCAACACAGTACGGAAGTTGGTCATGGTCAGGTTGATGATGGACAGCTCCAGATTGCTGACTTCATAGGCAGCACGTACGGGATCGACAACCTGAATAAAGCAGACAGCATCAATGGTGACATTGGCATTATCGCGAGAAATGATTTCCTGCGATGGTATATCCAGAACCTGTTCCATCATATTGATTTTACGACCGATACGATCAACAAATGGCATGATAATGTGCAGGCCTGGTGTTAATGTACGGGTATAACGTCCAAAACGCTCAACAGTCCATTGATAACCCTGTGGAATGGTCTTAACACAAGTAAAGACGATAGCAATCGCAATAACGATTAAAATCGGTACAGCACCAAAAGAGAGTAAATCCATAACAATTCCCTTACTTAGCTAATTATGGAATATATAAGTTTTCTTTACTTAATAGAGTAAAGAGTATACATGACGACGGTATTTAGATGCCAGAGCATCTCCAGTGCCTAGTGCAGAGAGAATCTCCATCATCGTCTTTTTCACTGCACCCTCGGCAGCAGAAAGATCCTTTTTCAGAAAACTAAATAATAATTCCAAGGCTTCTTCATTACGGCCAACTTCGTGTAATTTCGCAGCCAGTTGTACGGCTAATTCTGCATTCTCTGCTTGAGTTGCCAACTCTTGTTGCAGTTGTCGAATCTCAGGTGAATCAGCCGCCTCTTTCTGGGACTTAAGGCATTCAAGCAATTCATGATAGCGTTCATCTTGTGCTTCTAATGGAATGGTATCCACTATTTTTTGGGCCTCTTCAAGATGATTGAGTGAAAGGTTCACTTGGGCTAGCAATAGGGTAATCTCTGTATCTTGCGGGTTTTCTTGATGGATTTCTTTCAATAAAGGTAATGCCTCCTGATCCTTACCTTCTACAAGTAGCTCGTTAACTTGCTCTAATGGTGATTTTTCCATTTGAGGAAGGAGAGTGGCAAAAATTTTTCTGATAGCCTCATCGGTCTGGATACCTTCAAAACCCTGAACAGGACGAGCTTCTTTTACAAACAGTACGGTAGGCAAGCTACGTACACCAAATTGTGCAGCAATATGGTAAAGTTGGTCACAATTGACTTTGGCCAGAGCAAATTGCCCTGCATATTCATGGGCTATTTTATCAAGCGTGGTTTCTAATTCATGGCAATGTAGGTCCTGTGGAGACCAGAAGTAGAATACGACAAGCTGGTTGAGAGAGTGCTGTACAACTTCGGCAATATTCGATTCATCAATATTAATGATATGGGCAGTATTGTTGTTTGTATTTACGGTTGGTTCCATGGGATTTTTCTCTGAGTCGTTGTAAGGTGATTACATGAATAAATAAGACTTGTTTGTCCGTTTTTCAATGTCTATTTACTTTGCCAGCGCAAGATTCTATCGAGCCATCGCTCAGGGAGTAGACGGCGCATCATTTTTACTCCATGAGTCAATAAGGTAACGGAATAGCGTAATTTCGGGTTAGGGCTTTCCAGTGCATGAATGAGTTTAGAAACGACATCCTCAGGCATCAACGTAAAACGACGAGCAAGGCCTGGATTCTCAACCGGACGATCCTGCTGTGTTTGATTGACATTCTTCGTAAAACGGGTATGGATTGGACCAGGTTCTATCAGGCTGACTTTAATGTCTGTTTTTGCCAATTCTCCACGTAAGGCATCCGACCATGCTTCAAGGGCATATTTACTGGCAGCATACGCCCCACGACCTGGTGTCGAGATCAATCCCATAACAGAGCTGGTTTGGACAATCCGCCCTGCGCCATAAGCGCGTATAGCTGGCAGTAGCAGGCATGTCAGTTGATGGGTGCCAAAGAAATTGGTGGAAAACTGTTTTTCCATCTGTTCGCGGGAGATACTTTCTAATGGACCGTAGACACCAAATCCCCCATTATTGAATAGCCCGAACAAACGGCCGTCGGTTAATTTGATGACTTTCCTGGCGGCGCACTCTACGCTTTCTTTATCATCTAAATCCAATTCGATGGGTTCGAACCCCAATTCATGCATATGTGCCAAATCAGAGGGTTTGCGGCAAGCTGCGAGTACGCGGTAACCACGTTGGTGGAGCGTTTTAGCCGCGACTAACCCGATCCCGCTAGAACACCCAGTAATAAAAATAGCTTTTTGCATAACTTTACCTGTTCACCTGCATCAATTTATGGAAATAAATGATTTACTATTAAGAAATATTTTTACTTAAGGAGAGTTGATATATACCGACAATTTGTTGGACATCCAATCAGCGATAAAGGGTTGTGCGGCTTGATTGGGGTGCAACCCATCATCTTGCATCCATTCTGGTTTGATAGCAACGTGCTCCATGAAAAATGGCAGCAGAGGAATTTGGTTGTGTTCAGCAAGCTCAGGATAAATTTTGGCAAAGGATTCGGTATATCGCTTTCCATAATTAGGTGAAATTCGGATTTGCATTAACAACGGTTGTGCGCCGGCTTGTTTAATCAAAGTAATGCCCTGTTGCAAATCTTGTTCTATGTTTTGAATGGGAAAACCACGCAGTCCATCATTCGCACCAAGCTCTATCAAAACCCATTTTGGATTGTGCTGTTTCAATAATTCAGGCAAACGTTCAAGCCCTTGTGCGGCAGTATTACCACTAATACTGCCGTTAACAATGACTGTTTTTTTGCCGGTTTGTTGCCACTGTTTTGCCATCAGTGCAGGCCATGATTGCTCAACTGGCAAACGATATCCGGCACTGAGGCTATCACCTAATATTAGCAGGGTATCTGCTGCCGCTGCTCTGGCACTGCATAGCACCAACAATAAAAGGAAAAATACATGGCTGTAGAAAGTATTCTTGAAGTTCATCATCTCACTAAACATGTCGGTCAAGGGGAACAGGTAATTAATATATTGCAAGGTATTGAGTTAGTTGTCGAGCCAGCACAGACAATTGCATTAATTGGTGAATCAGGCTCCGGTAAATCAACGCTTCTGGGTATTATTGCCGGATTGGATGATGGTAGTGGAGGAGAAGTTCATCTATTGGGACAAAATATCAGTCGCATGAATGAAGAGCAGCGCGCGCAGTTAAGGGCAGAAAATGTAGGTTTTGTTTTTCAGTCATTTATGTTGATCCCCACTTTGAATGCATTGGAGAATGTCCAGCTTCCGGCATTATTGCGTGGTGAATCAGAAAACCAAAGCCGTGAACAAGCCATTGATCTACTGGGGCAATTGGGGTTAGGGAAACGCCTGAAACACATGCCAGCCCAGCTTTCAGGGGGAGAACAACAGCGGGTGGCTTTGGCTCGGGCATTCTGTACTCGTCCCAAAATCCTGTTTGCTGATGAACCAACGGGTAATCTTGATCGCCAGACAGGAGATCGCATCGCCGATTTGCTGTTTTCCCTGAATCATGATTACGCCACCACGTTGATTTTAGTCACGCACGATAATCAACTTGCGGCGCGTTGCCAGCGTCGCTTACGCCTGGTAGATGGAAAATTGCGGGAGGAAGCATGATCTGGCGCTGGTTTTGGCGTGAGTGGCGTACACCTTCTCTCCTGATTGTATGGTTATCCCTGACCTTAGCGGTGGCCTGTGTGCTGGCATTAGGGCGTATTAGTGATCGCATTGATCAAAGTGTGCATTATCAAAGCCGTGATTTTTTGGCGGGTGACCTTGTTTTAAGGGCTTCGTATCCCGTTGATGAAACCTGGTTGCAAAGGGCACAAGAGCAGAAGTTAACACTCAGTCGCCAAATCTCATTTTCGACCATGACGTATGCGGGAGACATTCCACAACTGGCTCAGGTGAAAGCCGCAGATGAGCGCTATCCTTTGTATGGAGAACTGGAAACCAATCCGCGTGGGTTAAAGCCAGAAAAAGGTTCTGTATTGGTGGCTCCACGGTTATTGACACTATTGGGCGTTAGGATTGGAGATAATATTGACGTGGGAGATACCACGTTGAAGATTCGTGGGGAATTATTGCAAGAGCCTGACAGCGGTTTCAATCCTTTTCAGATTTCTCCCCGAATTTTAATCAATATTGAGGATGCTCAGGCTACCGGGGCGATTCAACCCGGCAGCCGCTTGACTTACCGTTATATGTTTGGGGGTTCTCCTGCCGCCATCCAATCATTCCAGCAATTCGTTGAACCGCAACTAAAAGCGGATCAACGCTGGCTGACATTGAAACAAGATAATAGTGTCATGGCGCAATCCATTGAGCGTGCCCAGCAATTTTTATTGCTATCAGCTTTGTTAACATTACTACTTGCTGTAGCGGCAATGGCCGTTTCCATGGCGCATTACTGCCGCAGCCGACATAACCTGATTGCTATCCTGAAAACATTAGGTGCAGGGCGCTGGGCCTTGCGTCAATGGATCATTGGACAATGGTTGGTGATATTGCTTGCCGCCATAGTGGTAGGTTCCATTTTGGGGTTGGTTTTTGAATCTGCATTGATTCGAATCCTGGCAGGAATGTTACCTAAGATGTTACCGGCTGCGGGAATGTGGCCGTGGGTATGGGCGATAGCTGCTCTGTTTGGTATTGCCGTGTTGGTAGGTATTCGTCCTTATCGCCAACTCATGGCTACCCAGCCTTCACGGGTATTGAGAAGTGATGTAACGGTATCCATCTGGCCATTGCGTTATTATTTACCCATGGTGGCATTAATCATAACAGGAGGATTGGTCTTACTGGCAGGCACTAAGCCGTTGTTATGGTCACTGTTAGCCGGAGTGCCGATTGTCGCGTTGTTTTTGGCACTATTGGGATGGGGAGGATTATGGCTACTGCGCCGCGTGACGTTCCGCCAGTTAAGCCTGCGTCTGGCGGTCAACCGGTTACTGTGTCGGCCATTTCAGACCATGACCCAATTGGCGGCATTTTCCCTGTCATTCATGTTATTGGCTTTGCTGATTATGGCAAGGGGAGATTTATTGAACCAGTGGCAACAGCAATTACCACCGGATAGCCCTAATTATTTCCTGATTAACATGACCCAACCCCAAACGGCTCAAATTAATGACTTATTGGCTAAATATCAGGTAGAACCTACCGATTTTTATCCCGTAGTGCTGGCACGTTTGACGGAAGTGAACGGACAATCTGCGCTGGAATGGGCGAATGAAAAACACCCTAATAGTACTACCGTGCGTCGCGAACTGAACTTAACTTGGAAAGAAGAACTACCGCCTTTTAATACCCTGGTTGCGGGAACATGGCCGCCAAAATCGAACGAAGTTTCTATGGAACAAGGTGTCGCTGAACGGTTAAACATCAACCTGGGAGACAGGCTCACATTCACCGGAGATACCCGAACGTTTCATGCCATAGTAAGCAGTATTCGCAAGGTGGATTGGGAGAGCATAAATCCGAATTTCATTTTTATTTTCGCCAAAGAGACGTTAGAAAATCAGCCCAGAATGTGGTTAACCAGCTTTCATTATCAAGGGGATGGAAGGCTGTTAACGGAAATTAACCGCCATTTCCCGACCGTTAGTATGCTGGATATTGGTTCGATACTCAAACAAGTACAAGGCATCTTGCAGCAAGTTAGCAAGGCATTAGAAATTATGGTTGTTTTGGTAATGATTTGTGGCGGGTTACTGTTATTGGCACAAATTCAGGTAGGTATGAGCCAGCGACAACTTGAATTGGTGGTATACCGCACATTAGGGGCGAGCAAAAAGCTTTTGCGGCGTACATTATGGAGTGAATTTGCCCTGCTTGGTTTTATGGCGGGTTTGGCAGCGGCATTTGGTGCAGAAATCGCACTTTGGTTGTTACAGACTCAGGTCTTTGACTTTCCGTGGCAGCCACAATGGCAGATGTGGTTTCTGCTTCCCATCATCAGTAGCTTACTGCTTTCACTATGTGGTGGCTGGTTGGGAGTCAGGTTATTACGAAAGCAAGGGCAATATCGGCGCTTGCCTGAGTAATCTCTACATCTTTGATAAACCTCGTTGGTTTAAGCGAGGTTTATCAGCGATCTATTTGACCAGATATTATCAGGCAAATTCTTCTTTTAACTTGGGCAGTATCCGATCGCCAAAAATCTTTAACCCTGTTATGTAATCGGGGAAAATCAACATAACGCCATCCAACTCACAAGTACGCATTAAACCTGTTAGTTGCTTGTAGCAGGTATCTGGCGTACCGATGGCAGTATGAGTCATAAAGGCGTTTTGGGAGCCTTCTACCATCGCATTGCTTTTTCCATCCGTATTGACGCCAAAACTATGCATCATATTTTTGACAGCTTCCACATCCAAGCCCTGGCGATAGAACTGTGCGAGGGTTTCAGCATAGGCATCTGTTTCAGCGTAAATGACAGTACACATGCAGAATGTTTTAGTTGACGCACACTGAAACGTAGCCCTTGTTCGGATTGGCAGGCACAAACGAGATTTGTTCAAATTCGTCTCGGAATGAACCGGAAACAATATTCAGCCTCGCACGTCCCTGACTAATGTGATCCAGCGTGGCGATCATTTTGGTCGTAACCGCCGGATTATGCAGCCCGGCATGAACAGTTGCGATTAATTTTGCGCGGTGGGTCACTTCGGCAATCCCCGCCAAACCCGCACCATTTTCCCATGGACATAATGAAATCAAGGCCAATCTGGTCGGCCAAAATAGCAGCCTCTCGGTTCTGTTTATAAGACGCATCCAGTGGTGGTATGTTTTTGGAGATGATCCACCCACCTTTGGCGATGGGCAGAAATACATCGAACGCTTTCTTTGACATCACTATTTCCTTGTTTGTACGTTATTTCAGTTCATTTTTACCTTATTCAGTAGATTGGGTGTTTTCTCATTTTATGAGCAGGTGGTTTCATCATTAATGTTACGACAAGAACAACAAATACAGGAATGGCAATAATCAGGAATGCAGAGGTAAAACTGCCTGAATAATCTTTGATGGCACCCGCAAAAAAAGGCGCCAGACAAGCCAAGGTAGATATCAGGTTCATGATAGAAAACAGTTCCAAATAAGGCTTGCGGCCAAAATAGTTAGCCAGCAATACACTGGATGCAAGGAAGGTCATGCCATATCCCATTCCGACACACAGCGTGAACGCAATCAAGAACGGCCATGACGAGGCGATACTCAGTGCAATCAAGCCAAGGATAATAATAAACAGGCTGATAATCAGTAACTTTTTGGGTTCTACCCACTCTCCCACTGCACCGCCGGCTAATCTGGAAAATGCATTGATAAAAGCCATTGTGCTCAGTAATCCAGCGGCGATAGCTTCGCTGAAACCATTTTCGATAATATGAGCAACCGCAAAACTGTTGACGGTAATGCCACACCATAAAAATGCGGTGTAAGTTGCAGCAATCACATAAAACTGCCATGTCCGTAGTGCTTGACGTGCGGTCCAATGTTGCTTGGTACGATAAATGCTGGGAGTATCCTGATTGTTATGTTTCTGGTTTACGGCCTTGGCGTGGGCGATTTCCCGTTTACCTTCCTGAAGAATAATAATCGTCAGGATAACGAAGATGGAGAGGATAATGGCGGAAATCATCCAATGCATTCGCCATGTTCCCCAAATACGGGTCGCCAGAAAGTAGATCCACGGGCCAATTACCCCACCTAGTCCACCTATCGTGAAATAGAAACCAAAAGCAAGGGCCTGTTTCTCATATAGCCGTGAAATCACATAAGTGCCTGGTACTGTTGCCAAAAAAGTAAAACCGATACCAATTAAAGCCGTACCAATAAAGTACGATGAAATAGCGTATGTGTGATAAAGATTGTAGAAACCTGCCAGAAAAATCAGCAGGCCAATAGACAGGGTAAAACGAACGCCAACTTTACGGATAAATACTGTTGGCAGAAAACTGGATAGCCCGCAAGTCAGGCCAAGCAGTGTGAACCCCAAACCTGCATTTGTCCAACTCCAGCCCAGTTCATTAATCATACTCGGCAGGACAACACCCAATGATGTAAAGGTTGTTGCTGTGGATAAAAAATAGACCATGCCTAAAAGTATCAGCAAAAACCACTGATAAGTACGCCCAAATTTGTCGTGTTGAATAGACATTGTGACTCCATCAAGGATGTAAACGATTAAAAGCAGCACTATTTTATGTGTTTATTAGAAAAAGCTGTATCGAATAAACATGCATAAAGAAAATGGCGGGCACAATCTTTATGGGCATATAGAGGGTATGGCAGAAGTAGCAGAGTTTACTGCAACCGGTGAAACTGGATGAAGAAAATAAGACAATTGCTTTAAACCTGATCCCGGAAACATTAAGAATGACCAATCTCAGCAAGATTAAGGTCGGTGATTTCCTCAATGACGAGATAGATCAAACGACAAGAACCATTGTGGACACATTATCCCGAACGCTGTCAAGAATGCGATAATCTCTAACAGGAATGGGAAGTGGTAGTTGATTTTAATCATTACCACTGCCCAGAGTTGGTTATCAAAAATAACCGATCAGCTTAATTTCTCTTGTGCCCACTTAAGGCTGCTTTGATATTCTGTTGGTAATAATGAAGCTAACGTTTGCAATGTCGTTTTCAAGGCTTCTTTATCCGCATGAGTCACATTTAAGTGACCTACCTTACGTGCAGGACGAACTTCTTTTTCATACCAATGTAAACGAACCAGCGGCAAACTTAGCCATGCGGGATTTACCCCCGTGCCGATCAAATTGATCATGACGGATGGTGCAAAGATTTCTGGTTGTGGCATAGGAAGATTCAAGATCGCCCGCAAGTGAAGTTCAAACTGGCTGATGGAAGCGCCGTTTTGCGTCCAGTGACCGCTATTGTGAACCCGCGGAGCCAATTCATTGATCAACAAATTATTGCCAACAATAAAACACTCCATCGCCATAACACCAACATAGTTCAGGTGATCCATGATGGTGGATAACATCTGCTCTGCTTGCTGTTGAAATGGCTTATCGGCACCATTATCAGGCAAAGCAACACTGGTGCGTAAAATACCTTCCTGATGCAAATTATGAGTTAGCGTATAGAATACTGATTCACCTTTGGCATTACGGGCTCCAACCAGCGAGACTTCCCCCGAAAATGGAATGCCCTGTTCTACAATACATTCACCGTAAATTTCAGATGGAAGAGTCGTTTCATCACCCGGCCGGATACGCCATTGACCACGTCCGTCATAGCCCCCAGTCCGTCGCTTAACAATGATAAAATCCCCTAATTCCGCAAATAGTTGTGGCCATTGTTCGGGAGAGGAAAGTAATTTCCATGGCGCAGTTGCCAGGCTCAACGTCTCCATGAGCTGCTTTTGTGGCAAGCGATCCGCCAGTTGCGGAAAAATATCGCGATTGATAAAAGCCTGATGATGAGCCAGTTCGCGGGTTAATGCGGTTTCGGGCCAACGTTCAATTTCTGCGGTGATCACGCTGCTTTGGTAAGGCACTGCCTCCGGTTCAGCATCCAACCCAACAGGATAGACAGCGATCCCCAAAGGTTCACCGGCTTGACGCAGCATTCTGCCTAACTGACCATTTCCCAATACACAAACGGACTTCATGCATCCTCCCGTGGATCTGGGTTATCCAAAACAGCCTGGGTTTGTGCGCTGCGCCAATCTGATAAACGTTGAAACAGTGCACTATCATGCAACGCTAGCACCTGGGCCGCCAGCAATGCGGCATTTGCTGCTCCTGCCTTGCCGATAGCCAGTGTACCAACAGGAATGCCCTTTGGCATTTGGACGATAGAATACAGGCTATCAACACCACTAAGCGCCGCGCTTTGTACAGGCACCCCAAACACAGGCACTAAGGTTTTGGCTGCCAACATCCCCGGTAGATGTGCTGCTCCACCTGCACCAGCGATAATGACATCAAAACCATTTTCTTTCGCCTGTTCTGCAAAACGAAAAAGTTTATCTGGTGTTCGGTGTGCCGAAACAATTTCAACATGAAAAGGAATAGCGAGATCGGTCAGGATATCGGCCGCATGTTGCATTGTTGCCCTGTCGCTTTTAGAACCCATGATAATGGCGATTTTAGCGTGGTTTTGGGGTTCTATTTCTGTTGGAAAAGTCATTGTCGGAGTAATAGCTATTGTGGGATCAGAGCTGGACGTCATAAATCAGATGCTCCTGTATTGGGTATCTACCAGAACAAAGATGAAATTTCAGATGGCGGATCATATCACGCTAATTGCATAAGGAAAACGTTTGCGTCGTTTGATCTGTCGATTTTTACAAAATAAGTAAAGGAGCTTAGAAGGGAAAGGATATCAACTCAATAGCCGTTTCTGTAACTTTGAACATCGAACCTTGGTCATGCCATGCTCCTAATACACCACGATGCACGGTTTTATCGCCAAACTGAATATCGTGTATTGCGGGGCGGTGAGTATGCCCGTGAATTATCCAATCTGCCTGATATTTTTTAAAATGTTCGATAACAGCCTCTTGATTGACATCCATAATAGATGTGGATTTTTGGCTGTTAGCATATTGGCTACCCGCTCGCATTTTAGCGGCAATTTTCAAGCGGATAAATAAAGGGAGAAACAGGAATAGCCGTTGTATCCACGGAGTATGCACTCGCTTACGATATTGCTGATAGTTGATATCATCGGTGCATAGTGTATCGCCATGCAAAATCAAAATACGTTTACCATACAACTCCAGCACTTTTTCCTGTGGTAGCAGAATCAAGCCGCTCTCTCTGGCAAAATGGGAACCGAGCAAGAAATCACGATTGCCATGAATGAAATAACAGGGAATACCTTGTTGTTTCAATCCATTAAGTGCCTGGGCGATTTTAGTATGCAATGGGTTGGGATCATCATCACCAATCCAGTAATCAAAAAAATCACCGAGGATATAAAGACTTTCAGCGTGGATTGCATCCTCACGTAAAAAACGCAGAAAACCGGCAGTAATTGCCGGCTCTTGTTCACTGAGATGCAAGTCTGCAATAAACAGTGTATTCATGTAGCGTTTAACAGCAATTATTCGCCAACAGTAACACGTTCAATGATCACATCTTCATGTGGTACATCTTGGTGCATACCGCTGCGACCAGTGGAAACACCTTTAATTTTATCAATCACGTCCATACCTTCAACAACTTCGGCAAATACGCAGTAACCCCATCCATCTGGACGCTCTGAACGGAAGTTCAGGAAATCGTTATCTACAACGTTAATGAAGAACTGGGCAGTTGCAGAGTGCGGATCATTGGTGCGTGCCATAGCGATAGTGCCACGGCTGTTTTTCAGGCCATTGTTGGCTTCGTTTTTGACAGGAGCCTTAGTTGTTTTCTGCTTCATGCCTGGTTCAAAGCCACCGCCTTGAATCATGAATCCATTGATAACACGGTGAAAAATTGTGTTGTCATAAAAACCTTCCGAGCAGTAACTCAGGAAGTTTTCAACAGTTGCAGGTGCTTTATCAGCGAAGGTTTTGATTACGATATCGCCAAAGTTGGTGTGGAAAGTCACCATAATAAAAATCCTAGTAATAGTTTTGATTGACCCTGTATTTAGGGGATTCGGAACAATCGCTGTTATATCATATCTCAGATTTTGAGTCAGTACTCTGGGACGTATCAATACAACGCGGTTTACGGCACTTGCAAAGCATTGCATATCAAGGTGAAATATCTCATCTGGCTTCTCTATATTCTCGTTTATTTATCTTGCTGATAAAGAAGCCTATAATCAGCCAATTCATTTGATTTTATTACACGTACATTAATTTTTACGGAAACCCACTGATGCTAAAAATTTTCAACACTCTCAGCCGTCAAAAAGAAGAATTTAAGCCGATTCACGAAGGAAAAGTGGGCATGTACGTGTGTGGCATTACCATTTATGACTTGTGTCATATCGGTCATGGCAGAACATTTGTGGCATTTGATGCGATTGCCCGTTACCTGCGTTATCTGGGATATGATCTGACATATGTCCGTAACGTCACAGACGTGGATGATAAAATTATTAAACGCGCCATCGAAAATAACGAAAGTTGTGACGATTTGACCGCACGCATGTTGGCAGAAATGCACAGAGATTTTGATGCATTGAATATTCTGCGTCCTGATTTAGAGCCTCGTGCAACGCAACATATCCCAGAAATCATTGCAATCACGGAAGAGCTGATTAAGCGCGGGCACGCTTATGTTGCTGCTAATGGTGACGTTATGTTCTCCATTGACACCAATTCTAATTATGGCCTGCTTTCCCGCCAGGATTTGGAACAATTGCAGGCTGGCGCCCGTGTTGAAGTGGCAGATGTAAAACGTAACCCGATGGATTTTGTATTATGGAAAATGTCCAAACCGGGTGAGCCGAGTTGGGAATCTCCGTGGGGAGCAGGCCGTCCGGGTTGGCATATTGAATGTTCCGCCATGAACGGTAAGACGCTGGGTCACCACTTTGATATCCACGGTGGCGGTTCTGATTTGATGTTCCCGCACCATGAAAATGAGATTGCTCAATCCACTTGTGCCCATGATGGTCCTTACGTCAATTATTGGATGCATTCCGGCATGGTTATGGTGGATAAAGAGAAGATGTCCAAATCATTGAATAACTTCTTTACCATCCGTGATGTGCTGGCGTATTACGATGCTGAGACCGTGCGTTATTTCTTGCTGTCAGGCCACTATCGCAGCCAGTTGAATTATACGGAAGAGAACCTGAAACAGGCGCGCACTTCCCTTGAACGTCTGTATACCTCCCTGCGTGGTACAGATAAATCTGCCCAACCTGCTGGTGGAGAAGCATTTGAAGCCCGTTTCGTTGAAGCAATGAACGATGATTTCAACACACCGGAAGCGTATTCAGCCTTATTTGATATGGCGCGTGAGCTGAATCGTCTGAAGACAGAAGACATGACCATAGCTAATGGTCTGGCGGCAAGACTACGTAAATTGGCAGGTATTCTTGGCCTTTTGGAACAAGATCCAGAACACTTTTTGCAAGGCGGAGCACAGACTGATGGCGATGTTGCCCGAATCGAAGCATTAATCAAACAGCGTAACGATGCTCGTAAAAACAAAGAATGGGCATTGGCTGATGCGGCGCGTGACCAGTTAAATGACATGGGAATTGAGCTGGAAGATGGCCCACAAGGAACAACATGGCGCCGTAAATAATCGATTTTTGATTTATTGAACACCAGAACCGCCCCTTAGATGGGCGGTTCAGTTTTTAATATCTTTGCACTTTCATAGCAAGATTTTTTAGTTGTAGTGCTTGTTATATAAATGAGCGGAATAAAAACCGACAAATTTATTGATAACGACTTAAGTGCTTAGGATAGAAAGCGTTTCCAGCGTGATACGTGATTTTTCCAGAAACTGCATCCCGTTTCATGGCAACAAAAGAAGAATTACTCAGATGCTCTGGTATTTGATGTGTGCTATCACTGGAAGCAGGATTAAGAAGAGAAATTTTTACTCTACGTTTAGAATTACTTAATTTATAAGACAAACCCAACAACCTTCTTGCAGCTCTATTACTTAACATAATTAACTCCGTTTCAGTTGTACATAAGCTTCCCAGTATAGCGACTTATTAGAAAATTGATATGATTGTTTGTCAATATATTGTCAATTTCACATATCTTGCGAACTAAGATCAGATAACTCTGTAACCAGAAAAATGATATTATGGTGCTTATTTTTATCTGCTTGTACTATGGGACTCTTGGGGATCTTTATATTAGAATCAGTTGTAAATCATGATGGTAAGGATAACTGCCAATAATATTGGCCTTATTATTGACATTATATTGTCTAATATTTATATATCACCTTATTCTGGTTTATATAAATCAGTGATAAAAAATAATAAAATTATATTTATGAAATAAAAGACAATACCTTAATACACAAGGTACTGTCTTTCTGAAAAGTATTAGTGGTAATGTTTACCTACTGATTTATTCTTCAACGCGAACAGATTCGCCATTAAAGGCAACAACTTTCCCGGCAGTAATTTTGCAGCGTTTGCGAGTTTCGAGTTGGCTATCAACTTGTACCAAACCTTCTGCAATCACGGATTTCGCCGTAGCACCACTCTCACACCATCCTTGAAATTTCAGCAAATCACATAACTCGACATAAGGGTGGCCATCTAAATAAAAAATTTCCATCAATAACCTTCAGTTGTATCTACATCATGATATTCCTCGCAAGCTTGCAAGGTATTTTGAATCAATGTTGCAACGGTCATCGGTCCGACACCACCAGGCACAGGGGAGATCCAACTGGCGCGTTCTGACGCCTTATCGAAATCCACATCACCGATGACTTTGCCATTTTCCAGTCGATTAATGCCAACATCAACTACAATTGCACCCGGCTTAATCCATTCACCAGGAATAAAGTTTGGCTTACCAACAGCAACGACCAATAAATCTGCCTGCTCAACATGCTGACGTAAGTTTTTGGTAAAGCGATGCGTTACTGTAGTTGTACAGCCTGCCAACAGCAATTCAAGGCTCATCGGGCGCCCAACGATATTAGAAGCGCCAATAATAACTGCATTTAGCCCATAGGTATTGATATTGCAGCGTTCAAGCAGGGTTACAATTCCACGGGGAGTACAAGGGCGCAGTTTCGGGGCGCGCTGGCACAGACGACCGATATTATAAGGGTGGAAACCATCCACATCCTTATCGGGATGAATGCGTTCCAGTACTTTGACATTATCAATGCCGGCAGGTAAAGGGAGTTGAACTAAAATACCATCGATTTGCGTATCGGTGTTCAGATCATCTATCAGGGAGAGTAATTCAGCTTCGCTGGTAGTATCAGGTAGGTCATAAGAACGGGACATAAACCCGACCTCTTCACAGGCGCGGCGTTTGCTGGCGACATAAATTTGAGAAGCAGGGTTTTCTCCCACTAAAACGACGGCAAGACCTGGCGCTCGTTTTCCGGCGGCAACACGCTGCCTGACTTTTTCTGCAACTTCGTTTCTGATTGTCTGCGCAATCGTTTTCCCATCAATAATTTTTGCTGACATGTATTTAAGATTCCACTATCAAGTATAGGAATAGGGACTATTTTGTCAGAACATGAACCGCCTGTCAGTTTTATTAATAATCATAAAATGAACATATGAGCGAAAAGGGCATTGACTCATTCCATTATGCCCGTATAATCCGGTGCTGCATTAAGGCATTAAGGCATTAAGGCATTAAGGCATTAAGGCATTAAGGCATTAATAATGTTTCTTATTCTATATACCATAATGCGCCCTTAGCTCAGCTGGATAGAGCAACGGCCTTCTAAGCCGTAGGTCACAGGTTCGAATCCTGTAGGGCGTACCATCCATTCATATCGTAACGTCCTCCGAAGTCTACAAAACTCCAGTAAATACGCAGTATTAGCCTTTTTCCGTTCTCCTAAGTCTAGTAAGGTATGTTGAAATCTACAGATCTCTGGGGGCATAATAGGGGGCATTGTTAGGTTCAATCAAAATGGATGCCCCCAAATGAAGTTAACAGCCAGACAGATAGACACCGCAAAGCCCAAAGACAAAACGTACAAACTCTCCGATGGTGGGAGCATGTACTTAGAAATTTTCCCGAATGGTTCCAAATGTTGGCGGTTAAAATATCGCTTTGCAGGTAAAGAGAAGCGATTGGCATTTGGTACTTATCCCACCGTAACGTTGGCAGAGGCCAGAAACAAAAGGGAAGACGCCAAAAAGATATTGGCAAATGGCGATGATCCGGGGCAAGTTAAAAAGCAGGAAAAAAGAGAAAAGGCTCTCATCGTAAATAACAGCTTTGACAAAATCGCCCTTGAGTGGCACGCTTACAAGGCTCCCAACTGGTCAAAGGGTTACGCAGAAGACCTTTTAGAAGGCTTCACAAAAGATATTTTCCCTTATATTGGCAAGCAAGCTATCACCGATATCAAACCTTTAGACATGCTCACCGTTTTGCGCAAAATGGAACAGCGCGGCGTTCTTGATAAGTTGAAAAAAATCAGGCAGGCATGTAACCAAGTTTTCAGATACGCAATTGTCACAGGAAGAGCAGAATATAATCCTGCTGCTGAACTGGCTGGAGCATTAGCAACACCGAAAGCCAAACATTTCCCGCATTTGAATGTTGATGAATTACCCGCGTTCCTACAGGCACTTTCCCTCTATAGCGGAAGTAAGATTACTCAAATCGCGACCAAATTACTTTTACTTACCGGATTAAGAACAATAGAACTGCGAGCCTCTACTTGGGCAGAAATTGATTTCGATAAAGCAATTTGGGAAATCCCACAAGAACACATGAAAATGCGTCGGCCTCATATTGTCCCTCTTTCTGAGCAGGCTCTGGCTTTGCTGAGAGAGTTGGAGGCGATCACAGGCAGATTTAACTTTGCTTTTCATGGCAGGAATGATGCAGGTAAGCCAATGAGTGAGGCCGCCATTAATCAGGTTCTTAAACGTATTGGTTATGGTGGAAAAGCCACAGGTCATGGATTCCGCCACACCATGAGCACTATCTTACATGAACAGGGCTATAACACTGCTTGGATTGAAACACAGCTTGCTCATGTTGATAAAAACAGCATACGAGGAACTTATAATCATGCCCAATATCTGGATGGTCGTCGGGAAATGCTGCAATGGTATGCGGATTATATGGAAGCGCTCGAATTAGGAGAGAATGTGATACATGGAAAATTTAAAAAGCGTGCCTAACCGAATCAATATAAAATAATTATTTTTGTTATTTAATATATAACTATTTATGGTTTTTGTAATCATAAATAGTTATTTTGTGGTCTACAAAACATTGGATTCTTTGTATGAAACAAAGCACTATCCCAGTGTGATGATCTCACATTATAAATTCTGTTTAATCATCCCTGTTCTAACAACGTCCAGAAGCATCAAATATAGACAAGCTAACGGGGAAAATATGTCAACAATTACTATACCTAAAGAAAATCTTATTCGCTTGCCAGAAGTTCAACGTAGAACTGGTTACAGCAAAGCGTGGCTTTATAAACTTATTGGAGAAAATAAATTTCCCAAACAAGTTAAAATTGGTTCTCGCTCAATTGCTTTTATTGAATCAGAAGTTGATAGCTGGATAGCTAAACGCATTGCCGAATCTCGTGGTGAAATGTAATAAAGAAATATTACTGGCTGATAAGCAGAGAAAACATATTCTCTCATCATGAATAAAAAACAGCAAATAAAAAAGATGATAAATAAAAACATGGCTAATAACCGTGATAGTATTTTATATATAAAAAATCAGGTATGCGATATTTTTATTAATTATATTGCTGTTGATTGGATTGAAAAAGAAAAGGATAACACTGCGAATGTTATCCTTAATTTATTCTCTTTTAAAGAAATAGTTAACTACTGGATTTATTATCGATTAATTAGCTATTGCTCAGATGAAGCTTTAGCTTTGCGCTGGCGGCGTTTGATCTCAGCTTTGACAGAGGTAACGATAAACTGTGCTTTGTTTTCGCCTTCTGCAATATATTTTTCCATTTCTTCTACAACTTCATGTGGAAATCTTGCGTTTAATTGTTGTGACTTAGAATTCTTAGAACCTGTTGCCATTGCTGAACTCCTTATATATAGGTGCGATTCAGTATACACAAAAGGAATTATAAAAAAAGGATTGAAGTGCGATTCAATTACAAGTAAAGTGAATCGCACCTTGAGTGATTCAAGGCAGAAAAGACAACGCCCCGAAGTGCTTGGAACCACTATCGAGGCGTCTAACCACAACGTAAAGGAGATTTACGCTATGGCTGACACACAGTCTAACCAAACTCGCCTAAAATATACATTCCTAATTGCATCCGGCACTCAGTGGCTGGTGGATCTTTACCCGTTACGCTTGATTATCGTTCTGGCAAGCAGTGAAAATGAAGCTCGTCTATTGGCTGACATGTCCTCTTTGATCTTCGCATTACGTCAGGGGGCATACCATGAGTCATAAACCTATCTCACTGAAACAGGCGTTATATCGTGCAGGTCTGGGTATTTCACTTTTCACGTTCATTACCAAAAAAGCCAAAGGTGAGTGCGAAATCAATTTAAATAATCTGATTGCATTGGCGCACGGCATTCATCAGGAAGTTCACCGCGCCCTGTTGAAACATGCTCCGCAGCCACCGATGAATAAATTATTAAATTGCATGGTATACAGAAAATCCGATCCGTTAGGTCAGGCTTCATTTCGTGCGGGATTATGTACCTCTTTATATGAGGTCATTCTTGAACAGGCAAGCCAACACTGTTCGGAAGAGTTACACGATTTGCTGTCGCTAGCCTGTGATATTAATCAGGAAGTTTACTATTCGCTCTATGCAGCGGTTAATGGCGAGGACGAGTGATCATGAGTCAGGGAAATAATAATCAGAAAAGCCGCCCGTTAGATATTATCCGAACAGTGAAAAAATCAGCCATCAACCACTGGCAAAGCCTGTTACCTGCTTGTGGCGTTGATGTTCCCGCAAAGGGTAAGCACGGTGCTTGTCCGATATGTGGTGGCACTGATCGTTTCCACTTTATCGACGATAACCATCATGGCGACTGGCATTGTCGCCAGTGTGATGAGCCGAATCACGGTGATGGGTTGGATTTGGTGGCAAGAACCAAAGGGATCACCGTCTTTGCAGCGGCTAAGCTGGTGGCGGATGTGCTGGCAATGCCTTTGCCGGAACCCAAGATCGCCAAAGAACAATCTAGAGCAGCAAAACCTATTGCTGAACGCATCATGGCACTGGTTGCCACCGCTGTTAAGGGCGAATCTCAATATCTGCTGAAAAAGGGGCTGCAATGCCCCAATCAGCGGTTATTAAAAGATGGTTCGTTGCTGCTGGTGACTCAAACGCTGGACGGCACAATCACGGGCGCACAAACCATCAAGCCGAACGGTGAAAAACGCCTTGTTGCAGGTACGCAGAAGAAAGGCAGTTTTATCCCCATATCCAAAATTACCGGAACGCCGGACATTTTCATTATCACCGAAGGTTACGCCACCGCTTTAACGGTCAGGCAGTTACATAAAGGCGTTGTGCTGGCGGCGATTGATGAAAGTAATTTACTCACGGTTGCCGAACAGGTCAGAACCCAGTGGCCAGATGCGAAAATTATTCTTGCTGCTGATAACGATTGGCACGAACCGGAAGAGCGGGACAAAAATGGTAGGTTAAAAAAGAACGTCGGTAAGATAGCGGCAGAAAAGGCCGCTATAGCGATTAATGGATGGGTCACACTACCGCCTACGGCATTGAAATCTGACTGGGACGATTATCGCCAGCGCCACGGCATTGAGGTAGCAAAACAGGCATTCAGCAACGGGTTATATCAGGTGGGAGAGAAAAAACTCATGGAAGCAGAAGCGGTGATTATCCACGAAACGAAGCCCAAAAAAGCCAATAACAATCTGGCACAAATGGCAGCCAGTCAGCGCGGAGCACTATTGGTTGAGCGGTACGGCAAAGTGGCGGTTAACCCTGATAGCGAAATGGTCTACCACTATAACGGTGCAACATGGGAAATCGTATCGGATAATGAGCTGCGCCGCGCAATGGTGGCAATTTTTGACCAGCACGAAACCCCTTACAGCCCGAACGGGATCAATAACGCTATCTATGCCATGAAATTACAAGTGCCGGTTATTGGGGAACAACGGCAGGATTTAATCGGGTTCAGTAATGGTGTGTATGATTTATCGACTCAACAGTTTACCCCGCACCAGCCGGAACACTGGCTAATGAACCATAACAGTATCGAATTCACTCCGCCTGCTATCGGCGAAAACTTGCCGGATCATGCTCCTGACTTCTATCGCTGGTTATCCCATGCGGCGGGAAGCAATGAAAACAAGATGAACCGTATTAAAGCCGCTCTGTTTATGATCCTGGCAAACCGTTATGACTGGCAGCTATTTATTGAAGTGACGGGCGAAGGTGGCAGCGGCAAAAGTATCTTTACGTATATCGCCACTTTATTGGCAGGGGAGCACAATACCGCCAGTGGCAATATGAGAGCACTGGATGAGGCGAGAGGCCGTTATCAGTTTGTCGGGAAAAGCCTGATTACGCTGCCCGATCAGGTTAAATATGTCGGTGAAGGGGCAGGCATCAAGGCCATTACAGGTGGGGACCTGATTGAAGTTGACGGAAAATACGAGAAGCAATTTTCTACCATCATCAAAGCCGTGGTGTTAGCCACCAATAACGAACCCATGAGTTTTACAGAGCGCAATGGCGGCATTGCACGGCGGCGGGTGATATTCTCGTTTAACATTCCTGTCAAAGAGTCAGAAAAAGATCCACACTTACCGGAGAAAATCAGTCGGGAACTGCCCATTATTATCCGCCATTTATTAAACGAATTTGCCGACCAGAACGAGGCTAAAAAGCTGCTACAGGCGCAACGCGATTCTAACGAGGCGTTAACGGTAAAAAGCAATTCCGATCCGTTGTATCGCTTTTGCGGTTATCTGGTCGCTGTCAATGATGCAACTGGGATGAAGATGGGCACTAAGAATATCAGCCCACGGGCACCGAGAATGTATTTATATCATGCTTATCTTTCTTTTATGGAAGCACACGGCTTTGAACGCCCGCTCACACTGACCAAGTTCGGCGAATCTCTCCCCAAAATTATGCTGGAATACAAAAAGGAGTATCAGAAAGTACGAACCAAGAAAGGTTACTCTTATAACGTTGAGTTGTCGGAAGAAGCCGAAGAGTGGTTGCCGTCTGTGCCTGAATGCCGGGATTTTAAATCCCCACTATAAACTTTTTGGTCTTAAGTCTGCATTCCCTGCATAATTTTAAATATCTGTCTGTATTTAAAGGAAAATAATAGATGTATAGTTATTTCTTAGCTATATATCAAATATACATTCTCTTCATTAGTGTAAAAAAAGGGGGTGAACAGAGGGTACAGTGAATGAATATTATATTAATTACCGTAAATCCAGATGTAGCAAGGCTTTCAGAGGATTGCGCACAGGGTGCATAACTGAGAGGATGAAAAAGATTTATAGGGGGTATCTCTGGCAGGCAAATAAAAGCCGGATGAGTCTGGGATAATAAATTTAGTGCATAATTTTTTTATTATGGTATGACTGA